>NZ_JBJDMY010000015.1:0-174486 GCF_044900305.1 Agrobacterium sp. NPDC089420 | reverse complement strand
CAATAGGCCTGGCGCGGCTGCACGCGGGCACGGCGGTCATCGGAAAAAACCGGTTTGGCGTCCTGGCCGAGACGTTCGTAAAAACCGCCATCCGGGCGGGCCGAACCCGCCTCCCACCACAAAGGCAGGGCGTCCTCATCAAGCCATCGCCGTAGGGTCCCGATCTCCTCGGCAAGCGTTTGCCCGATGCTCGGAAATTGCACTGTCATGCCTCAACTCTCTGTTTTTACAGCTGAATTAAAAAATAGACCAATAAAAATACGTAATTATGGGGGCAAATAGACCATGGGACATATTGCGCTGCAACCGTAAAAATTATCGATCCTACGGTGAACGAACCCGTGGCGCCGCGATTGGTTCCGGCACGATGCTGTGCCTGCGCCGAGGCGCGGATGATTCGATAGCCATAAAGTATCAGAAATTACAACGGAAATTTGAGATTGCTTATTCGTAATCCTCACGTATTTCGTAACAATGGTCTGGTCATTCGTGATTCGGTCTCCTTTTAACCTGGGCGGCGTTGGGGAAATAAAGGGGCGCAGGGCAGTGAAATTTTCTGCCTATACTTCATTGCTGTTTTCCATTGCGGTTCTTTCGGGCTGCAATACTCCCGCGGGTGTTCGCTCCTTCGGGGGCGCGCAGATGTTATCGCCGTCCGAGGCGCTGATTTTCCCGCCCCCCGGCGGCCCGGAGATCGTCACCGTGGTCAATCGCACCTATTCCAATGCCGTTACGCAGCAGGTGATATTGCGGTCCGAGGCTGCCACACCCGGACAGAACTACATCAAGGCGGAGTTTTTCGGCCCGCAGCAGGCCGGTGATACGGATCGTGACGCCCTGGCGTTCTCCGGCTTCAGGGCGTCCTCCGTCGCGCGGGAAATCCATGCGGAATTTCCGGGTGAAGCCATCGCCATGTCGGCGAATTACCTGCAAAACAGCTATGGCGCCTTTTCTTATGCCGCCGGCAGCGGCCGGGGCGGCGATACATGCCTGTATGGCTGGCAGGATATACGCTCGCCGGAAAGCATGCGGCAGGATTTCCGCAATCTCGGGCGCATCAAGGTGCGGCTGCGTCTCTGCCAGTCCGGTGCGAGCGTCGAGCGGCTTCTGGCGGTCATGTATAATTACACCATCACCGGCACCTATGCGTCCCAGAGCTGGAACCCATACGGCACGCCGCAGGCGGTGGATAAAAATCTCGGGCGGCCGGGACAGCCGGTTTATCCCATCAGGGCGGACGACGTGCCGATGCGGCCCGGCGGCGAAGTGACGGCCAGCGTGCCGGTCCGTCCTGCCCGCCGCGTTGCCGCCGTTGCGCCCGCGCAGCCGGAACCTCAGCCGCTGCCGCCCGTTGCATCCGTCACTATTCCGTCGCCCGCATTGGCTGGCGCGCCCGCCCAGTCCGCAAGACCGGCGGCGGCCGGCCGGCGCGCCGAGAGCGGACCGGCGCAGAGCGGGCTCCCATCGTCGCAGGTTCCGCAGGTGTCCATTCCTTCGCCAGCCTGTCTCACCGGTGCGGGGGCGGCTCCGGGATGCAGATGATCAGGGAAACTAGAGCGGCAGTTCCGGGCCGAAACGCCGGACGGGGAAGAGAACGGAAAGTTTCTGGATGAACAAGGCCATCACAGTCATTGTCTGGTTGCTTGTGTCGCTTTGCGTTCTGGCCATCATCACGATGCCGGTCAGCCTGCAGACGCATCTGGTGGCGACCGCGATCTCGCTCATTCTTCTTGCGACGATCAAAGGGTTCAACGGGCAGGGGGCCTGGCGTCTGGTGGCGCTGGGTTTCGGCACGGCCATCGTTCTGCGTTACGTCTACTGGCGCACCACCAGCACCCTGCCGCCTGTCAACCAGCTTGAAAATTTCATTCCGGGCTTTCTGCTTTATCTCGCGGAAATGTACAGCGTGCTGATGCTCGGCCTCAGCCTTGTCATCGTGTCGATGCCGCTGCCGTCGCGCAAGACAAGGCCCGGATCGCCGGATTACCGGCCGACCGTCGATGTCTTCGTGCCGAGCTATAACGAAGATGCGGAGCTTCTGGCCAATACGCTTGCGGCGGCCAAGAACATGGATTATCCCGCCGACCGGTTCACGGTCTGGCTTCTGGATGACGGTGGTTCGGTGCAGAAGCGCAATGCCAGCAATATTGTCGAGGCGCAGGCCGCGCAGCGTCGCCACGAGGAACTGAAGCAGCTGTGCGAGGACCTTGAGGTCCGTTATCTGACGCGTGAGCGAAACGTCCACGCCAAGGCGGGAAATCTCAACAATGGTCTCGCCCATTCGACGGGTGAACTGGTGACGGTGTTCGACGCCGACCACGCGCCCTCCCGCGATTTCCTTCTGGAGACGGTGGGTTATTTCGAGGAGGATCCCCGCCTCTTCCTGGTGCAGACGCCGCATTTCTTCGTCAATCCCGATCCGATCGAGCGCAATCTGCGCACCTTCGAGACGATGCCGAGTGAAAACGAGATGTTTTATGGCATCATCCAGCGTGGTCTCGACAAGTGGAACGGCGCCTTCTTCTGCGGTTCTGCCGCCGTGCTGCGCCGCGAGGCGCTGCAGGATACGGAAGGCTTCAGCGGTGTCAGCATCACGGAAGATTGCGAGACGGCGCTGGCGCTGCATTCGCGCGGCTGGAACAGCATCTATGTCGACAAGCCGCTGATCGCCGGGCTGCAGCCGGCCACGTTCGCAAGCTTCATCGGCCAGCGCAGCCGCTGGGCGCAGGGCATGATGCAGATCCTGATCTTTCGCCAGCCCCTGTTCAAGCGTGGTCTCTCCTTCACGCAGCGTCTATGCTACATGTCATCGACGCTGTTCTGGCTTTTTCCGTTTCCGCGCACGATCTTCCTGTTCGCGCCGCTTTTTTACCTGTTCTTCGATCTTCAGATTTTCGTGGCCTCGGGCGGCGAGTTCCTGGCCTATACGGCCGCCTATATGCTCGTGAACCTGATGATGCAGAATTATCTCTATGGCAGCTTCCGCTGGCCGTGGATTTCGGAACTTTACGAATATGTGCAGACGGTGCACCTTCTGCCAGCCGTCGTGTCGGTGATCTTCAATCCGGGCAAGCCGACCTTCAAGGTGACGGCGAAGGACGAATCCATCGCCGAGGCGCGGCTTTCGGAAATCAGCCGTCCCTTCTTCGTCATCTTCGCGCTGCTGGTGGTGGCGATGGCCTTTGCCGCCTGGCGCATCTACAGCGAGCCCTACAAGGCCGACGTTACACTCGTCGTCGGCGGCTGGAACCTGCTCAACCTCATCTTTGCAGGCTGTGCGCTCGGTGTCGTCTCCGAGCGTGGCGACAAGTCGGCATCGCGGCGCATCACGGTCAAGCGGCGCTGCGAGGTGAAGCTCGAGGGCAGTGATACCTGGGTGCCCGCCTCCATCGACAACGTGTCGGTACACGGCCTGCTGATCAATCTTTTCGACAGCGCCACGACCGTTGAAAAGAACACGACGGCCATCGTGAAGGTGAAGCCACATAGCGAAGGCGTGCCGGAGACCATGCCCATCAACGTGGTCCGGACGGTGCGTGGCGAAGGTTTCATGTCGATCGGCTGCACCTTCTCGCCGCAACGCGCCGTCGACCACCGTCTGATCGCCGACCTGATCTTCGCCAATTCCGAACAATGGAGCGAATTCCAGCGCGTGCGCCGCAAGAACCCCGGCCTGATCCGCGGCACGGCGATCTTTCTGGCCATATCGCTGTTCCAGACGCAGCGCGGCCTTTTTTATCTGGCCCGCGCGTTGCGGCCCGCGGCCCGAAGCGCCAAACCTGCCGGAGCTGTAAAATGACCGGCTGTAACATCATCAGGGCTTCTTTGGCAGCATTGATATGGGGTGTCGCCGCCGCTGCGATGGCGCAATCCTCGCCTTTCGACATGTCGCCGGAAAGGCCCGCCCAGGCGCCGTCCGCGCCAGTGTCGCCGCCCGTCCTTCCTCCCGCCGCGTCCCGCCAGCCACCGCCGGCGGCGGCCCAGCCACCCGCTCAGCCGCCCTTTGCGATTCAGCCGGCACCGGTGCCGCAACCGCCGCAGCGCCCGGTCGTGCCGCCTGCGCCGCCCGTCACCGTTCCTGCGCGTCAGGAGGGGGCCGGACCCGCGCCCGCGCAATCGTCCTCTCCGGCTGCCGATAGCCGTCGCCGTTATATCCTGCCCTATGAGAAGCTCAGCCTTTCCGGTGAGATGGACCGGCGCCAATGGGGGATCTATCTGACGCCAGAGCAGGTGAATGCCGCCGTTGCGCTCAATATCGGCTATCAGAACGCCATCGTGGTTGCGCCCGAAAGCTCGAATTTTCAGGTCAGCCTGAACAACGTGCCGCTGGATGCGGCGCGGATCGAAGCGCCCGACAGCGAGGGAAATGTTTCCTTGAAAATCCCGCCCGGCGTTTTGCAGGTCGGGGCGAATGTCGTCACGCTTGGCGTGCTGCAGCGACACAGGACCGATTGCACGATCCAGTCCACCTACGATCTGTGGACCGACGTCAACCCGGCCAACACCTATATCAGCTTCAATGCCGATGTCGCCGGTGCCTTTGCCAATATAGACGACATCCAGGCGACCGGACCGGACGGCAAGGCCACGACCCTGATCGAGATTGTCGCGCCGGGGCTTGGCAATCCGGCATTTGCGGATTCACTGCTGCGCCTGTCGCAGGCGCTGGCGCTCAGAACCCAGATGCCCAATCAGACGATCCGATTCGTGACGGCCCCTTCCGCAGAACGCCGGGCGGGAACGCTGACGGTGCTTGTGGGCACCGCCCGGGAACTGGCCGGCATGGCGGGGTCGCTGCCGCCCGAGGCATCGGCCGGCGCCTTCGCCGGTTTTGCCACTGCCGCGCCGGGCGGCCTCTCGCCTCTTTTTGTCAGCGGCCCCACCCCGCAGGCGGTGCAGGCGGCGATAGAGACGCTGTTTTCGTCGATCTCGCGGGCGCCGGGCGCCCAGAGAACGACTTTTTCGACGCGCAGCTGGCATTCGCCGGACGTTCCGCTCATCCTGTCGGATCGCCGTATCGCGCTTTCCGAACTGGGGCTCGAAAGCAGCGAGTTCGGCGGACGTCGCTTCCGCAACGAATTTTATATCGGCATGCCCGCCGATTTTTATGCCTCGGCCTATGGCGAGGCCTCGCTGCTGCTCGATGCGGCCTATTCCTCGCAGGTCTTGCCGGGCAGCCATATCGATATCTACGTCAATGACCAGATCGCGTCGACGGTGCCGATCTCCAACAATGGCGGCGGCATTTTCCGGCATCTGCCCATCAACGTCACGATGCGGCACCTGAAACCGGGGCCGAACAAGATAACGATCGAAGCGGTGTTGATGACGGCGCAGGATCAGGCCTGCGCGCCCGGTGCGCCGGCCGGCACGACGCCGCGTTTTGCCCTGTTCGACACCACCGAAATCCATATTCCGGATTATGCCCGGATCGGCCGCAAACCGGATCTTGCGGCGATGGCCGGCGCCGGCCAGCCCTACAGGGCTGCGGAAAGCCCGGTGGCGCTCTCGCTCGACCGGTTCGATACCGACACCATGTCGGCGGCTGCAACGCTCATCAGCCGGCTGGCGAGTGTTGCCGGACACCCGATCAATGTCGAGACCGTTGCCTCACCGCTGGTGATCGGCGATCGCGACGCGCTCTTCGTCGGAACGATCTCGCAATTTCCGCAGGCGCTGATCAGTCAGTTCAATCTCGTTCCTTCCAGCCAGGTATCCTGGAAAGTCGGAACCGGCGTCCAGCCGCCGGCGCAGAACAGCGAAACCCTCTTTAACGACTGGCGGCAGCGGGTGGATGGCGGCGTCTGGGAGGGGCAGGTCTCGTCCTTCGAGGACTGGATGAAGCGCAATTTCGACCTGAGTTCGGAGACGCTTCGTTTCCTGCCGGCGGCCGAGCAGCCCTACGCGCCATCCGCCAATGTCTCCTTCATGCTGGCGCAGGGGCTCAGCCCCTCCGGTGACGGCGTCTGGACGCTTGCCGCCGCGCCGACATCGGCGGAGCTTCTCGACGGCATGTCGGCAATCACGCGCGAAAACCGTTGGGGTGATGTGACCGGACGGGTTGCCGCTTACGATACGGCTGCGGAAAAGGTCGAGACAGTCGAGGTGGAACGGCCCTATTTTTACGTCACGGGGCCGTTTTCCTTCTCGAACTGGAGACTGATTGCCGCCAACTGGCTATCCTCCAATGTGCTGTCGTATTCGCTGGCGTTCATAGGGTTCGTGTCGCTTCTGGGCTTCGCCACCTTCGTGATGCTGCGCCTGATGGGGCGGCACCGATGACGGGCGGTATTTCGAGACTTGCCGGCATTGTCTGCCTGTCGGTGATGGCTCTGCTTGTGAGCCTCTCCGCCGGCCGCGCTGCGTCGGTATCGCCGGAGGCATGGTCCGCCTATAAAAGCGCCTTTCTGGATCCCGGCGGACGCATCATCGATACCGGCAACGGCAATATCAGCCATAGCGAAGGGCAGGGCTATGGCATGTGGCTTGCCGTGCTTTCCGACAATATCGCCGATTTCGAGTTGATCTGGAGTTTTACGCGCACCGAGCTGCTGGTTCGCGACGATGGGCTCTCCGCGTGGAAATGGGATCCGCGCACCCGGCCGCATGTCACCGACATCAATAATGCCACCGATGGCGATATACTGATCGCCTATGCGCTGGCGCTGGCCGCCGGCCAGTGGAACCGGCAGGATTATGCCGAGGCATCCGCAGCCATCGCATCCGCCATCCTCAGGAAGACCGTGGTGCAGCGCGGCGGGCGAACGCTGCTTTTGCCGGCCGCCAGCGGTTTCGGCGAGGATGACCGCGAGGATGGTCCGGTGGTCAATCCTTCCTATCTGATTTTCGAGGCCTTCCCGGTGCTTAATCTGGTCACGCCATCACCGCTCTGGAAGTCGCTGGCCGATGACGGTTTGGCGCAGATCGGCGCATTCGCCTTCAGTGACAGGAAATTGCCGGCCGACTGGATATCCGTGAAGACCAGGCCGCAGCCGGCAGCGGGTTTTCCGCCGGAATTCGGCTACAATGCGGTGCGTATACCGCTTTATCTTGCGCGCGCAAAAATGGGATCGCCGGACCTGCTTGCGCGGCTGAAAGACGGCATGGCGCTGGAAAGCGGTGCGGCGGGCACCTTCGATCTGAAGAGCGGTGCGGTCAAGGATGTGCTGTCGGACCCCGGCTATCGCATCATTCCGGCGCTGGCAGCCTGTGTCGCCGGCCGCGCCACCGTTCCAGCCGAACTTAAAAGCTTCCAGCCAACACTTTATTATCCTTCCACATTGCATCTTCTGGCATTGTCGTTTCTGGCAAGGAATAACGGGGAATGCCGATGAACAAGCCTCTGTCGACCTCGGCTCTCATCCTGCTGCTGATTGCGCTCGCCGCCTTCCACTGGCGAGACAGCATTCTCGGGCGGGTGTCTGACGTGCATACATCGGCGGTGGGGGACAACCGCGCGGCGCAGCGGATTTCTCCGGCGGCGGCCAATCCGGCGCAGATCAACGCCTTTGTCAAAAACCGCGAGATGGCGCAGGTGACGCAGCCCGCGACGCCGCCGGTAACGGTGCCGGCGAACGACGCACGGCCGGCAATGCAGAGCGGCGGACAGGCCGCTCAGCCGCAAACGGTGACGGCGCAGGCACCGGCGTCCCGCGCGCCAGCGCCGGCATCGTCCGATATGCCCGACGTCGATCTCAGTGCACTGCGCTATTTCGCGGCAAGGGGCGATACCCAGCGCCTGCAGGCCGAGATAGCCCGGCTGCGCACATTATACCCCAATTGGACGCCGCCCGCCGATCCTCTCGCCATTCCCGAAAATGGCGATCCCAAACTCGATGCGATGTGGCAGCTTTATACCGATGGCCGCTATGCCGAGGTGAGAAAGGCGATCGCCGACCGGCAGCAGGCGGAGCCCGGCTGGCAGCCGCCCGATAATCTGACCGGCATGCTTTCACTTGCCGAAGCCCGCCAGCGGCTCGTCAATGCGTCCGATCTCAAGCAATATGAGACGGTGGTGGATACGGCCGCCGGCAATTCCGGCCTGCTGACCTGTGGCGAGGCCGACGTCCTGTGGCGGGTGGCCGACGCGTTTGCCAATACCGACCGGATGGGGCGCGCGCGCGACGTCTATCTGTACATTCTCGGCAATTGCACGGTGGCGAGCGACAGGCTCGCCACCGTGCAGAAGGCATCGGCGCTGCTGCCGGCGGATATGATGGACGAACTGCTGGCCAAGGAAAAACCCGGTGCCGACGGTCAGCTGGAATTCGAACCGGTGAAGAACGATCTTGCCCGGCAGTTCGTGGCGAAGGCGGGCGAAAAAGAAGGCGTTTCCGTTGCCTCCGCCTATCTGATGCGGCTTGAAAGGCTTGCCGAGACCGACAAGCTTGCAAGCGATGCGCTGTTG
Organism: Agrobacterium sp. NPDC089420; assembly: GCF_044900305.1. Classification (NCBI taxonomy): domain Bacteria; kingdom Pseudomonadati; phylum Pseudomonadota; class Alphaproteobacteria; order Hyphomicrobiales; family Rhizobiaceae; genus Agrobacterium; species Agrobacterium sp. NPDC089420. The sequence goes on along the minus strand of NZ_JBJDMY010000015.1, from coordinate 166,079 downwards.
CTGGGCTGGTACAATATCCGTCAGAAGAAGATGACGGAGGCGGAAAAATGGTTCCGCAAGGCGCGGGAGGAAGAAGATAGCGCTTCAGCCTCGCAGGGGCTGGCGCTGGCGCTGATCGACCGCAACGAGCCGCGTGAGGCCGAAGACGTCATGTATAAGTGGCGGACGGCGTCGGATGATGCGCTGGCGACCTATCTTGCGGCGACGGCCAATCTCCTGGCTCTCGAGCCGCCCGTTGCGCTGCCGCCGGACGTGCTGCAGCGCATTGCCGCCGAGACGGTGGCGCGCAAGGATGCGGCGACCGCGCAGCAATTCGGCTGGTATTCGCTTGCGTTCCGGCAGAGCCAGCTGGCCCTGCAATGGTTCAGCACGGCGCTTGGCTGGAAGCCCGATGATGAGCCTTCGGCCTATGGCATGGCGCTGAGCTATCATGACCTGCGCAATCTGGCCGGCCTGCGGGGCGTCCAGCAGCAATGGGCCAGCCGCTCGCAGCGCATCGCCGACGTGGGAACAGCGCGGATGGTGGATCAGTCCGGGCAGACGGTCTCTCCCGTAACCGTACCTCCTGCGGCCGCTCAGGCGACGGCGCTTGCGCCGCAGGGCGAAACGGCGGTGGTGTACAATCAGCCTGTTGTCCAGCAGCCCGCGCCGGAACCTTCGCGCAAGCAGGCCCGCCGCCCGGCGCAGGCGCAAAGGGAAACCACCGCCGCGTCGCGTCCGCGCTCCTGTGCGGCCTATCCCGATCCGCAGCGCCTGCCGCCGCAGCAGGCGCTCGATCTTGGCTGGTGCCTGATGGAGACCAACCGGCCGGCGGAGGCGCTGAAGGCCTTCGAATCCGCCATTGCCGGCGGCCAGTCGACCGTCAAAAGCGATGCGGCCTATGGCCAGAGCCTTGCCTATCTGCGCATGGGGCTGACGGACCATGCCGCCGTTTCGGCGACGAAATCGCGCATGGATCGTCCGCGCGCGACCGAATTGCAGGTCTCGATCCTGGCCGACAGGGCGGTTTCCGCCTTCCAGTCGAAACGTTATGCGGAAACGCTTCTCCTGCTCGACCAGCGGGCGCGGCTGGCCGATGAGCGCACCGACCTGATGGTGCTGCGTGGTTATTCCTACCTGGCAATGCGCCGTTACGGCGAGGCCGCCCAGATTTTCGAAAGCCTGACAGCCATCGGAAATCAGGATGGTATCAAGGGACTGGCGGCCGTGCGTGCGGCGCGGCCCAGCAACGGTCCGCAGGGCGGTTGATGGCGGCTGGCGAAAGGCCGCCCGCCGCTATTGCGCGTCCGTCAGGTTGCGGATGATGCGCATGAAGATGCGCGCGCCGATGCCGATCAGCGCGTCCGGAAAGTCGTAATCGGGGTTGTGCAGGTTGGGATAGTCCCTGCCGGCGCCGAGAAAGAACATGGCCGATGCCGAGACGGTGCGAAAACGGCCGAAATCCTCGGAGGCCCGCATGGGCAAAGCCTCTGAATCGTGGGAAATTTTCTCCTCGTCGAGCGCGCGCCGGATATGGCCGACCGCCTCCGGCGCATTTTCGCAATGCAGGAAAATATCGTCATAGGCGATGTCGAGCGTCAGTTGCCAAGCGTCCGCCACGGTTTTCGCCAGCGCTTCCGCAGCCGCGCAGAGCTTCTCCATCCGGTCGTCGGTCAGTGTCCGAAGCGTCGCCCAGATTTCCGCATCGGCCGGAGAAATGCCGAAGGCGGCCTCACCCATCACGGCATGGGTGATCGTCACCATCGAAAAATCGGGGTCGGGCGGGAAGCCGGAGCCGAGATCCGTCAGGGCCGGCATCAGCTGGGCTATCGCCCGCATCGGAGAAACGCCGTGTTCCGGTGAGGACGCATGCGCCGTCTTGCCGGAAAGGCGGATTTTGACGCCCCGCGACGCACAATTGACCGGCCCTTCCACGACGCTGACATGGCCGAAGGGCAGGCCCGGCAGGTTGTGAAGCGAAAAGGAATAGTCGGGTTTTATCTCCGCAAAATGCGGATCGGCAAGCACGGCGGCGGCGCCTGCGCCGGTTTCCTCCGCTGGCTGGAATAAGAGGATGACGCGGCCGGTCTCCGGCCGCTGCCGGGAAAGGCCCAGCGCCAGCGCCGTCAGAATGGTGGAATGGCCGTCATGGCCGCAGAGGTGGCCCTTGCCATCGGTGCGGGAGCGATGTTCGGAGACGCTCTTTTCATGGATCGGCAGCGCATCGAGCTCAGATCGGATCAGGATCGAGGGACCGCTTTTGCCGCTGTCATAGACTGCGGCGACGCCGTGGCCGCCGAGATCGGCGAGCAGCCGGTCGGGTCTTGCCGGCCCGAGGAAGGCGCGGATGCGCCGTGCCGTTTCTTTCTCCTCACCGGAGATTTCCGGATGGCGATGCAGGTCATGGCGAAGCTCGATGAGGTCGAGCATGTCCTTGTTGGTCAGAAACATCAGAAGTCCTTGCAAGTCGGCCGGCCGGTTTTTCCCGCCGCAACTTACAGGTCATTGCCTTCAATGCAAAACCTTTGGCGGGTGCCAGCGCTTGCCCGTCGTTTTCGGTTTGACGGAGAGCGTGACGACATCGGCCGGCAGTGGGACCTTGGCCTTGGCCATCTCCAGCCGTGCAAGGGCCACCCTTGCCTTTTCGGCATATTCCAGATGGGCCGCGTCGTCCGAATGGTAGTGCTGCAGCCTGTTGAGGATTTCCGCACCTTCCACCGTTCTTTCGGCGGCAATCAGCGCCACGGCGCATTTGTAGAGCGCTTCACGGTGGAACGGCGCCCGATTGGTCACCTGGCGGAAGGCTTCGGAGGCCTCGTGGTAATGCTGTTGCGCCAGTCGAGCCTCGCCGATGCGCAGCCAAAGCACGACAGGTTCCTGGCCGGCGGCCAGTAGACCGAGAAAGGCGATCTCGGCCTCGCGGAACTCGCCCCGGTCGAAGGCAAGATTGGCAAGCCCGAATTGCGCGCCGAGATGGTCCGGTGCTGCGGCCAGCACCTGCCGGAAAGCGATATTGGCTTCCGCCTTCTTGCCGGTCCTGTAGAGTTTGAGGGCCTGTTCGTAAACGAAGCGGATGCTGCGCGGGTGGAGCCTGCCGCCGAGATTGTCGCCCGAGCGGCTGCGGAACAGCGTGCAGCTGAGCTTGTGCTCCTCGGGGCCGAAGAAATATTTATAGGGCTCGTTGCCGCGTAGGAAATCATAGGTCCTGAAACCCTGTTCGATGGCCCTGCGGATGCAATGGCCGTGCAGCACGAGGCCGGGGGAAGGGGTCTTCCAGTTCTCGTCGCGGCCGGTGATGTAGAACAGCACGGACATCTTCTGCCGGTCGATGATGTTGGCCAGCGCACCCAGCGGCTGGTCGCCGTACCACAACACCGGCACTTCCAGGTCGCCGCGGATATGGACGTCCATCAGCATCTGCCGCGTCGCGCCGATCAGGAGTTCCGTGCGTTCCTTACCCTTGTGCGGCGCCCAGCGGATGCGCCAGAAATCGAAAAGGATGTCCATGTCCCGCCGGATGGTTTCCTTCGTCGCGAAAGTGATGCGATATTCCTCGCCGCCCTCCACCTTTCTCAGGAAACGCCGAAGCTTCTGGCGCGTCTGGCTGCTCATATGGCTGTCGAGATAGCCGTCGAACGTGTCCGGCAGGGTCACGACCGGGCAGATGCAATTGTTGATATTGTAGGGGTTGGTCGGCATGTTGTCGCGGAACATGACGAGCGGTCCCTGAAGCGCGCGGATCATCGCGTCACGCCGTCCCGGTGGGCCGGAAAGGTAATCGAGCTTCAGTTCTGTCCAGTTCTGCTGGCGTATATAGGAACAGAAACCGGCAACGGCGTGGTTTTCGTATTCGGGCAGGGTGATGAAGCCGGTATAGTCCGCCGCCGCATTGCCGGCCATGACGATACTGTCATGGAAACGGCCGGTTTTCTTGTCCGGCTCGGTGACGATGCGAAGCGGGAAAAACGCCACATAGGGCGAGCCTTCCGGACGTTCCCTCAGCGCCAGAATGAACCAGCGCCTGCGGCGCGGCATATAATCCCTGAGCCAGCCCCAGGAGAGGAAATGCCGGGCGTGGGGGTCGGCCATGAACACCGCGTCCCAGTTTTGCCGGATCGCCGCGAAGTCGGCGTCCGTGTCGATGATGTCGATGCGCATTCGTCCCCTCCCAATACCGATCACACATTCGGGAGGCTTCATTCTATGGGCAAATGGCCGGCTTCAAATATTCCCTTCGGGTGAAAGGTCAGCATCAAATCGGATTAGCCCGCGGCATGGTCCCGACCGTCGCGCCGCGACAAAAAAGCCCTTGTCCGTTGATTGTAACCTTCTAACATGCGGGCGGAATGCGTGGCCGGCCCAACGGCCCGCATGGCACAGGAGTTCTCACATGGCTGTTCCTTACATGCTTCTGACCGGCGCGAGCCGCGGAATAGGGCATGCCGCCGTCAAGCTGTTTCAGGAAAAGGGCTGGAGGATTCTCACCGTCTCGCGGCAAGCTTTCTCCGAGGAATGCCGCTGGCCATCCGCGCGGGAAAGCCATATTCAGGCCGATCTTGAGGATTTGTCCCGCATTGGCGATCTGGCGGACGAGGTGCGCTCCCGCCTGCCGGAGGGAAAGCTTGCGGCGCTCGTCAATAATGCCGGGATTTCGCCGAAGGGCGAAGGCGGAGGCCGTCTCGGCGTCATGGAAACGACGGCGGATATCTGGACGCGGGTGCTGAACGTCAACCTCGTCTCGACGGCCCTGCTTGCCCGCGCGCTTTTGCCGGAACTGGAGGCGGCGAGGGGCTCCATCGTCAATGTCACCTCCATCGTCGGCTCGCGCGTGCATCCCTTCGCCGGCGTGGCCTATGCCACATCGAAGGCAGCGCTTGCGGCGCTGACGCGGGAACTGGCGCATGAATTCGGCCCGCGCGGCGTGCGCGCCAATGCCATTGCGCCGGGTGAAATCAACACCGCCATCCTGTCTCCCGGAACCGCCGAACTGGTGGAAGCGCAGGTGCCGCTCGGCCGGCTCGGCACCACCGCCGAGGTGGCGCAGACGATCTATTTCCTCTGCTCGGACCGATCGAGCTACATCAACGGCGCGGAAATTCACATCAATGGCGGCCAGCACGTCTGACGCTTCAAGCCCATCCAACCGAACGGAGCCATAATCGATGACCATCCTGCCGAATTCCGTCGAGGCACGCGATATCGCCTATCAGATGCACCCGAATGTCAACCTGCGCAAATTCGAAAAGACCGGCGGTCTGGTGATCGAAAGCGGCGAGGGCATCTATGTGACCGACAGCAGCGGCAAGCGCTACATCGAGGCGATGGCGGGGCTGTGGTCGGTGGCGCTTGGCTTCGGGGAAAAGCGGCTGGTGGAGGCGGCGACGAAGCAGATGCAGAAGCTGCCCTATTATCACACCTTTTCCTACAAGACGCATGGCCCGTCCGTCGATCTCGCCGAACTGCTGATCGAGCTTGCCCCCGTGCCGATGTCGAAGGTGCATTTCACCTCGTCCGGCTCGGAGGCGAATGATCTGGTCGCCAAGATGGTGTGGTATCGCTCGAACGCGCTGGGAAAAAAGGACAAGAAAAAGATCATCGGCCGCATCAAGGGCTATCATGGCGTGACGATCGCGTCCGCCTCGATCACCGGCCTGCCGCGCAACCATGAGAGTTTCGACCTGCCGCTGGATCGCATGCTGCATACCGCCTGCCCCTCCTATGTGCATTTCGGAAAGGAGGGGGAAAGCGAGGCGGATTTCACCGCGCGCATCCTGAAGGAGCTGGAGGATCTGATCCTTCGCGAAGGTCCTGAGACCATTGCCGCCTTCTGGGGTGAGCCGGTGATGGGCGCCGGCGGTGTTCTGCTGCCGCCGGAAGGTTATTGGGAGGGCGTCCAGGCGATCCTGAAGAAATATGACATTCTGCTGGTCGTGGACGAGGTGATCTGCGGTTTTGGCCGCACCGGCAAGATGTTCGCCTGCGAGACCTACGGCATAGCACCGGACGTGCTGGTGGTCTCCAAGCAGATATCCTCATCCTATATGCCGCTTTCGGCGATCATCATGAACGACAGTTTCTACCAGCCGATTGCCGACGAATCCGATCGGATCGGTTCCTTCGGTCACGGTTACACCGCTTCCGGCCATCCGGTCGCGACGGCGGTGGGCCTTGAAAACCTGAAGATCATTCAGGAGCGCGATCTGGTTGGCAATGTCGCCCGGCTGGAAGGCAGGTTCCTCGATCATCTGCAAGCGCTTGCCGATCACCCGCTCATCCATTCCTCGCGCGGCATCGGCTTGATCGGCGCATTGGAAGTGAAGCCATGGGATGGCCTGAAACCCGGCGATACGACGCTTGGCCTTGCCGCCGCCATCGAGGCGGAGGGTGTCATCACCCGGCCGATCGGTGAGGCCATCTGCTTCTGCCCGCCACTCATCATCACTGCCGAGCAGATCGATGATCTGTTTGCAGGGGTGAAACGCGGCCTTGACAATGCATTGGCCGCGCGGGGCTGACGGCTCTCATCCTTTTGGTTGCAGAGCTGACGAGAGGGGCCGAACGCCTCCTCTGCGCCATGCCGGTCCCTGCAGCAAGCGCGAGGATGGGCCGGCATACGGCCACCCTGCGTCTGCGCGGTAAGAAGAGGGCTTCGCGATCAGTGACTTGGTCGCGTTGTCCCCTGTTCGGGCGCCGGGGTGGCGGGGGATGGACGGGGCGTCGTGCCGACGTTACGGCGCTGCCCTATCCCCTGTAGGCCACGAGCACGGCGCCGCAGGCGATCAGCACCACGCCGAGCCAATTGGGCAGTGACAGCCTTTCCCCCAGAAACAGCACCGCAAAGACGGCGACGAAGACGACGCTCAGCTTGTCGATCGGTGCGACGCGGGCGGCGTCGCCGAGTTTCAGCGCCCGGAAGTAACATATCCAGGATGCACCCGTCGCCAGACCTGAAAGCACGAGGAAGGCCCAGGTTTTGCCCGAAATGGTGGAAGGCTGCTGCCAGTTTCCGGTGATGTAGACCATCAGGCCGGCGGCGGCGAGGATGACGATTGTGCGGATGAAGGTGGCGAAATCGGAATTGACGTTTTCGATGCCGATCTTCGCGAAGATCGCCGTCAATGCCGCAAAGGCCGCCGACAGCAGCGCCCATAATTGCCAGGCGAGAAACAGGTTTTTCATGTGGGCTGCCTCCATGCATCCAATCGGTCCTGCCCGGCTCACAGCATCGGCAGGGCGATAAGAACTGTTCTTCGCAGATATATCGGAACGAGGAAAGGCCGGCGTATCGATCACGACGCGCCGGCCTTCATGCGAGAGCCTGTCCGGACGGAGCCGGGACAGGCCGGACCTTGGGAGGCCGTATTATTCCGCGGGCTGAACCGATCCCGGCAGCGCATCTACATCCGCGATGCCGGAAATTTCTTCCTTGCCGCTCAAGACGCGGTCCAGCTGGTCCTGATCCAGTTCGCCTTCCCAGCGGGCAACGACGATGGTGGCGACCGCATTGCCGACGAAGTTGGTCAGCGCGCGGCATTCCGACATGAAGCGGTCGATGCCGAGGATCAGCGCCATGCCGGCGACCGGAACCGAAGGCACGACGGACAGCGTTGCCGCAAGCGTGATGAAGCCGGCGCCGGTGATGCCGGCCGCACCCTTGGAGGAAAGCATGGCCACCAGCAGCAGCAGGATCTGTTCGCCGAAGGACAGGTGGATGCCGGTCGCCTGCGCGATGAAGAGAGCCGCCAGCGTCATGTAGATGTTGGTGCCGTCAAGGTTGAAGGAGTAACCGGTGGGGATGACGAGACCGACGACGGAGCGCTTGCAGCCAGCCTTTTCCATCTTGCTCATCAGGCCCGGCAAGGCGGCTTCCGAAGACGAGGTGCCGAGAACCAGAAGCAGTTCTTCCTTGATGTAGCGGATGAGGGCGACGATGGAGAAGCCGTTATAACGGCAGACGGCGCCGAGAACGACGAACACGAACAGGAAGGACGTGACGTAGAAGGTGCCGATCAGCATGGCAAGGTTGGTGACGGACGAAATGCCGTATTTGCCGATGGTGAAGGCCATGGCGCCGAAAGCGCCGATGGGAGCGGCCTTCATCAGGATCGCGACCAGCTTGAAGATCGGGTACATCAGGGCATGCATGAAGTCGGTGACGGGCTTGCCCTTTTCGCCGACGATGCCGAGCGCGACGCCGAACAGCACCGAGAAGAACAGCACCTGCAGAATATCGCCGCTGGCGAAGGCGCCGACGATGGTGGTCGGGATGATGTTCATCAGGAAGCCGGTGATGGTCTGCTCATGGGCCTTGTCGGCGTAGGTCGCGACGGCCTTGGCATCCAGCGTGGCGGGATCGATGTTCATGCCGGCGCCCGGCTGTACCGTATTGGCGACGATGAGGCCGACGATGAGCGCGAGCGTGGAGAACACCAGGAAGTAGATCATGGCCTTGCCGGCCACGCGCCCGACCTTCTTCATGTCGTTCATGCCGGCGATGCCGGTTGCGACGGTGAGGAAGATGACGGGTGCGATGATCATCTTGACGAGGCGGATGAAGCCGTCGCCGAGCGGCTTCAGTTCTTCGCCGAAGGCCGGATAGAAATGGCCAAGCGCGATACCGGCGATGATGGCGACCAGAACCTGAAAATACAGGTGCTTGTAGAATGGCAATTTGGCGTGGCCTGCGGCCACGGCTGTCGTATCGATCATGTATTTTCCTCCTCGGCCTCACCCTGCCTTTATTGGCCTCCCGGGTTCGCCGTGACGTTGACGGCTTCACGCCGATTGCGGAGTCATGTGCAATACGCATGCCAGATTTGCTTATTTGCCGTAACTGACTGATTTAAAAAATACTTTTTATTGCTGCCTTGCGGCCGTCATGGTGTTTGTGTGGAATCTCGGACAGGCGCTCTTGCGGTTTGTGTGTAAATCCGCACAATTGTCCTCATGACCTATCAGGATCAGGAACTTCATTCCCATGCGAGGCGGCGGGCTCAATGGCTGGCGCTGGCCGGTCTGTGGCTGCTCGCCAGCCTCGGGGTCTTGCTGGTGGCCGATGAATTTGCCCGGCATCAGGCGATACGGACGGCTGGTTTGGAGGCCGCCACCGATGCCGAACTGAAGATCGCGCTGCTGAATGTCGCGCTGGAACGGCCGCGCGCCATTCCGCTGGTTCTCTCCGGCGATCCCGATCTTGCCGCTGCGCTTGATGGCGGCGGCGCTCCAGCCCTCGACCGGCTCAATCGAAAGCTGGAAGGGCTGATCGAAGGCACGCAGTCCTCTGTCATCTATGTGACCGGGCCGACCGGACTGACCATTGCCTCCAGCAACTGGCGGCAGGCCGACAGCTTCGTCGGCTCCAATTATGCCTTCCGCGAATATTTTCAGGCGGCGATGAAGAGTGGCATGTCCGAACATTACGCGCTTGGCAATGTCAGCCGCCGGCCGGGCCTTTATATTTCCCGCCGTATCGATGCCGCCGATGGGCGGCCGCTTGGCGTCGTCATCGCCAAGGTCGAATTCAACAGGCTGGAGGCGGACTGGAATATCGGCGGCAAGCCGGTCTATGTGGTCGACAGGAACGGCGTCGTGCTGATGACCAGCGTACCGGAATGGCGCTTCAAGACGGTTGCGCCGATTGATGAGGCGCGGCGAAAGATCATTTCCGAAAGCCTGCAATTCGGCAATGAGACGCTCTCGACATTGCCTTTCCGGCTTGCCCGGTCCTCGGGAGACGGCGTTGCGCTCATCCGTGTGGACGAGCCGGGGCGGGAGCGCGGCGATTATCTCAAGCTTGAGATGCCGGTGCCGACCACTTCATGGACATTGCATTACCTGCAGCCCGTCGCGCCGGCGCTGAACGCCGCTATCCGCGAGGGCAGGGTGGTGGCGCTGGTGACGCTGATGCCGCTGATGGCGCTTTCGGGGCTCTGGTTATGGCGCAGGCAGAAGGCGCTCAGGGAAAAGGAAGAGGAACAGCGCGCCCGCGCCGAGCTGGAGATGAAGGTGCAGGAGCGGACCCGCGACCTGACCAGGACCCGTGATCATCTGCAGGCCGAAATCGCCCTGCATGAAAAGACCGCCGGCGAATTGCGCAATGTGCAGCACGAGCTGGTGCAGGCCAACCGCCTCTCTATTCTCGGGCAGGTGGCGGCGGGCGTGGCGCATGAGATCAACCAGCCGGTAGCGACGATCCGCGCCTTTGCCGACAATGCCCGCACGCTTCTGAAGCGCGACCGCATATCCGAGGCGACCGAAAACCTCGAAAACATCGCGGCCTTGACCGAGCGCATCGGCACCATTACCGGCGATCTGAAAATATTGGCCCGCAAGGGCCGTACCGCCGCGGAGCCGGTCAGTCTCAAGCTTGTCATCGAAGGTGCGGTCATGTTGTTGCGCAGCCGTTTTTCCGGGCAGATGGATGCGCTGGATATCGTCTTGCCGGACCAGGACCTCAAGGTGCTTGGCAGCCGAATCCGACTTGAGCAGATTCTCATCAATCTTCTGCAAAATGCACTGGAAGCTATTGAAACTGTTGACAACGCACTTGTTGAAGTGCGTGTGCGCGAGGACGGCGAGATGGTGGTTCTTTCGGTCAGCGACAATGGCGGCGGTATTGCCGAAGCCATCCGCGCCCAGCTTTTTTCGCCCTTTAACACATCCAAGGAAAGCGGTCTCGGCCTCGGTCTCGTCATTTCCAACGATATTGCTTCGGATTACGGCGGGCGTATCGAGGTGGCGAGCAGCGAAGCGGGCACATGTTTTTCCGTATATCTGAAGCGAGCATGACATGACGGCGGTTGGAACCATATTCCTGGTGGACGACGATTCCCAGCTGCGCAAGGCGATGGTGCAGACGCTGGAGCTCGACGGATTGCCGGTAACCTCCTTTTCCCGGGCGGAGCAGGCGCTTGCGGCTCTGAATGAGGATTTCGATGGCGTCGTCATCACTGATGTGCGCATGCCCGGCATGACCGGGCTCGAGTTTTTCGAACAGGTCCGCAAGATCGATGCCGATCTGCCGGTTATCCTCATCACCGGCCATGGCGACGTGCCGATGGCGGTCGATGCGCTCCACAACGGCGCCTATGATTTCATCGCAAAGCCTTTTCCTGCCGAACGTATGGTGGAAAGTGCCCGGCGGGCGCTGGAAAAGCGTCGCCTTGTGCTGGAAAACCGGGCGTTGCGCCGGGCGGCGGGGCAGGCGGAGGACGATCTGCCGCTGATCGGCCAGACGCCCGCGATGGAGCGCCTGCGCACCACGCTGCGACACATCGCCGATACGGATGTGGATGTGCTGGTGGCGGGCGAGACCGGCAGCGGCAAGGAAGTGGTGGCGACGGCGCTGCACCGCTGGAGCAAGAAGCGCTCCCGGGGCAATTTCGTGGCGCTGAACTGCGGCGCGCTGCCGGAAACGGTGATCGAGAGCGAGCTTTTCGGCCATGAACAGGGCGCTTTTACCGGCGCGCAGAAAAAACGCGTCGGCCGCATCGAACATTCGAGCGGCGGGACGCTGTTTCTCGACGAGATCGAGAGCATGCCGCTTGCCGTACAGGTGAAGATGTTGCGGGTTCTGGAAATGCGGGAGGTCTCGCCGCTGGGTTCAAATGAGGAACGGTCCGTCGATATCCGCGTGGTGGCGGCGGCCAAGGTCGATCTCGGCGATCCGGCCGAGCGCGGCACCTTTCGCGAGGACCTTTATTACCGGCTGAATGTGGTGACCCTGTCGATACCGCCCCTGCGCGAACGCAAGGCGGATATTCCGTTGCTGTTTTCCCATTTCGTCACCAAGGCCGCCAACCGTTTCAACATGCCGGTGCCGCAGATCGGCGCTGCGGTGTCTCGCCGCCTCTATGATCACGACTGGCCGGGTAATGTGCGTGAACTCGGGCATTTTGCCGAAAGGGTGGTGCTGGGCTTGGAGACGGAGCCGGCAACCCCTGCTGCTTCGCAATCCGCTATTTCCGCCGCCGGCACGTTGCCGGAGCGCATGGATACGATCGAGGCGCAGATCATCCGCGAGGCGCTGGAACAATCGAATGGAGACGTCACGGAAACCATCGCAACGCTCGGTATTGCCCGCAAGACCTTTTACGACAAGCTGCAACGCCACGGCATCAACCGGGCGGATTACGTGAAGAATGGTGCTGTTTGAAATGGCCGGCTTATGGCGAGGGGCGGAAACCCGTTCCCCGCCATGCCCTGACCTGTCCAGAACATCTGCTGCCTGTCAACGTAAGCCAGGTAGACGGATCCCCGGCAGAGGCCGGGGATGACGCTGCGTTCAAGGCAACACTTCCGAACAAGCGCGAGGCTGCCATTATTCCCGATCAACCCGCCACGCAGAAATGACGCTGGCCGTCATAATCCGTATAGGTGCCGGTGCGGGAGTTGAAGCTGCGGTAACGCTGCGAGCAATAGTCGTACCAGGCGTTGGTCCATGGCTCGATGGTGCGATAGGTGGCGCGCTGGCCGTAAACCGGGCGGCTGTCATAGACGGGCTGCGGCCGATAGACCGGCGCCGGGCGATAAACCGGTTGCGGCTGCGGCCGGTAATAGCGGTAGTCCGGCTCTTCATAGACATAGCTCGGCTCGTAACGGCGGGGCGGGTCGATATAGACGCGATCGTCATCGACCGGCGCCGGGCGGGAAAGGGCGGAACCGACGGCAACACCGGCAGCAAGGCCGAGCACACCACCCAGAAGGGCGGCATCGCGACGGTCGCGGCGGCCCCAGTCATCGGCAGAGGCGGTGTTGAAAGGAACGATCGTGGCGGCGGCAACGGCGACGGCCAGAACGGTTTTAGCTGCAAAGGACGACATGGTGTGTTCTTTCATCCGGGTGGCAGGGCGCTGCCAGTTGCAAATTCGATGGTTAAAGAAATACAGACCGGCGGCTGAACGGGTGCTGAATGAATTGTGGCGGGCCGGTGGCGGCCAGCATTTCCCTGTTTGCGCGGGCCGTACTTCGCGCTAGAACTCAGGATCAAACAGGACACACCGATGAGCCTTTCCCAGATAACCGTCAATTCCGATTCGTCGCAGGAAGACCGCGCCCAGGCCATTCGCGACACGCTGCGCGACGCCATTGTCGACCGGCGGCTCGCGCCGGGAACGAAACTGTCCGAATCGGAGGTGGGGACTTTGTTCGATGTCAGCCGTACGGTGGTGCGCGCGGCCCTTCAAATGCTGGCTTATGAGGGGCTGGTGAAGGCTGAACGCAATCGCGGCGCTTTCGTCTCCAACCCCACCCCGGACGAAGCACGTCAGGTTTTCGCCTCGCGCCGGCTGATCGAGCCCGGTGTCGTGGATGCGGCGATCGAAAAGATCTCGCCCGCGGCGGTCAAACGGCTGCGGGAACATCTGGTCCAGGAAAGCCGCCATCAGCATGAACGCGGCCCGAGTGCAAGGCGCGCGGAGATCAAGGCGTCGGGCGATTTCCACCTGATGCTGGCATCGCTTGCCGGCAATGCGATTCTCGAAAAATTCATGGACGAGCTTGTCGCGCGCTCCTCGCTGGTCATCGCGCTCTATGGACGTTCCGGCGTATCGAGCTGCGGCCACAACGAACATGCCGATCTGCTGGATGCGCTGGAGGCAAAGGATGCGGCAAAGGCCCGGGCGCTGATGTTGCAGCATCTCGACCACATCGAGGCGGATTTGGACCTTCGCATGAAGGAAGGCCTGGCGCTGAAGGATGCGCTGGCGCCGTGACGGATTGAACGTGCCGGCGACCGTTTCCCGCCCGCCTCGAGCGTGAGGCAGGCGGATGAGTTGGCCTGCCGATCAGGCCGCGTAGCGGCTGATGGCCAGGTCATGGGTATCGATCTCCGGCCTTTCGCCGCTGATGAGATCGGAAAGCACCCGGGCGGAACCACACGACATGGTCCAGCCAAGCGTGCCGTGGCCGGTGTTGAGGTAGAGATTGCTGTAACGCGTTGCGCCGATCACCGGCGTGCCGTCCGGTGTCATCGGGCGCAGTCCACACCAGAATTTCGCCTGGCTCTGGTCACCCGCGCCGCCGAACAGGTCTTCCACCGAATGGGCCAGTGTTTCCTGGCGTGCGGCCGGCAGATCCTTGCTGAAACCGGCAATTTCCGCCATGCCGCCGGCGCGGATGCGCGAGCCGAGCCGGGTTATCGCCACCTTGAACGTTTCGTCCATCACCGTGGAAACCGGTGCGCGTTCCTCTTTCACGATCGGAACCGTTATGGAATAACCCTTGACCGGATAGACCGGCAGCGTCAGCCCAAGCTGGCGTACGAATTGCGGCGAATAGCTGCCAAGGGCGGCCACGAAAATATCGGCTTCCACCAGCCCGCGGGTGGTCTCCACGGCCTTGATGCGGTCTGCCTCGACGATGGGGCGCATGATGCCGGTATCATAAAGGAAGGTAACGCCCGCCGCCTCAGCCATCCGCGCCAGTTCGGTGGTGAACATGAAGCAGTCGCCGGTCTCGTCGCCCGGCAGCCGCAGGCCGCCGACGATCTTCTCCTTGGCGGGGGTGAGGCCGGGTTCGATGGCGGCGCAGCCGTCACGGTCGAGAATCTCGAAGGGCACGCCGCCGGCCGTCAGCACATCCACATCCTTGCCGATGGCGTCAAACTGTTTCTGGGTACGGAACACTTCCAGCGTGCCCTGCATGCGCTGGTCGTATTCGATGCCGGTCTCTTCGCGCAGCGCCATCAGGCAGTCACGGCTGTATTCGGCGACCCGCACCATGCGGCTCTTGTTGGTGGCATACCGCGCCGAGGTGCAGTTGCGCAGCATCTGGCTCATCCAGCGCCACGCGGCCGGGTCGGCCGTCGGGCGGATGATCAGCGGCGCGTGTTTCATGAACAGCCACTTCATCGCCTTGAGCGGAATGCCAGGTGCTGCCCATGGCGAGGAATAACCGGGAGAAACTTCGCCGGCATTGGCAAAGCTGGTCTCCAGCGCCGCGGCCGGCTGACGGTCGATCACCGTCACCTTGTGTCCGGCTTTGGCCAGATACCAGGCGGAGGTCACGCCGACGACGCCGGCTCCGAGGATAGTGACGTTCATGATCGTCTCACTTGTGATTGACTGATGTTGAAGCGATGGCCGGGGTTTGGCCCGGCTGACTGTAGCTGCGGCGGTATCGGCGTCCGAGGCCGGTCAGGATTTCATAGGCGATCGTGCCGGCATCCGCGGCAATGTCTTCCAGCGTCTGGTCAGGCCCGATCATCTGCACGAGACTGCCCTGGGTCAATGTTCCATCGGGCAGGGCCGATATGTCGAGAATGATGCTGTCCATCGAAACGCGCCCGGCAATCGGCAGACGAATTCCATTGTACCACGCAGCCCCGCGATTGCTCAGCGAGCGCGGCAGACCATCGGCATAACCGGCTGCGATTGTCGCAAGACGCGTCGGGCCGGCCGCCTCGAAGGAGCCGCCGTAGCCGACAAGCGAACCGGCGGGCACGGTGCGTGTCTGGATGACGGCGAGATCGAGACGGACGACCGGCTTCATCGGGTTGGGGCGGGCAACGGAGGGGGCGCCGCCATACAGCGCGATGCCCGGGCGCAGCAGATAATTGTGATAATCATTGCCGAGAAAGATACCGCCGGAGTTGGAAAAGCAGACTGGCGTGTCAGGAAAAGCAATGGCAGCTTTGCGCATCACCGAAAGCTGCGCGGTATTGGCGGCATGGTCCGGCTCGTCGGCGCAGGCGAGGTGGCTCATCACAAAAGCGATGTCGATACCCTCGAGCAGTTGCGGCCGGCAGGCGAGAATTTCAAGCTCCTCAGGGGAGAGGCCGAGACGGCACATGCCGGTATCGATCTGGATTGCAGCCGGCAGCGCCTTGCCAAGCTTTTGGGCGTGGCCGGCCCATTGTGCGACCTGCTCCAGCGAGTTCAGAACCGGGGTGACGGCCATGGCGGCGCAGGAGGTCTCGTTGCCGGGCTGAAGCCCGTTGAGGACGAAGATCCGCGCATGCGCCGGCAGACGCAGCCTGAGCGCCAGCGCCTCGTCAATATGGGCGACGAAGAAATTACGGCATCCCGCTTCGAACAGGGTCTGCGAGACGATATCGGCGCCGAGGCCGTAAGCATCGGCCTTGACCACCGCTGCCGTCTGCGATGCGGGGGCCATGGCGGCAAGGGTCAGATAATTGTCGCGCAATGCGCTGAGATCGATGGTCAGATGGCCGCTTGCACCACCGGCTGCCTGCTGGCGGCTGATCTGCATGTCCATGGTCGTTCACCCTCATTTTTATCCCATGAGAGTATTGCAACGATTATCGAATTTCTTGACGATTATTCGAAGAAAATGCGATATAATTTGAAAATACGCAATTTTCATTGATAAATTGGAATTTTCTATGTCGTCACTGGATGCAACAGACCGCCATATCATCCGTCTGCTGCGGCTGAATGCCCGCATCAGCAATGCGAAACTGGCGGCCGAAGTCGGGCTCTCCCCTTCCGCCTGCCTGCGCCGGGTGGATATTCTGGAGCGGGAAGGCATTATCCGCGGTTATACGGCGCTGACCAGCGGTCTTGCGGGCGGCGAAGTGATCTCGGTCATCGTGCAGATCACGCTCGACCGGCAGACGGAGGATTTTCTCAACCGTTTCGAAAATGCGGTGCGGCGATATCCGGAAATCCGTGAATGTTATCTGATGACGGGCGGATCGGATTATTTCCTGCGCTGCGAGGCGGAAAGCGCGGGGGATTTCGAGCGGATTCACAAGGAGATCCTGTCGAAGCTGCCGGGGGTTTCGCGGATACATTCGAGTTTCGCGATCCGCAATGTGCTGGCGACGCCGAAGGCGCGGTAGCGTCGAACCCGTGGCTACCCCCTGTCCTGCAGGACAGGGGGTAAGCCCCAAACTCTGCCCTCTCATCGCTATCCCCACCACCGATAAAAATGATGCACCGGCCCCCGCCCATGTCCAACGGCAAGTTCCCGCCCGGCATCGAGCGCTCCATTCAGATAGTCCTTCGCAAGCCCGACTGCATCCCGCAATTCATGCCCCATCGCAAGATGAGCCGTAATCGCAGCCGCCAGCGTGCAGCCGGTGCCGTGGTCGTTTTTCGTCTCAACCCGTGGCGCGGAAAGCGTCTGCATGCCGCCATCCGCAAACAGATAATCCGTGCTCTCAGGTCCATCGCCATGGCCGCCCTTGATGAGCACGGCTTTCGCGCCGCCCCTCAGGATCAGCTCTGCCTGGCGCGTAATGTCTTGCTCCGTCTCCGCAATTGGGGTTCCCGTCAGCAGCGCCGCTTCCGGCAGGTTCGGCGTGACAATGGCGGCGAGCGGCAGGAGTTCGCGCCGCAAGGTCTCGATGGCGTCCTCATGCAGCAGCCGGTCGCCCGAGGTCGCCACCATGACGGGGTCGAGCACCACCGGCTGCGTTTGCTGCCGAAGCCGTTCTGCGATGGCGGCAATGGTTTCTATCCGCGAGACCATGCCGATCTTCACCGCATTGACGGCGAGATCGGAAAAAACCGCATCCATCTGCGCAACGATGGTGGCGACCGAAATATCCTCCACCGCCGTCACGCCCCGGGTGTTCTGGGCAGTGATGGCGGTGATGACGCTGGCGGCATAGGCGCCGAGCGCGGAGAAGGTCTTGATGTCGGCCTGGATACCGGCGCCGCCGCCGCTGTCGGAGCCGGCAATGGTCAATGCAATGGCTGTCATGGCTGTCTCGCTTTCAGCGCTGCGTCAATTGCAGAGCGGAAACCCTTGGTCGCGCTGGCAATATTGCCCGCCCGAAAGATGGCGGAAATGACCGCGACACCATCCGCGCCGGCGGCGATGACGGGCGGTACACGGGCAAGGTCGATACCGGCAATGGCGCCGACCGGCATGTCCGGTCTCCATTCCTTCAGCAGGGCACGAAGCGTCGAAAAACCGTCGATACCGACCGGCCTGTCGGGGTTCACCTTGGAAACCGTTTCGAACACGCCGCCAATGCAGGCGTAATCGACAGGCATGGAAGCCGCCCGTTCGGCATCGGCGCGGTTCTTGACGGTAAGGCCGATGATCGCCTTTTCACCGAGAATGCGCCTTGCGGTCTTTGCATCCATGTCGTCGGCGCCGAGATGCACCCCATCCGCGCCGGAGGCAAGCGCCACATCGACGCGGTCGTTGACGACCAGCGGTACGCCGGTGCCGGAGATGGCCTCATGAATGGCGCGGGCGTTGTCGATCATGTCCCGTGTCGAGCCGTGCTTGTCGCGATACTGCAGAATGGTCGCGCCATTGAGTGCGGCGGCCAGAGCAAGCTCGGCCAAGGGCGCGACATCGGCAAGCCCGGCATCCACCAGCGCGTTGAGACGGTAATCAACCTTGTTCATGCTCAATCCTCGCGTGATTGACGATGTCGTCACCGGAAATTGCAGACAGCGCATCCAGAAACGCCGCTTCGAATGTGCCGGGACCCTTTGACTGTTTGGCGGCCAGCTCGGCAGAAACGCCGGTGACGGCAAGGGCGGAGGCTGCTGCCGTCAGGGCATCCTTTTCCACCGCCATGAAGGCGGCGATGACGCCGCCCGACAGGCAGCCCGTGCCGGTCACCTTCGCCATCCATGCGTGGCCGTTGACGATCCTGACGCTGCGTATCGCATCGCGGAGATGATCGACCGGTCCGGTTTCGATCCTCACCGCATTCGGCACGTCCCCGACCAGGCTCATTTCCGCCCGGTTGCCCCGCACGATGGTGGGGGAAAGGGCGATGAGCTCCCGGGCGAAGGCCAGCCGCGAGGGTGAATAGTCGACATGCACGGGATCGACGATCCACGGCTTGCCGGATGCGCTGGCGATCTCGATCGCCAGCCTTATGACCTTGCGCCGCTCGGCGTCCAGCGTACCGAGGTTGACGGTCAGCGCATCCGCCTTGGCGACGAAGCTCTCGATTTCTTCCGGTGACGTGGTCATCGACGGTATGCCGCCAACGACGGTGATGCCGTCGGCGGTAAATTTCTGCACCACGGTGTTCATCAGGCAATGCACGCGTGGGCGCGCCTTGCGCACGCGCTCCAGAATATCGGCGGCCTTTGCCGCCGTGGGAAGATCTCCGGTCATGGCTGCTGCAGCTCCACGGCGATGTCTTCAACGGCCGGCGCCTGCTTGATCAGTTGCATGTCCCGCATGAATGCGCCGAAACGGACATAGCGGGCGCGGTCGAGCGCGGCGGGACGCTTGGCAAAACGCGGCAGGGTGTCGAAGAAGGCCTGTTTGTTCAACGCATCGTCAAGGTTCGGATAGGCCTTGATGAAAAGCTGCCAGGCGTCCTGCGGATGGTTGGTGATGAAGATCGCGGCCTGTTCCACGGCGGAGAGGAAACGCGGCAGGCGGCTGTCCGTCGCGAGATCGCGATGGGCGACGAAGATCAGCTCGTCATAGGCCGGCACGCCGTGTTCCTCCGGGAAGAAGGAACGGCCCTCGTGGCCTTCGAGCTTCATCTGCGTCAGTTCGAAATTGCGGAAGCCGCCAAGCGTTGCGTCCACCTTGCCGGCGATCAGCGACGGCGAGAGCGAAAAATTGACATTGATGAGTTCCACGTCATCCTTCGTCAGGCCGTCCTTTTCCAGCATCCGCTTCAGCATGGCGTCTTCAAAACCGGAAACGGAAAAACCGACCTTCTTGCCCTTCAGGTCCTTCAGGCTTTTGATCGGCCCGTCGGCCAGAACGGTGACGGTGTTGAGGGGGGTTTCGACCAGCGTGCCGAAACGCACGAGCGGCAGGCCGGCATCGTGGTCGAGATAGAGGTTCGGCTGGTAATGCACGCCGATATCGGCCTGTTTCGCGGAGACGAGGCGCGGTACGGCGGAGGGGTCCGCAGGCGGCACCAGTTCCACGTCCAGGCCGGCATCGGCGAACAGGCCGCGCTCCCTGGCGATCACCATCGGCGCATGATCGGGGTTCACGAACCATTCGAGCAACACGGTCAGCTTGTCGGCCGCCTGTGACTGTACGGGTGCAAGCACGCTGGCCGCTGCGAGGACGAGGGAAAGAAGAGTTCGTTTCATGGTGCCGAAAGTCTCCGTAAATATCTGAAAGAATTGACGTGTTCTGTTTCCTTGGCCCAGGGGGCCAGATTGGCTGTCGCGCGATCGACGATAAGCCTGAGCAGTACCGCCATAACGGCAAGAATGGCCATGGCGGCGAACATGGTGTCGGTCTGCATGCGGGCATTGGACTGGATCATGACGAAACCGAGCCCGGCGGAAGCCCCGACCCATTCGCCAATGACGGCGCCGAGCGGGGCGAGCGGCGCCGCCACCCGCAGCCCCGATATCAGCGACGGCAGCGCCAGTGGCACGCGCAGCCGGGTGAGGATCTGCCAATGGCTCGCCTCGGTCAGCGATGCGGCGTCGAGAATGGCCCGGTCCGTGCGATTGAGGCCATCGGTGAAGGCGGAAGCGACGGGGAAGAAGATGATGATCGCCGTCATGACCACTTTCGATGCCATGCCGAAGCCGAACCAGAGGACGAGGATCGGAGCGAGCACGAAAACGGGAAAGGCCTGCAGCACCAGGACCATGGGCCAGAAGAGGCGGCCGAGACGCGGGATGGCGGCAATCGTGAAGGCGACGACGATGCCGGCGACGATGCCTGCCGTGAGCCCCAGCGCCATTTCGCCAAGCGTCACCATGGCCTGACCGAACAGGAAACCGGGCTGGCGCAGGAAGGCGGCGGCGACATCGGCGGGTGACGGCAAAATATAACGGGGCGGCGCAAACAGCCATGTCCCCGCCTGCCAGAGAAGGAGCAGAAGACCGATACCGTTCAACGCATGTGTGGCGCGCATGGGCCGGACCTCAGACGCAAACGCACCATGCGCGAGGGGCAGAAGGTTTCAGCATCATCATTCGCTCTCCAGATGTGACAATCACGGAGATCAGGGTCAGGCGGAGAAGAGAAAGGGCTGAGCCTCAAGGGCACGACAGTTTCCGTTCCTACGCCGGCATGACCCGGATCAGGTTCAAGGGTCCGGCTCATCGCCATCTCAGCACCGTGCGGTGCTCCCCTCGGAAGAGCTTGTTTTGTAGGTCAAGTTTTAAAAATGTCAACGGTACGTCCTTGCATGCCAGGCGGTCACGGACAGATGAGGGAATGATATATGTGGTTATGAGGTATATCGAATTTATCGATGATTAGTTATATCAATAAACTATATTGCAATATCATTCCGTTAGCTGTTGCCGGCATTCAGAGAGGCTTGGGGGCTAACTTGAAGAACATCTGGCGGGACAGGTCGGGAAATTTTGCCATACTCAGCGCAGTGCTGATGATACCGCTCTTCGGGGCGGCGGGTGTAGCGCTGGACATAACACGCGGTGTCACCATCAAGTCCGATCTGCAGATGGCGGCGGATTCCGCCGCGCTCGCCGTGGTTGCCGATACATCGGCAAGCGCCCAGGCGGCGAGGACGATGTCCGGCGATGGCGTCATTACCGTTGGCGCTGAGGAAGCGGCGGCGTTGTTCCACAGCAATCAGCGGGGGAGCGCGGATTATAAGCTCCTGTCCCTTGAAGTATCGGTGATCAAGCGTGGAACCATCATTGAATCGGCGGTCAATTTCAGAGCTTCGGTGACGACGACGCTCACCCGGCTTCTCGGAACGAATTTCATCACTGTCGGGGGCAGCGCGACAGCCAAATACGAGACGGAAACCTTTACCGATTTCTATCTCCTGCTGGACAATTCCCCTTCCATGGGCGTCGGCGCCACGCCGGCCGATGTCGCCACGATGCAAAAGGTTATCGGATGCGCTTTCGCCTGTCATCTGACAACGAAAGACGGCACGTCAGATCCGGCCAGCACCTATTTCAGGATCAAGAACAAAGATATCGACGCCAAGGATCGCATCAACGCGACCACACGCATCGACGTGGTTGCCAAGGCAACCGCGAGCTTGATGGATACGGCGGCGGCCACGCGCAAGAGCAAGGATCAATATCGCATTGCCGTTTATACTTTCGGGAAGACGGCGGACGACGCCTTTCCCGACCAGGACCTGTTTGAGGTTGTGTCGCGCACGTCGGATTTGCAGGAGGCCAAGAAAAAGGTCGGCGACATCGAACTGATGTCGGTTCCTTATCACATGTATAACAACGATCAGCACACCAGTTTCGATCGGGCGCTGACCAAGATCGAAGGCAAAATGGGAGCGTCGGGCAGCGGCGCTAGTTCCGCTACGCCGGAAAAAATCGTGTTCTTCGTGTCTGATGGGGTCGGCGACAGCTACAAGCCCAACAAATGCACAAAACAAACGACGCAAGGCGGACGTTGTCAGGAGCCGATCGACATAAGGCTCTGCACCAAGCTCAAGGAAAAAGGCTTCCGTATCGCCGTGCTTTATACCACTTACCTGCCGCTGACGGGCAATGGCTGGTACAGGCTGTGGATACAGCCCTTCCAGACGGAAATCAGCTCGCGTATGCAGGCCTGCGCGTCTGCGGGGCTGTTTTTCGAAGTCAGCCCTTCGCAAGGCATCAGCGAGGCGATGTCGGCGCTTTTCAAAAAGGCAATCAGCGCGCCGCGTCTTACAAGCTGATGGCCGCGTTTCAGGTGCGGCGCAGCCGCTCAAACAGCGGCGCATGGCTGCTCTCGGCGCGGTAGAAAACCGCAGGCTCGCCAAGCGGTACTTCGATGGTCACCTCTTGACCGCCGGCATGACGGGCGCCGCTCCACAGATGCACCCACTCGCCGTCGCCCGGAAGATAGAGCAGGCGATGCGTTTCGCCGGCTTTCCAGACCGGTGCCACCAGCATGTCCGCCCCGTAGAGATAGCTGTCCTGAATGGAATAGGTCTGCCGGTCTTCCTCGAAATGCAGGAAAAGCGGGCGCTGCACCGGCAAGCCGGTTCTCGCGGCCTCCGCAGAGAGCGATTTCAGATAGGGGGCGAGCGCTACGTAGATCGCCGTCATGCGGGCGAAATGGGCGAGCACCACCTCGTCCTGATCGATCTGGAGATTGTCGCGCGGGCGGTTGCCTTCATGCGTGCGCATGACGGGGGTGAAGGCCGCCATTTCCGCCCAGCGCATGATGAGTTCCGCCGTCCGGACATTGCCGAACAGGCTGGTGTAACCGCCAATATCGGAATGGTGATAGGCATTGCCCATGAGGCCGGAGGAAAGCGCGCCGCAGATGACGGTGACAAGTCCATCGTGGCGGGAGAAATCGACGGACTGGTCGCCGCCCCAGATCAGCGGGCAATGGGCCTGCACACCGGTGAAGCCTGCGCGCATGAAGAACAGCGCTTCACCCGTCTTGCCCCGGCTTTCGACACCCTTCGCGTTGACCTCGGCCCAGAGCGTGGGCCAGGCATTGTGCATCAGCTTGGCGTCGATGCCGTTGGAAAGCTTGATGTCGATCGGCAGATATTCGCCGAAATCGGCCATCCAGCCGGAAAGGCCGAAATCCAGCATGTTCCTGCCGATGATCTCCTCGGCGAACCAGTCGGCGGCGGCCGGATTGGTGAAATCGACCACGCCGCAATCGAATTCGCCGAAATCCACCAGCGCCGTCTTGCCGTCCGCGCCGGTGGCGAAATAACCGGCTTCTTCGGCGACCGGGAACAGTGGTCCGTCGACGCAGAGATAGGGGTTCACATAACCCAGGAAACGGATGTCCTGATCGGCAAGCTCGGCGATCTTCTGGCGCAGATGCGGATAGCGGGTTTCATTGGCCTGCCAGTCCCAGAAGAGCCGTGCCCCGAAGGATGTCTGGCGCAGCCCCACCCAGTCCTCGCACCACAGGCCGGACACCTTCGTTCCGGCCGCGCGGATTTTCTCCAGCCGGGCAAAGGAGTTGACGCCGTCCTTTAACCCGATGACGGCGCCGTTATAGACCCAGTCCGGCAATTCCGGCTGGCGTCCGAACCGCAGCGACAGGGCGGAAACGATATCGGTGAAGCGGTCGCCGGCAAAGAATTCGATCCTTTCGGGGATCGCCCAGATCTCGATTTCGTGGAAATCGCCATAGCGGAAATCGAAGACCGAATAGGCGCTGGTTTCCACATGCAGCGCATATTTGCGCGATGAGAGATAGGTCGGCTGCGGATAGTTGGTGTTGTAATAATCACCGCCCGCCTTGCCGCTGACATCCGACTTGAAGGTGATGTCTGTGGTCTTGTCGCGGCCGACGCCGGGTTCGGAGGTCCAGAGCGGGAAACGCCGTCCGCGCATGTCGAAATAGGACATCTGCTCGCCGCCGCCCCAGACATGCTCATCCGTTTCCGCGACGACGCGCAGCCAGAGGCGGTTGATCGCCTCATCCAGCGCCGTCAACCGGATGGTGTTACCGTCGAGCGTCAGACGTAGGCGCGGGGCCTGCCCGGGTGCGGAAGAGAGCGTGACGCTGTCGCCATCGAGTTCGGCATGGCGCAGCGCGGTTCGCTCGATGACATAGTCCTCGATATCGAAATTGCCGCGATACATGTCCATCCGCTCCTTGCCGAAACCGGTGAAGAAAGCCGGGTTGTCACGCGAATGGGAAAGCAGGATACGGCCGCCGATTGAAAGCGTGAAGCCGTCTTTGGTCTTTTCGAATTGCATGACTGTACCTGTTTAGCCCTTGAGACCGCCGGCGGTGAGGCCGGAGACGACCCTTTCCTGAAAGATGACGATCAGGATTGCCACCGGCACGATGCCGACCACCAGCGCCGCCGAAATGACCGGCCAGGGAAAGGCGAACTCGCCCTGATAAAGCTGGATGCCGACGGGCAGGGTGCGCAGCGCCGGGTTGGAATTGAAGGACAGCGCCAGCAGGAACTCGTCCCAGGCATTGACGAAGGCGAGAATGCCGGCGGTGAAGACGCCTGGTGCGCAAAGCGGCACAACGACCTTGAACAACGCGCCGATGCGGGTGCAGCCATCGATCATGGCGGCATTTTCGAGATCGCGCGGAATGCTCTCGAAGAATGAGACCAGCATCAGCGTGCAGACCGGCAGCGAAAGCACCGTGTAGGGCAGGATCAGCGCCGTCCAGCTGTTGAGCAGGTTGAGCGCCCGCATGATCTCGAACAGCGGCACCAAGAGCGTCACCAGCGGAAAGGTGGAAACGGCAATGATGAGCGAGAGGATCAGCGCCCGGTATTTGAGGTTCAGCCGCGCCAGCGCGTAAGCCGCCAGCACCGAAATCAGGATGGTGAGCGCGGTTGAAAGCAGCGCCACCATGAAGCTGTTGAACAGGAAGAGGTGCAGCGGCTGGTCGGAAAAGGCCTGCATGTAATTGGCCAGCGTCGGCGCATGCGGAAACCAGGTGATCGGCTTGACCGTCAGTTCCGCTTCCGTCTTCAGCGAGGTGAAAAGGATCCAGATCGCCGGGAAAAGACCATTCACCAGAAGAATGGAGGCGGCGATGAAGCGCAGCGGCTTGCCGGAAAAGAACGAGGACAGACCGGAATTTGCAACGGTGCTCATGGGATCAGTCCTTCGTCCTGATGATGCGCAGATAAACGGCGGTGACGCACATGGAGAGCGCAAACATCATGACGGCGAGCGCCGAACCGTAACCGAGATCGAGGAAGGAAACGGTGTTCTGGTGAATGTACATGGCAAGCGTCGTGGTAGATGTGCCGGGGCCGCCGCCGGTCATCATGTAAGGAATATCAAAGGTCTGCAGCGCCGTGATCGTGCGGAAGATGAGGGCGACGACGATCGAGGGCTTGAGAAGCGGCAGGGTGATCTCGAAGAACTGCCGGATTTTGCCCGCACCATCCACATCCGCCGCTTCGTAGAGCGAGCGCGGAATGGTCTGCAGGCCGGCAAGGATCATCAGCGCCATGAAGGAGGATGTCTTCCAGATGATGGTCAGGCAGATGGCCGCAAAGGCCCAGTTGGGGGAGTTGAACCAGATGACGCCTTCGAACCCCAGCCGGTTCAGCACATCATTCACCACGCCATATTCGTAATGGAAAAACCAGGCAAAGATCAGGCCGGCAAAGGAGAGCGGCAGCGCCCAGGGGATCAGCAGCGACAGGCGCATCGGCCATTGCATGGAAAAGGGCAGGTTGGCGAGCAGCGCGAGGCCGAGGCCCATCAGCAGAGCGCCGGGCACGGTAATCAGCGTTATAAGAACCGTATTCCAGGTGGTTTCCCAGAAGATCGGGTCGTCGAACATCGCCGTGTAGTTTTCAAAACCGATGAATTCCGCCGGCAGGCCCGATGTCAGCGACAGGCTGAAAAACGAGGTATAAACGAGCCGCGCCACCGGATAGACGATGATGAGCGATAAAAGAATGGCGGCAGGCGCCAGCAGAAGCACGGCAAGCGACCGGTCGCCGAGATCGAGCCAGCGTGTCCAGCGCGGCAGCTGCTTTTCGTCCACCCGGACCATGGTTCTTTCCGGCATTGTCACACCTGCCACTCCCGCAACTGGATTCACGTCATCGTCTCCCGATCGGACCGGTTCATGCCCGGTTCGTTGTCGCGCTGCTCAGGCGACATTTCTGTTCCGTCGAAGCGGCCGGAAAGGGCATGAAACCATGCCGCTCTCCGGCCTGAAGCTTAACGCAGAACGCGCCGCAGACGGCTTTCCATCTGTTTTGCGCCGTCCTCCGGCGTCATCACGCCGGCAAGCACGCCGTTGACGGTGGTACGTATCGTCTCGCTGACCTCGTTGTAACGCGGCGTCACGGGGCGAGCCTTGGCGGTTTCGACCACGGGCAGCGCATCGGCGAACCACGGGATCGCCTTGGTCACATCGGCATCCTTGTAGAGCGCGGCATAGGTGGGCAGGAGGGCGGCGTTGATGGCCATGAACTTCGAGACGTCCTCACCGGAGAGATATTCCACCAGCTTCTTGGCCTCATCCTGTTGCTTGGAATAGGCGGACACGCCGAATTCCCAGCCGCCGAGGCAGGTCGTCTGCTCGCCGCCCTTGACGGCGGGCAGGCGGGTAACGCCGACCTTGTCATTCACCTGCGATTCCTTGCCCTGGAAATGGGTCCAGGCGTAGGACCAGTTGACGGCGAAGAGAACCTTGCCGGCCTGGAACTCCTTGCGGGTGTCGTCGGTCGCCACTTCGGAAATATTCTTCTTGGAAATGCCCTCGTCGACGAAGCTCTTCCAGAGCTTCAGTGAATCCACGGCGGCCTGATTGTTGAAATTCAGCTTACCGTTTTCAACCAGCGACTTGCCTTCGCTCCAATAGGGTAAGAGGAAGGTGCAGACCGCGCCCTCGATCGCCTTGCCCTGGAAGGACAGGCCCTGAAGCTCGGGGTTCTTTTCACCCTCCATTACCTTCTTGGAGGCTTCCTTCAGCTCGTCCCAGGTGGTCGGCGGCTGAATGCCGTATTTGTCCAGCAGGTCCTTGCGGTAATAAAGGAACATCGAGTCGGCGAAGGCGGGCAGCGCCACGATCTTGCCGTCCACGGTGTTGGCTTCGGCATAGGTCGGCAGATAGCCGGACATGTCCTTGCCGGAGAAATCGCTGGTCCAGCCGGCCGTTGCGAATTGCGCCGGACGGATGACGTCGAGCATCAGCACGTCAAGGCTTGAATCCTTGGCCGACATGACGGTGTTGAGATATTGCGCCTGCATTTCCGAGGTGTTGCCGCCGGTCTCGATCACGACCTTCACGCCGGGCGTCTTCGCCTCATATTGGTCGAGCGCCTTGCGCCAGACATCGGGCTGATGCTGGCTGGAAACGAAGATCTTCAGTTCGGCATCGGCAAAGGCCTGTCCCGAAAAGGTGAGCATGGTTGCGCAGAGCGCTGCGCCCATAAGGGCTTTGCCCCGAATGGTTTTAAATGTCATGTGTTCCTCCCGTTATTAAAACTTTGGCCGCAGCATTCCTGCCCCGGCAATCAGTGAATCGAGCGTTCCGTCGTCGCGTCGAAAAGATGGACCTTGGACGGATCGAGGCCGATACGCAGCTCCTCGTTCGGCATTGGCCTCAGCTGCGGTGGCATCCGCGCGGTCAGCGCCGCATCGCCGAGGCTGAAATGGACGAGCGTGTCCGAACCGAGCGGCTCCACCACCTGCACCTTGACCGCAAGCTGCGTATCGAAGCCCTCGGCGGGGCCGAAATGTTCCGGGCGAATGCCGACGATGACTTCCCGTCCTTCCAGACCGGTCTCACGCGCGGGGCGAATGGCCGCCATCGGCAGGGAGTTCCCGTCGGAGAATGCCAACCGGTCGCCATTGACCTTGGCGCGGGCGAAATTCATCGCGGGCGCACCGACGAAACCGCCGACGAAGACGCTTTCGGGACGGTTATAGACCTCATCCGGCGTGCCGACCTGCTCGATATCGCCGCCACGCAGGATGACGATGCGGTCGGCCAGCGTCATGGCCTCCACCTGGTCATGGGTGACATAGATGATGGTGGTGCCAAGCTGCTGGTGCAGCCGCTTGATTTCCGTGCGCACCTGTCCGCGGAGTTTAGCGTCGAGGTTGGAAAGCGGCTCGTCGAACAAAAACACCTGCGGGCGGCGCACGATGGCGCGGCCCATGGCCACACGCTGGCGCTGGCCGCCGGAAAGCTGGCCGGGCCGACGGTCGAGCAGATGCTCGATGCCGAGCATCTTCGCCGCCTCATCGATGCTGGCATTGGCCTGCGAGGCGCTCACGCCGCGCACCTTCAGGCTGAAACCCATGTTTTCGCGCACGGTCTTGTGCGGATAAAGCGCATAGTCCTGAAACACCATGGCGATGTCGCGTTCGCGCGGCGGCAGCCGGTTGACGACGCGGTCACCGATCATGACCTCCCCGCCGCTGATGCTTTCCAGACCCGCGACCATGCGCAGCGTCGTGGATTTGCCGCAGCCGGAAGGGCCGACGAAGACCACGAATTCGCCATCGTTGATTTCAAGGTCTATGCCCTTGACGATGCGAAGCGCACCGTAACTCTTGTCCAGCTTACGCAGGCTGACCGACGCCATGTTTTCCTCCTCACGACCGGCGCGTCCAAAATCCGGATGGACACAAAAGCCGGTATCAACCTTCAAGTTCCACGTATCGCACCTTCGAAAATCTGTCCCGATTGTCCGGCGATACCGTGGGGTGGCTCAACGCCTGTCTCCCTGATTTTGCGATATTACCTTTCACAAAAAGGAAATCAATAGTGTATCAATTTTATTTCTGACAGAAATCAAAAACTATTAAGTCGTTGATTAAAGGAAATATAACCGCGAAATACGTGGCTTGGCAGGTCGTCGCTTCCTTGTCTCCCGTCAAATTCCTTCGTCCATGTGGATCACGCGAAATTTTATCAAACTCAACGTATGCGGGAAACATACCGGGCGACCGTATGGTCGAACCAGGTCCATGAGACTTCGGCCACCGCGCCATCCTGCGCCTGGCTGAGGCGCAGCACCCTTGGCGCCGGCGCCCCCGGCTTCTGGCCGAAAACCTCGGGTGTCCATTCGGGCATGTCGCCCAGATCGATGCGGTCCTCCGCCTTCGATATCCAGAGATTGAGGCGGGTACGGTAATAGAGATAGAGGGATTCCGACATGTTCTCGATGGCGATCGTGTCGACATAGGAGCCGTCCAGCCAGATTTCCTCGATGGCCGCCGGTTTTCCTGCAATGCGCCGGAGGCGGCGAATCCGATGTCCTTCGGGCGATGTCCCGAAAGCGGGCAGGGTGGCGGGTTTGGCAAGGCGGGCCACATCCAGAACCTCCGCCGTCGGCAGGCCGCCGCCCTCGATCAGTTCAAGGCGGAAGAAGGCGTAGACGCTTTGCGGATCGCTGACGGCGCGGATGTAATTGCCCGAGCCCTGCACCCGTTCCAGCAGGCCGCGCTCCTGCAATTCGGCGAGCGCCTTGCGAAGCGTGCCGACGGCAATGCCGAGATCGGCCGCCATATCGCGCTCCGGTGCGAGTTTTTCGCCGTCGATCAACCGGCCTGCGGCGACCTCGCGCACCAGCATTTCGGCGATCTGCAGATACATCGGCAGGCTGCCGCCAGTGTGTTTCATGATGCCGTTTCCTTCGCGAAACAAAAATTGATACATCATTGATTTACATATTTCTTGATGTTATGCAAGAAAAACGAGAGCGGCTTTGAGGAGGAATTGCATGACCGTCGTACCCGTTACATCCGCTGATCTCGATGCTGCCGAGGTCTCCTGGTTTTCCGCTTTATGTTCCGATGATTACGCCTATCTTGGCGTGCCGGACGGTAGCCTGCGCTCCAGCTTCGACCATTGCTCCGACATCGTCAAAAAAGCCGAGGAACTCGGTTTTCGCAACATCCTCTGCCCCTCGTCCTATCAGGTCGGGCAGGATACGCTGAGCTTCGTCGCCGGCTGCGCGCCGATCAGCGACCGCATCAATTTCTTGGCGGCGATCCGCTGCGGCGAGATGCAGCCGATCATGCTGGCGCGCACCGTAGCAACGCTCGACCATATGCTGAAAGGCCGCCTGACGCTCAACGTCATCAGCTCCGATTTCCCCGGAGAAGTGGCCGACAGCGCCTTTCGTTACAAGCGCAGCCACGAGGTCGTGCAGATCCTCCGCCAGGCCTGGACGCGCGACACCATCGACCATGACGGTGAAATCTACCAGTTCAAGGGTGTCTCGTCCGAGCCGGCAAAGCCGTATCAGCAGAATGGCGGGCCGCTGCTTTATTTCGGCGGTTATTCGCCGGACGCACTGGAACTTTGCGGAGCGCAATGCGACGTCTATCTGATGTGGCCGGAAACGAAGGACCAGCTGGCGGACCGCATGCGCGCCGCCAATGAACGCGCTGCCGCCCATGGTCGCACGCTGGATTATGGCCTGCGTATCCATATGGTGGTGCGTGATACGGAGCAGGAAGCGCGCGACTATGCCGAGCATCTGGTCTCGAAGCTCGATGACGAATATGGTCAGCTGATCCGCAACCGCGCCCATGACAGCGGCTCGCTCGGCGTGTCGCATCAGGCGCGTGCCCGCGAACTGGCTGACAAGTTCGGTTATGTCGAACCCAATCTGTGGACCGGCATCGGCCGGGCGCGTTCGGGCTGCGGCGCCGCTCTGGTCGGTTCCACCGATAAGGTGCTTTCGGCGCTGGAGGAATACCAGAAGATGGGTATCCGCGCCTTCATCCTGTCCGGTTATCCGCATCTTGACGAGGCGGAACACTTCGGCACCAAGGTTCTGCCGCAGATGAAAACCTGCTCCCTGCCGCATGCCTATGGCCGGGTGCCTTCTGAAACGCCGGCAACGCCGCTCGGCAACGGGAAACGTCACTGATGGAACGCATCGCTCTTTCTGAAACATTGCAACTCAGCCGCATCGTTTACGGCATGTGGCGCATCGGTGACGATGCCGACACCTCGCCCGCCCATGTGCAGGCGAAGATCGAGGCTTGCCTCGCCCAGGGCATCACCACCATGGATCAGGCCGATATTTACGGCGGATACACGGCGGAAGCGATTCTCGGCGCCGGACTGAAGGCGGCACCCGGACTGCGCGACAAAATCGAAATCGTCACCAAATGCGGCATCGTCGCACCGGCTGGCCGCCACTCTGCCGCCCGCGTCAAACATTACGATACGACGGCCGGTCATATCAATGCCTCGGTGGAGGCATCGCTGCGCGACATGGGAACCGATCATGTCGATCTGCTGCTCATTCATCGGCCCGATCCGCTGATCGACGCGGAAGAAACCGGCAAGGCGCTCGATGCGCTGGTGACCTCCGGCAAGGTGAAAGCCGTTGGCGTTTCCAATTTCCGCCCGTGGGATTTCTCCCTGCTGCAATCGGCCATGAGCAACAGGCTCGTGACGAACCAGATCGAAATGAGCCTGCTTGCCACGGATTGCTTCACCAATGGCGATCTGGCCTTCCTGCAGGAGCGGCGCATATCGCCGATGGCATGGTCGCCGCTTGGCGGCGGTTCGCTGTTTTCCGGCGCGCATGGTGGAACGCTGGCCGCGTTGCAACGCATCGGCAAGGAACAGGGCGTCGATGCCACGGCGGTTGCGATCGCCTGGCTGCTGCGCCATCCGGCAAGGATCGTGCCGGTGCTGGGCACCAACAATCTCGCGCGCATCGGGGCAGCGGCCGACGCCCTTGGCGTGACGATGGACCGTCAGACCTGGTTCGAACTCTACACGCTTGCGGTTGGAAAAGAGGTGCCGTGATGACAGTGGCTGAAGCGTTCAAAATGCCCGATGAGCATGTATTCGTTCCCGGCGGTGAAAACAGCCGCAGCTTTCGCAACGCGCTCGGTGCTTTCACCACCGGGGTGACGGTGGTGACTGCCACGACGCCGGAGGGTCCGATCGGCATGACGGTCAACAGCTTCGCCTCCGTATCGCTCGATCCGCCGCTGGTGCTGTGGTCGCCGGCGAAAAGCTCGTCGCGCTATCAGGCCTTCAGCGGTGCGACCCATTTCGCCATCCATGTGCTGAGCGCCGATCAGGACGTGCTGAGCGCCCGGTTCACCCGCAACGGCCGCGCCTTCGACGATCTCGACTGGGAAATGAACGATGAAGGCGTGCCGGTCATTCCCGGCACGCTCGCCCGTTTCGAATGCCGGCAGGCGGCGGCCCATGATGCGGGCGACCACACCATCATCGTCGGCGAGGTCCTGCGTGCCGCCCACCGCGATGGCGACCCGCTGTGCTTTTCCGGGGGCGCATTCGGCCGGTTTTCGAAGCAGTAAGCAGGCCCCGAAGGCTTTTTTGCAGGATGGGAAGGCGCTGCGCCGCCCGTCTACACCGTACCGGCCGCCGCCGGAGGCAAGATCGTGCATCGTGTTTCTTGGCGTTTCATCATTGTTGCGACAGTAGAGCGGCATTTTATGCTGTTATGGGTGGCGCTTATCTTCCACAATGGCTTAATACACTTGATTCGGAAGGAAATGATTCGCTGAATCAGCAAGATAGTGTGTGATGCCCTGGGGAAGATCGAATGTCGGGTAGTTTCTGCCATGTTTCGGAAGGGGAGACCTCTCCGAAAAGGCCTGTGCGCAGAACACCGCTCGGCAGGCTTGCAGCCGGCGGCGCTACCGGTTTCTTTTCCGTACTGCTTTCCGTCGCCATCGGTCAGAATGCCGTGGCGGAGACCCTTAGCTGGACCGGTGCTGCCGGCGACGACTGGGCCACGGATGCGAATTGGGCCACGTCGCAGCGGGTGCCCACTGACGCCGACGATGTGGTCATTGATACCGATGGGCCGACCGTTACGATCGGCACCATCGCCATGGCTTATGACGTCTCCGTCGGCGGCAATAATGCCGGCACGCTGGTCGTGAATGGCGATCTGCTGACCAATTCGCTCAGCCTCGGCATTGCCAGCGCGGCTTCCGGTGTCGTGACCTTCACCGGCGCACATTGGGACAATAGCGGCTTCGTCTCCATCGGCGGCAGCGGAAGCGGCAGCATCAACCTGTTGCACGGAAGTGCTGCATCTTCGGGCGATATCTATATTGGCGAGGGGACAACGGGAAGCGGATCGCTCACGCTTGACAACGCCTCCAGCCTTGTCAGTTCCGGCACCGTCTTCGTGGGTTACGGCAGCAGTTCCCCGTCGTCGGGCGGCGGAGGGCTGGGTCGTCTGGATGTCCTTGCGGCCAGTACGCTGGCCAGTCAGAAAGGTGTGCTGGGCGAGGGTGAGGGTTCCAGCGGCACCGCGCTCGTCTCCGGCGCGGGCAGCCGCTGGACCGTATCGGACGGCATGGTGGTCGGCGATGCCGGTGTCGGCACGCTCACGGTCACGGGTGGTGGTGAGGTCGTGAGTGAAACCACCACTGTCATTGCCAATCTGGCCTCCTCGTCGGGAAGCGCCGTCACGGTCAGCCGGCGTGGTTCTGCACTCAAGACCAGCGGCGCGTTGATCGTTGGCAACGAAGGCAGTGCGAGCCTGACCGTCGAGGCGGCTGCGACCGTCACCAGCGGCAGCGCTGTGATCGGCCGTCATTCCGTCGCCACCGCGACGGTCAGCGGCGATGATTCGACATGGACGACCGGGGACCTGCAGGTCGGCGGCGATGCGTCCGCTCCCGCCGGGACGGCGGGCGATGGAACGCTGACGATTGCCGCCGGCGGCACAGTCAGGAGCACCGCCGCCCGCATTGGCGCCGTTGCCGGTGCAACGGGCGCTGCCGTGGTCGACGGCGAAGGTTCGTTCTGGACAATCGATCGTGGCGATCTCGAAGTGGGCGCCGCCGGCACCGGCTCGCTGACGGTTACGGCTGGCGGTCTCGTCGAGGCTCAAAATACCGTTCTTGCAACGGCTGCCGGCAGCAGCGGTTCAGTCGGGGTTTCAGGCGCGGGCAGTGTTTTGCGCAGCAGCGGCAATCTCACGATCGGCCGCGGCGGCAACGGCTCTCTGACGGTCGAGGCCGGCGGCACGGTCGAGAGCGATGGCGGGGTCGTGGCCGAGCTTGGCGGCTCGGCATCGTCGGTCACCGTCACCGGTGGCGGATCAAACTGGACAATGACCGGCACCTTTATTGCCGGCTATCAGAGCGGCTCCTCGGCCGATGTCACCGTCAGCGCCGGCGGCGGCATTCAGGCGAGACAGGTTGTGCTTGGTGAAATGGCCGGTTCTGCCGCGACGCTGACGATCACCGGCGAAGGCTCGAATGTGACCGCCTATGTTGCCAGCGGTTCCGCCGCCGCCGGCCGCGTCACCGTCGGCCAGGCCGGGTCCGGCGATTTGACGGTTATCGACGGCGCGTCGCTCGCTGCGCGTGAACTTCATGTCGGTTCCTCGACAGGGTCGGACGGATCGGTACTCGTCAGCGGCGTCGGTTCGCGCGTCTCGATCACGGATAGGCTGGTCATCGGTGCGGCCGGCAACGGTTCCTTGAATGTGACGGGCGGGGCTGCACTTGCGGCACCCACCATCGTCATCGCCTCGGCAGCGGGGTCTTCCGGGGTCTTGAACATCGGTGCTGCGGCCGGGCAGACGGCCCGTTCGGCTGGCACGGTGGACGCGCAGGCGATCGTGTTCGGCGCCGGCGACGGCAGCATCGTTTTTAATCATTCCGAGACCGATTATATAGTTTCCGCCGATATTTCCGGGGCCGGCCGCGTGGATGTCGAAAACGGCGTCACCACCCTTTCCGGCAATAACAGCTATTCCGGCGGCACAATGATTGCGGGCGGGACGCTGAAAGGGACGGCAAGAAGCTTCGGCTCCGGCGCCATTGCCAACAATGCCGAACTCGTCGTCGATGGCGCCGGCACGCTTTCCAACACCATCAGCGGCACCGGCACGTTTGAAAAGACCGGAAGCGGCAATCTCCTCCTGACCGGAGACAGCACCTATACCGGCGCAACCACCGTCTCATCGGGAAAACTCAGCGTCAACGGTTCGCTTGCAAGCGCCGTGTCGGTGGCAAGCGGCGCAACGCTTGGCGGCTCCGGCACCATTGGCGGCCTGACCGTCAATTCGGGCGGCACGCTTGCGCCGGGCAATTCGATCGGCACGCTGACCTCCACCGGCAATGCGACATTTGCCAGCGGCTCGACCTATGCGGTCGAAATCGACGCCGCCGGCAATTCCGACAGGCTTGCCGTGACGGGGACGATCACCATTGACAATGACGTGAGCCTCGTCGTCACGCCGCTTGCCAACCATTCCGCCTTCAGCCTGAAGACCCGATATGCGATCCTGACGGCGACGGGCGGGATCACCGGCGCATTTGCCGGCATTGACGAGAATTTCGTCTATCTGAGCGCGGCCGTCGAGCAGAGCGCCGATAATGGCACGACCTATCTCTCCTTCAGCCGGGTGTCGACGGATCGCGGCCTGCTGGCAACGGCGACATCCACCGACAATGCCCGTGCTGCGGCCAATGCCGTCGAGGCGCTGGGCGAAAGCGCTTCGCTTTACCAGGCCGCCGTTTTTCTCCAGCAGGGGGAAACCCAATCCGCCTTCTCCGAGCTTGCCGGAGAAATCCACCCTTCGCTCGCCATGGCGATCATCAACCGCAGCGGCCAGACGCGTGACGTCATTCTCAACCGGCTGAGAAATGCTTTCGAGAGCATCGATGCACGGCCGATCCTGCCCATCGCCTTTGCGGAAGGAGGGGTTGCCCCGACCGATCTGGACGAGGGATCGCTGACATTCTGGTCCAGCGGTTTTGGGTCGCGTGGCCGTACCGGCGGGGATGGTAACGGCGCTGCCGTTGACACCAAGGGCGGCGGTGTTCTTTTCGGTCTTGATGGCGCCCTCGGGGACGGCTGGCGCGCCGGGGTGGCGGCGGGTTATGGCCGCGACCTTATCCGTCAGACCTCCCTGTCCGCTTCGGCCGATGTCGACAGCTATTATGCGGCGGCTTATGCCGGCACGGTGATCGGCCCGGCCTCGTTGCGTCTCGGGGCTATCCACGCCTTTCAGGATATTGAGAGCCGCCGCAGGGTTTCCTTTTCGACATTGCAGGAGACGCTGGCTGCCGACTATGGCGCGTCCACCACGCAGGTCTTTGCCGAGGCCGCCTGGCGTTTCGATCTCGATCTCGATCTCGCGCATATCGAACCCTATGCCAATATCAGTTATGTGAACATGCAAACACACGCCTTTGGCGAGGAGGGCGGGATCGCCGCCGTTTCTTCCGGCCCAGCCGGCCGCGATCAGCTTTACACGACGCTCGGCGCCCGCTTTAGCCGCGATATCGCATTCGAGGGCAGGTTGGGACAGGCGACGTTGGATATAGGCTGGCGTCACGCCTATGGCGATCCGGTCGTGGAGAGCACTCTGTTCTACGCCGGCGGTGATGGCTTTTCCGTCGCAAGTGCGGCGATGGCGCAGGATGTGGCGCTGCTTAATCTCGGATTGCGTTACGATCTCAACCCTTCCGCCACTTTGACATTCCGTTATGGCGCTGTTTTCGGGGCGGGGGTGCTGGATCAGTCCGCCTCTGCCGAACTGGGAGTCCGTTTCTGATGGGGCGCAGTCAAAACATGCTGTGCAAGACAGCGCTGGCCGCCCTGTTCTTCGCCGGCGTGAGCGTGGATGAAGCATCTGCGCAGGAGGCGGCAAAGCCGCTGCACGAGGTCCACGGAAGCTGGCAGCTCGCCTGTGCGACACCGGCGAAAAAGGACGGGTCCGACACGGACATGCTGGCGGCAGCGGAAAAGCCGGTCTGCGCGATTGCGCAGGTGCAGCTTGAGGAGAAAACCCGCAAGCTCGTCGTCTCGGTGGAGTTCCGGCTCGATGATGCCAAAATGCCGGACAGGTTGTCCGGCACCATCGTCATGCCTTTCGGCCTGGCCGTCACCCGGCTGTTTTCGGTGAAATCCGGCAATGTGCGGCTGCAGGAAGTCCAGGTCAGCACCTGCCTGCCCGTCGGCTGCATCGTGTCCTTCACGCCTTTCGTCGAACTGGTCTCGGCGCTGAAGGCGGGCAAGACACTGACGGTTGAGGCGCCTGATCTGCAAGGCCGCACCGTCTCGTTCCAGCTGCAGGCGGCCGGTTTTTCCGAGGCGCTGAAGCGCCTCGAAAGCCTGCGCTAGGCGGCAACGGAATCGGGTCGGCCTTCGCCTTCCGGCTTTTGCGGTTCGGCATGTTGGCCGGCCGATTTCTTGCGGGAAAACAGACCGGTGAGAAAATTGCCGAACCGGTCCATTTCCACGAAGATCACCGGGGTGATGAACAATGTCAGCAATTGTGACACGATGAGCCCGCCGACCACGGCGATGCCGAGCGGCTGGCGCAGTTCCGAGCTGGCGCCGGAGCCGAGGGCTATGGGCAGTGCGCCGAGAAGCGCACAGAAGGTCGTCATCATGATCGGCCGGAACCGGCGCACGCAGGCTTCGTGAATGGCTGTTGTGGGCGGCTCGGCCTTTTCACGCATCAGTTCCACGGCCACGTCGATCATCATGATCGCGTTTTTCTTGACGATGCCGATCAGCATCAGCAGGCCGATCAATGCGATGATCGAGAAATCCATGCCCATTACCTTCAGTGCCACCAGGGCGCCAAAGGCTGCCGCCGGCAGGCCGGAAAGAATGGTCAGCGGGTGGATGAAGCTTTCGTAAAGCACGCCGAGAACCACATAGATGGTCAGCACCGCCGCCAGAATGAGGATGCCGGTATTGCCCTGGCTCTGCTGGAAGATCGCCGCCGTGCCGCCATAGCTGGTGAACACGTCCTGCGGCAGGCCGATCGAGCTCTTGATCTCATTGATCCGGCTCGTGGCATCGGAAAGCGCCACCCCGTCCGGCAGGTTGAAGGAAATGGTGGTGGAGACGAGCTGGCCCGTCTGGTTGATGGTGACGGGCGCCTGGGTGCGGGTGAGGGTAGCGAAGTTGGAAAGCGGAACAAGAGCTCCCGATTTTGCCGATAGAATATTGATGTCGCTCAGGAAATCGTCATTCCATTGTTTCGAGCTGTCAAATTCCACGATCACGTCGTAACTATCGCCGGTCGACTGGATTTGTGCGGCGGTATAACCGCCGAAGGACATTTCCAGCGTCTTGCGCAGCTGATCATTGGTGATGCCGAAGGCGGCGGCCTTTTCCGGGTCGACGGAGATCGTCGCGGCAATGGCGCCGTTCTGGGCGTCCGAGGTGACCGCGGTGAAGGTGTGGTCACGGCGCATCGCTTCCATCAGCTTGTTCGACCAGTCATTGGTGGTGTCGGCATTCAGGCCCTGAACGACCAGCTGATACTGGCTGGCGGAGCTGCGTCCGCCAAAACGCAGGCTCTGCTGCGGGTTAATATAGGTGCGGATGCCGGCCACTTGCGATGTCGCCTGCCCCAGTTCCGCCAGCACCTGGCTGAGAGGCGCGCGCTGTTCCTTGGGTTTCAGTTCAACGAACATCGAGCCGTTGTTGAGCGGGTTGCGGGAATTGCCGCCGACAATGGAGGTGACATGCACCACCGCCGGGTTCTTGCGGATCTGGTCGGCAACCTGCGCCTGAAGGTCACGCATCGCAGTATAGGAAATATCCTCGCGCGCCTGTGTCGACACGGAAAGACGGCCAATATCTTCCTGCGGGAAGAAGCTGGAGGGCAGGGTCTCGAACAGATAAAGCGAAGCGGCGATCGAAGCCAGAAACGACGCCAGAACCACGCGGCGATGGGAGAGACACCAGCTTACCGCGCGGCCGTAAGCGCGAAGCGTCCGCTCGAAACCCGCATCGAACCAGCGGATGATGGCGGGCGGCCGGGAGGAGTGGCCGGAAAGACGGGAGGCAAGCATCGGCGTTACCGTCAGCGAGACCAGCGCCGACGCCATGATCGCCAGGGTGACGACCATGCCGAATTCGTTGAAGAGCCGGCCGACCACCCCGCCCATCAGCAGGATGGGAATGAAGACGGCAACGAGCGAAATGGACATCGACAGGATGGTGTTGCTGACTTCCGCCGCCCCCTGAAGCGCTGCCTCGCGCATGGTCAGGCCCTTTTCATGCAGGCGCAATATGTTTTCCAGCATGACGATGGCGTCGTCCACCACAAGCCCGACGGACAATGTGAGCCCGAGCAGCGAGATATTGTCGATGCTGTAGCCGAGCACATACATCGCGCCGAAGGCGGTAATCAGCGACAGCGGCACGGCTAGACCCGGAATGATGGTCGCCGTCAGGTGGCCGGTGAAAAGATAGATGACCGCGACCACCAGCCCGATGGTGAGAAACAGCGTGAATTGCACATCCGAAATCGCGTCCGTGATGGCGGTCGAGGCGTCGTTCATGACGTTGATATTGACCGAGGGTGGCAATTGCTGGCGAAGCGCCGGCAGCTTGGCCTTGATGGCGTCCACCACGTCGACGGTGTTGGCATCCGGCTGACGCTGCACGGCGAGGATGATGGCCTGTTCGCCGTCAAACCAGCTGCCGGCATTGGTGTTGTCGATGCTGTCGGTGACATTGGCTATATCGCCGAGATGGATGGGCGCGCCATTATTCGTCGCCACCACCAGTGAGCGGAAGGCGGCAGCATCGGTGCGCTGGGTATCGGCCTCGATGGTCAGGCGCTGGTTGTCGTTCTGCAGGGCGCCCACGGGCACCTGATTATTGGCCTGGGCGATGGCGTTGGTGACGGTATCGACGCCGAGGCCGCGGGCCTGAAGCTGCGCGGGGTCGAGGCCGATGCGAACGGCATAGGTCTGCGCCCCATAGATGCTGACCTGCGCGACACCCGAAATGGTGGATAGGAGCGGCGAGATGATGTCCTCGGCGATCTCGTCCACCTTGCTGGTCGGCAATTCCTTGCTGTTGACGGCCAGCAGCAAGATGGGGGCATCGGCCGGGTTGGTCTTGCGGTAGCTTGGCGTCGTCGTCATGTTGCTCGGCAATTGCCGCTGCGCCCGCGAAATCGCAGCCTGCACATCGGCGGCGGCCGCATCGATATCGCGGTTGAGGTCGAATTGCAGCACGATCGAGCTGTTGCCGAGCGTATTGGTGGCGCTGATCTCACTGACGCCCGGTATGGTCTCGAACTGCTTGACCAATGGTGTCGTGACCGATGTGGCCATGGTTTGCGGCGAAGCGCCGGACAGCGACGACGAGACGCTGATTGTCGGGAAATCGACCTTCGGCAGCGCGGCGACGGGCAGCAGCCGGAAACCGGCCAAACCGGCAAGCACAAGGCCGATGGCGAGAAGGGTTGTTGCAACGGGCCGGTTGATACAGAAATTCGGGATCATTGGCCGGCACCCTGTTCCTGCGGCACATTGGCGGCGAGATTGCCGGCCGCGCTGCCCTTGTCGGAAAACTGCTCGACGACCTGCTGGCCGTCGGCGAGTTCCGACTGGCCCTCGACGATCACATGTTCGCCACCGGACAGGCCGCTTGCAATGGCGGTGAGATCGCCGT
This sequence comes from Agrobacterium sp. NPDC089420, assembly GCF_044900305.1. Classification (NCBI taxonomy): domain Bacteria; kingdom Pseudomonadati; phylum Pseudomonadota; class Alphaproteobacteria; order Hyphomicrobiales; family Rhizobiaceae; genus Agrobacterium; species Agrobacterium sp. NPDC089420. The sequence continues at coordinate 125,414 of NZ_JBJDMY010000015.1, read as the reverse complement.
TCGAGCGGGCCACTTCCACGCTGGTCATATGAACCCGGTGGTTCTCGTCGACGGTATAGACGAAACTGCCCTTCGGCCCCGGCCGCACAGCGACTGTCGGCACGACGATCATCTCCGTGTCCGAGACGAAGTGGGTCGTGACGTTGACGGACTGGCCGGGCCACAACAGACCGCGATCATTCTTGAACTCGGCTTTCACCAGCACGGTGCCGGACGTCTGGTCCACGGTATTGTCATAAAAACGCAGCACGCCCTGCATGGCTTCGCCACCTGTCGCCGCCGGGTCGACATCCACGACCGTGTCCTTATCCAGACCTTCGCGCAATTGCGGCAGGTAACGCTGCGACAGGCGGTAACTGACGTCGATCGGGTCATATCTGGTGATCGTCACGATATTGACCCCGGCGCTGAGATAGGCGCCTGGGCTGACGCTGATATCACCCAGCCGGCCGTCGAAGGGAGCGCGGATTTCCATGTTTTCGAGCGTCACCTGATCGGAGGCGAGGGCGGCGCGGTCGGCATCGATCTTGGCGCTGGCGGAATCCCGGGCTGCCTTGGCCTGATCCAGCACCTGCTGGGCTTCGGCATTTTGCTTGACCAGATTGGCGGCGCGCTGAAGGGCGGCTTCGGCCTGATCCAGCGTCGCCTGATCGGCGGCAATATTGGCCTTGTCCTTGTCAACGGCTGCGCGGGCAATGCGGTCATCCATCTTCAGGATCAGGTCGCCGGCCTTGACATGCTGGCCATCCTTCGCCGCGATTTCGGTAACGAGACCGGCCTGAAGCGGGGCTATGTTGGTGATGTCGGCCGCAACCGCCCAGCCTGTCGCCGTTGCATCCATGGGCAGCGTCGCCTTGTCGACGGCAATGGTGCTGACGGTTGGCGGCCCGCCATTGCGCCGCCCGCCGCCCTGTCTTTGGCCCTGCTGCTGGCCGTTTTGCGCATGCTGCGTGCGGGTGTCGGCGGTAGCGGTTTCCGTCTTTGACGAAACGCTGGCGAATTGCTTGAGATAGGGAATTTGGTCGAGCGGCAGGCGATCCTTGAAATACCACGCGCCGACGGCTGCGATGGCAAGAACGCTAAGGGCGGTCCAGAAACGTTTCATCTGACGGTTCCGCATAATAAGAGCGATACATGTTTCCCGAACATGTGCGGCAAGCCTTGGGAGCAGCTTTCCCCCACAAGACACCCAATGCGCTGCGAAATCACCTTAAACTTTTGTAATGGCGTCGACAATGTCCCCGCGCGGATTGCCTTGCCACGCAAGGGCCGGGATGGTCTTCAGGCCATGCCGGTCTCCCGTTCCCTGCTTGGGTGGCGACGGTCCGCGCACCCCGGACATCGATGGGCGGGACGGATCTAGCAATGCGCATCGGGCTGCCTGAGAAGACAGATGCTGCGAAACGGTATTTCGGACCGCCATGCAAGTCACGCGCCCAGGCCATTTTCCTTTCTGCTGCGGTTCGCGGCCGATTTCGACGGAAAGAAAAAGCCGCCCTGTTTCCGGGGCGGCTTGGGTGTTGACGCGGCGAGGCCGGGGATCAGAAGGCCCGGATGGCGTTGCGCGTTGCCAGCACGTCTTCGGCGACATTGCCGGTTGTTGCGGGAACGGAACCGACGAGATCCAGGAATTTGTAAAGCTCGGTGGCCTGGGAATTCGTGACATAGATAATGTCGCGGTCCTGCATCGGGAATTTTGTGGTGGCAAAGAAGGTCGAAGGATCGCGCAGATTGGCGCGGAAGATGACCGGAACATCCTCGCCGGTGAATTTTGACGTATTGATGCCGAGCTTGACGAGAAGATCGCGCCTGACAATACGGTAGACATAGACTTGGGCGGGGTCTGCACGGGAATCCAGCAATCCACCCGCCTTGCCGAGCGCATCCGAAAGCTTGAGATCGGCGTCCTCGAACTCGAAACGTCCATTGAGCCCGGACGCGCCGAAAGCGAGATAGGTGCGGCGTTCCCGCTCCACCATGATCGTGTCGCCCGGAACCACGTAGATGTTTTCCGACGGTGTGCTGACGAGATGGTTGTAGTTGACACGGGCGGTCTTTCCGCGACGGATCAGCGTGACGTAGGATTCGATATTCGGGGCGCTGAGGCCCTTCGCATAGGAGATGACGTCGAGAACGCGGTCGCCGGCTTCCGACAGCTGCACCTTCGTCGGCTCCTTGACATCGCCAAGGACGGAGGCCTGGGCGGAACGGCTGGAAATCTTGGTGATGAGGACCTGCGGCTCGATGGCGCGATTGGCCAGCCGTTCCTCGATTTCGCTTTGCACATCCTCGACATTGCGGCCGGTCGCGCGGATCTTGCCGGCATAGGGAACGCTGATATTGCCCTCGCGGTCCACGGTCTGGTTAGGCAGACTGATGAAGTTGCCGGGGCGGCTGCCCGCATCGTTGGGAATGAAGAGGCCGCCCGCCTGGCTTTCGAAGATCGCGACCTGCACCACGTCGCCGACACCCATCGGCAATGCGGGCACGCCCCCCTTGCCGCCGCCGAAGCTGCCGAGCAGGGTTGTTGTGGTGGTATCGCCGACATAGTTCAGGACGGCGCTGTTGATGTCGATGAGCGCATAATCGACGCCTGCGGTCTTCTGCTTGTCCTTGGAGCCGAATTTCACGGACGCGTTGGATTCGATTGTCGCCGCATCAGGTCCGGATGCGGCAGTGACCGTGCAACCTGCCAGAGCTGCAGAGGCGAGCAGAATCGAAACATTCAATAAACGCATTTGGTCCTCAAAATGAATATCGTCCAGAAAACAGACATAATCCGGACATCATATAAGTTATTAAAAACAGTTACGTCTTAAATCACGTCGGTAAAGAAAACCTCAACCGGCATTACTTCAATTCAATAGAATCGCCTTGCGAAATCTCCATGCCGGCATGCAGCATATGCACAATTTCAAGCGATGCTTCAAGTTCCTTGGGTACGTCAACGCGGCGAATGTTTCGCAGCATTCCTAAATATTCACGTTTCCCCGACGGGGTCAGTATATCTTCGATCAATATTCAGCCAGGCGCCATAATCTCTTCGTTTGTCGACTTGCGCTAGTGCAGTTTTGTCACGCTCGCGCAGTTTCTTTGCATTTTGATCCAAATATTGATTAATCGATTGTTTTATAAAACTTTTCCGCTTTGTCGCCAGGGGCGTGGCGCGGTTTGTCGATAAAGGAGCAATGCGGCTGCCGCCGGGACCAGATCAGACACGTTCGGCCAGGGCGAAATTCACCGTATCGGCGAATTCCCGCAGGAAACGTTCGCGAGAGAAGCGGGCCGCATTGTCGACGCAGGCGTTTTTGTCGAAACGGTCGGAATTGTCGACAAATTCCTGTACCGCGCCGCGGATCGCCTCCGGTGTCTGCTCGCGAAAATAGAGGCCGGTCGGCTGGTTGGAGGCGCCGAGCGGGATGACGGTTTCCAGCACGCCGCCTTTGCCGTAAGCGATGACCGGTGTGCCGAGCGCCTGGGACTCGACCGGCACGATGCCGAAATCGTCCTCCGCGGCGAAGACGAAAGCCTTGGCTTCCGCCATATATCTGTGAAGTTCCTCATTGCCGACGAAACCGAGGATTTCGACGTTCGGCGTGGCGATTTCGCGGATGCGCTTCATGTCCGGACCGTCGCCGATGACCACCAGCCGCTTGTCGGGCATCTTTGTGAAGGCTTCGACGATGAGATGGACCTTCTTGTAGGGCACCAGCCGCGACGCTGTCACGAAATAGTCGCCCTTGCGGTCGGAGGGCGAGAGATGGGAGGTGTCCACCGGCGGATAGATGACGGTAGAATCGCGGCCGTAACACTTGCGTACCCGGTTGCGGATGAATTTGGAATTGACCGTCATCAGGTCGACGCCGTTGGCGGTGCGGATGTCCCACATGCGGATATAGTGAAGAATGGCGCGGGCGATCCATGAGGTGAAGCCGCGCGTCAGCCTGGTTTCCTTCAGATACTGGTGTTGGAGATCCCAGGCATAACGAATGGGGCTGTGGATATAGGAGACGTGAAACTGGCCCGGCCCGGTGATGACGCCCTTGGCAACCGCATAGCTTGAGGAAATCACCAGATCGTAGCCGCTCAGATCGAATTGTTCGATGGCAAGCGGCATCAGCGGCAGATAGGAGCGGTATTTTTTTCGGGCAAAGGGCAGTTTCTGAATGAAGGAGGTGTTGACGGGCCGCCCGCCAAGGAAGGCCCGGTCGCGCTCGTTCATGAAATCGACAAGGCAGTAGAGATCCGCGTGAGGATAGATTTCAAGAAGGTTATGAAGCACCTTCTCGGCTCCGCCCCTGTCGGTGAGCCAGTCATGCACGATTGCCGTCTTCATGATTTCCTCAATAATTTCAACGTAATAAAAATTCATGGCCCGCCTTTGAGCAAAATTCGGCGGTGTGGAATATCGACTTTTTCTACAGCCTTAAAAAACGCGGCTGCCGGAAATGAATGACTTAATAATATTGACGAATGCCAGACGATATCCGTCTGAATCCGATCTTGCCGGTATTCAATAGCACTTTGTTCGCAAATGCGAAATATCCAGATTTCTGAATTCCGGCCTGCGTTGTCTCATTGTTGTTCCCGCCGGAATAGTGCCCGTCGGCGCGATGGCCGTCGGAAGGTCCGCGAATGAAATCGCGGCGGTTTCGCAATCGCCTTTCCCACGCCATCTCTTCCGAAGACGGCTTCCCCACAGCGTCGGCCCCGAATTTCATCATCGCCCGGTAAGGTCATTGACAAGGCGTCTTATCAAGATATTCTGTTATAAAGATGCATATAACATAATAATGGAACTCATAAGGTTGGAACAAAGAGCTGGGAGCTTGACCATGAGACGTAAACTTGCATTTCTCGCCACCGCCGCGCTTCTGCTGGCGCCGGGTGTGATGATGGCCGCGGAGAAAGGCGGCGTTATCAATGTCGCGACGATCGGGGAGCCGCCGACACTCGACCCGATGGCCTCGACCGCCGATCTGGTCGGCATCGTCACGCAGCATATTTTCGAAACGCTCTATACCTTCGACAAGGGCTGGAAGGTCACGCCACTTCTGGCCGAAAGCCTGCCGGAGATCAGCGCGGACGGCAAAACCTATACGATCAAGCTCAGGCAGGGCGTCAAGTTCCATGATGGCAGCGACATGACCTCGGAAGATGTCGTCGCCTCGCTCGGCCGCTGGATGAAGATCGCCTCCCGCGGCAAGCAGGCGGCCGGTTTCATCGAGGCTATTTCCGCGCCCGACGCCGGAACCGTGACAATCGCCCTCAAGCAGCCCTATGCGCCGCTGACCTCGCTGCTTGCCTTCAACAATTCGGCGGCCATCATCCTGCCGGCTGAGAAACAGGCGGAGCCGATGGCCGAATTTATCGGCACCGGCCCCTATATGCTGAAGGAGCGCAAGGCCGACCAATATATCCAGCTCGTGCGTTTCGACGGCTATAAGTCCCGCACTGGCGAAAGCGACGGTTATGGCGGCGCGCGCCACCAGTATCTCGATGAAATTCGCTTCGTCCCGGTTCCGGATGCAAATACCCGTGTCGAGGCCGCCGTTTCCGGGCAATATGATTATGTCGATTCCATTCCGGTGGAATCCTTCGACAAGGTGAAATCTTCATCCGCTTCGCAGCCGCTGATGCTGAAGCCCTTCGGTTACCCGGTCTTCGTCTTTAACACCAAGGAAGGGCTTTCCTCCAAGCTTGAGGTGCGCAAGGCGGTGGCCGAAGCGCTGAACATGGAAGACATGCTGGCGGCTGCTTTCGGCAGCACGGATTTTTATGCGCTCGACGGCGCCTATTATCCCGACAATTTCTCCTGGCACTCGGAAGCGGGCGTCGAAGGCAATTACAATGTCGGCAAGCCGGAAGCCGCCGCCGAAAAGCTTAAAGCCGCCGGTTACAATGGCGAGCCGCTGCGCATCCTCACCAGCCGCCAATATGAATTCCATTACAAGATGGCGCAGGTCGCCGCCGAATATCTGAAGCTTGCCGGTTTCAAGGTCGACATGCAGGTGGTGGACTGGGCGACGCTGACGCAGCGCCGCGCCGATCCGAAACTCTGGGACATCTACATCACCCACAGCCCCTTCCTGCCGGAACCGGCCCTGATCGGTGCGCTCTCCACCGGTTCGCCGGGCTGGTGGGATACGCCGGCGCGCAAGGCGGCGGTCGATGCGTTCACCTCCGAGGCGGATCCGGACAAGCGTGTCGCGCTCTGGGCCAATGTGCAGAAGACGATCTATGACGAGCTGCCGCTCATCAAGATCGGCGATTTCAATGCCGTGGCGGCCAAGTCCAACAAGCTGGAAGGTGTCGATCCGGCTCCATGGCCTTATTTCTGGAACGCCTCGGTCACGAAATAACGCCCTTGTGGTCATTGGGCGTCGGGTCTTGCATCCGGCGCTCTGTCACGCCGGACCTATGTGCCTGCTTCGCCTCCGCCCTCATTCCTGTGACGAGTACAGGAATGAGGGCGGAGTATAAGGCGGACGCGGGAAGAGAACGTTCGATATTGCCATTGTGAGTGCCGGAATGACCGGCACTCATCGTCAACCCAGTTCAACCGTCGCCGGGTTGCGGCAATCACGCACTTTGGAGCCATCATACGTGATACGCTATATTTTCCAGAGACTTGCGGGAATGATCGTGGTGATGTTCTTGGTCGTCACCATCGTCTTCGTCATCCTGCGCGTCACGCCCGGGGACCCGGCCGCCGTGATGCTGGGGCCGGACGCCTCGGCGCAGGATATTGCGGAGCTACGCGGCAGGCTCGGCCTCGATCAGTCGCTCGGCGTGCAATATGTCTATTATATCGGTCAATTGCTGAAAGGCGATCTCGGCCAGTCGATCTTTCTCAACATGCCGGTCGGCGCAGCACTTCTCGACCGGGCGGAGCCGACCTTCTTCCTCACCCTGTTTTCGCTGCTGATCGCAAGCGTCATCGCCCTTCCCATCGGCATCTACGCCGCTTACCAGCGCGGTTCCTTCGTGGATCAGGCCGCGACGACGGTGGCGATGCTGGCGGCAAGCATACCGAGCTTCTGGCTCGGTCTCATCCTCATGCAGATCTTTGCCGTGCGGTTCGATATGTTTCCGGTGTCGGGTTACGGCGGGCCGGGCGCGAGCTTTCTGGAGCGCATGTATCACCTGACCTTGCCGGCAATCGCGCTCGGTCTCGTCTCATCTGCACTCATCCTGCGCTTCACCCGCGCCTCGATGCTGGATGTTCTGGGTGACGACTATGTCCGCACCGCCCGCGCCAAGGGCGTCAAAGAGCGCCGGGTGGTGATGAAACACGCGCTCAAAAATGCGCTGATCCCCATCCTCACCGTGCTTGGTCTCACCGCCGCCGTGCTGATTTCCGGCGCCGTCGTCACCGAGACCGTCTTCGGTCTGCCGGGTGTCGGTAATCTCGTCGTTTCCGCCGTGCTGCGGCGCGATTACCCGGTCATCCAGGGCGCGCTTCTCGTCATCGCCGGGCTTTACGTGCTCATCAATTTTGCAATCGACATGCTTTACCTGCTGGTCGATCCGAGGGTTCGTTACTGATGGCCGATATCGTTTCCACCACCCAGCCGGCGCGCAGCCCGACCATCCTGTTCATTCGGCGCCTCCTGAAGCGCAAGACAGTCGCCGCCGGTCTCATCGTTCTCGTCGTCTTCGTGCTGCTTGCCGTTTTTGCGCCGATGATTGCGCCTTATTCGCCGTCGAAATTGTCGATTGTCAATCGCCTGAAGCCGCCGGGCGAACTCTACTGGTTCGGCACCGACGAATTCGGCCGCGACGTCTTTTCCCGCACCATCTATGCCGGAAGGCTGTCGCTTCTGGTCGGGGCCGCCGTGGTGGCGCTTTCGGCGCTGATCGGCATCACGCTCGGCCTGCTTGCCGGTTTCTTCCAGAAGCTGGATACGCCGATCGCGCGACTGATCGATGCGATGATGGCATTTCCGGATATCCTGCTGGCGATTGCGCTGGTGGCGGCACTCGGCCCGTCGCTGACGACGGTCATCATCGCGCTTGCCGTGGTTTATTCGCCGCGCCTTGCCCGCATCGTGCGCGCCTCGACGCTGGTGATCCGTGAGCTGCCCTATGTGGAGGCGGCCAAAGCGCTTGGCATTTCCACTTTCCACATCATGACGCGGCACGTGCTGCGCAATCTGGTCTCGCCCATCCTCGTGCAATGCACCTTCCTTTTCGCCAGCGCCATGCTGGCCGAGGCGGGCCTGTCGTTTCTGGGACTTGGTGTCAGCCCCGAAATACCCACCTGGGGAACCATGATCTCCGCCGGCCGCCAATATATCGGTCAGGCCGACTGGATGACCTATTTCCCCGGCTTTGCCATCATTCTTTCCGTGCTGTCGCTGCAAATGGTCGGCGACGGGCTGCGGGACATGCTCGACCCAAGACTGCGAAGGGATTTGTAATATGTCGTCCGGCGAACAGGCGAAAGCGCCTCTTCAAGCTCCCATTCTTCTCACCAATGTCAAACCCGTCGGTTTCGGAAAGGGTACATCACAGGCTTCGACCGATATTCTGATCGGCGGCGACGGCAAGATCGCCGCGGTGGGTTCTGCCCTGCAGGCGCCTGCGGATGCCCAGCGCATCGATGCCAGGGGTGCCTTCATCTCGCCCGGTTGGGTCGATCTGCACGTGCATATCTGGCATGGCGGCACCGATATCTCCATCCGCCCCTCCGAATGCGGGGCCGAGCGCGGCGTGACCACGCTGGTGGATGCCGGCTCGGCGGGCGAAGCGAATTTCCATGGTTTCCGGGAATATATCATCGAGCCTTCGAGAGAGCGCATCAAGGCCTTCCTCAATCTCGGCTCCATCGGCCTTGTCGCCTGCAACCGGGTGCCGGAACTGCGCGACATCAAGGATATCGACCTTGATCGCATTCTCGAATGTTACGCCGAAAACAGCGAGCATATTGTCGGCCTCAAGGTGCGGGCGAGCCATGTCATCACCGGCTCCTGGGGTGTGACGCCGGTCAAGCTCGGCAAGAAGATTGCCAAGATCCTGAAAGTGCCGATGATGGTGCATGTGGGCGAACCGCCCGCACTTTATGACGAAGTGCTGGAAATTCTCGGTCCCGGCGATGTCGTGACCCATTGTTTCAACGGCAAATCCGGCTCCAGCATCATGGAAGACGAGGACCTGTTCAACCTTGCCGAACGCTGCGCCGGTGAAGGCATCCGGCTGGATATCGGCCATGGCGGCGCATCCTTTTCCTTCAAGGTGGCGGAAGCGGCGATTGCACGCGGGCTGCTGCCCTTCTCGATCTCGACGGATTTGCATGGGCATTCGATGAATTTCCCGGTCTGGGATCTGGCGACCACCATGTCGAAGCTGCTTTCGGTGGAGATGCCGTTCGAAAATGTCGTCGAGGCCGTTACCCGCAACCCGGCCTCCGTCATCCGGCTCGATATGGAAAACCGCCTCGATGTCGGCAGCCGCGCCGATTTCACGATTTTCGATCTTGTCGATGCCGATCTGGAAGCGACCGATTCCAATGGCGATGTGTCGCGCCTGAAACGCCTGTTCGAGCCGCGTTACGCGGTCATCGGCGCCGAGGCCATTGCCGCCAGCCGTTACATTCCACGGGCGCGCAAGCTGGTGCGCCACAGCCATGGTTATTCCTGGCGCTGAACCCGACTTGAACGGTGGAGGCATCGCCTCCGCCGTCGCAGACACGACGGGCTACAAGTCCCGGCATTATGAGGAATTCGCGTGATACAGTCTTCGCTCGACGCAGAAGGGCATCTTTCGCCCTATGACCGGCTCGCCGCGCTCGGCATCTCCCTGCCGCCGCCGCCGCCGCCGATTGCCAATTTCGTCACGCATGTGGTGGAGGGCAACATGCTTTATCTTTCGGGGCAGGGACCGCGGGAGGAAAACGGCCATCTCTATGCCGGCAAGGTGGGCGCGGAGATCGGGCTGGAGGAGGCTTATAATCATGCACGCCTCACCGGCATCAATCTGCTTGCCGTCATGCATGAAGCGCTGGGCGATCTGTCGCGGGTGAAGAAGGTGGTGAAGCTGCTCGGCATGGTCAATGCGGTGAGCGATTTCCGCGATCATCCAAGCGTCATCAACGGCTGTTCCGATCTCTTCATCGATGTGTTCGGCGATGCCGGGCAGCATGCCCGCTCCGCCGTGGGCTTCGGCTCGTTGCCGGGCAACATCACCGTCGAGATCGAAGCCATCGTCGCGCTCAAGGGGTGAGACCGTTTAATGGTTGCGCCAGCCCATCAGCTTTTCGATCCGTTCCGCCGAGACCCTGACCTGTTCGGTATAGTGGTTCTCGTCTGCCAGCACCTTCTGTTCCGGCAGAACGATGGAAATCGTCGCCACGCATTCGCCCCTGTTGTCGCAGATCGGCGAGGCGATGCAGGCGACGGCGTAATCGGATTCGGCGACCTGTATCGACAGGCGGTCATGGAAAGCGGCCGCCGCCGATTGCGAAAGCGTTTCCGGATTGATCTCCGCACGGCCCGTGGGCGAGGAGCGGGCGCAGCGTCGGAAGAGTTCGAGGCGCTCCGCCTCCGGCAGGTGGCCGACGAGCAGGCGGCCGGACGCCGTCCAGTTCAACGGAACGCGGGTGCCGACGCGGGACGCAACCTGAAAATGGCTCGGTCCATCGGCCATGGCCAGCACCAGCATATGGTCGCCGTCGCGGCCGCAAAGCTGCACCGTCTCGCCGGCATGGCGGCACAGATCGTGCATTTCGTGGGTGGCGACACCCATGAAATCCAGCGAGCGTGCATAGGCAAGACCATAGTGATAAAGCCGCGCGCCGAGCCAGATGTTGCCGTCGGCATTGCGCGCCAGCATGTTCTTTTCGACGAGATCGTCGACGATCACATAAACGGTGGAAAGCGGCGCCCTGATGGCCTTGGCAATGGCGTAAGCGCCGGCTGGAGAGCCGGTTTCGTAAAGATAATCAATCACCTGAAGGGCGCGGTCGATGCCGCTGACGCGCGAGCGCTTGGCCGCCTTCGCATCCGGGTTTTCCGTCGCGTCGGAGAGCGCGGTTGAAGATGTTTCGTCCAGTCTATGGGCGTCCAATTTTGGCTCCTCATCAATTTCGAGAAGCTATTACATTATTATGGCATATATGTCGATGCCCATCGCATCGCAAGGACAGGAGAAAGACATGACCGAGGATATCAGAAGCAGGATCGGCCTTCGCCCGGTCATCAACGTCTCGGGCACCATGACCTCGCTCGGCGCGTCGATCGTCGTTCCCGAGGCGGTTCAGGCCATGGCGGCCATCCTGCCGCAATTCGTCGAGATCAACGATCTGCAGCGCAAGGCGAGCGCGATCATCGCGAGGCTGACGGGCGGGGAAGCCGGTTTCGTCACGGCCTCCTGCTCTTCCGGTATCAGCCTTGCGGTAGCGGGCGCGATCACCGGCAACAATCTGCTGGCCATTGAAAAGCTGCCCGATGTCGCGCCTGAGAAAAATGAAGTGCTGGTGCAGATGGGGCATGTGGTGAGCTACGGCGCGCCGGTGGATCAGGCAATCCGCCTCGGCGGCGGCAAGGTGGTGCTGATCGGGCAGGCGACATCCGCCCATCGTTTCCACATGGAAAACGCCATTACCGACAAGACGGCGGCGGCGGTCTATGTCGTCTCGCATCATGTGGTCGATTACGGCCTGCTGCATCTTTCCGAATTTGTCGAGATCGCCCATGCCAAGGGCGTGCCTGTCATTGTCGATGCCGCTTCCGAATATGACCTGAAGCTGTTTCTGGCCACGGGCGCGGATGTTGTCCTCTATTCCGGCCACAAGTTCCTTGGCGGCCCCACCTCAGGCATCGTCGCCGGCAGGAAGGAACTGGTGCGCCACGCCTTCCTGCAGAATATGGGCATCGGCCGCGGCATGAAGGTCGGCAAGGAGAGCATCTATGGCGTCATGGCGGCGCTGGAGGCCTGGGAAAAGCGCGACCATACCGGCATTCGCGAGCGGGAGACCGGTTATCTCAACCTCTGGAAAAACACGCTGGATGGACGCCCGGGTGTGACGGCGCTGATCGAGCCCGACCCGACCAACAATCCGCTCGACCGGCTGCGTGTCATCATCGATGCCGAAGAGGCGCACATTACCGCCTGGGACCTGACGACGGCGCTGGCCAGGGGCAATCCGCCGATCATCACCCGCGATCACGAGGTGGAGCATCGTTATTTCTATCTCGACCCCTGCAACCTGCATCCCGGTCAGGAAACCATCGTGGCTTTCCGGCTGGCGGAGGAACTGGACAAGGCATGTGCCTCCAACGAGGTGATTGCGACACCGTTCGAAGACCGCAGCCGCCACCGTTTCGACGGCATGCTGCGCTGGCCTGATTGAGTAGGCGCGTGGCTGCCGCGCGTTTCTTCTCCCTGGGCGGGGACAAGAAACCAGCCGCGACGCCGAGCCTCAACAGTTCAAACGACAAGAAAAGAAGGGAACGATCATGACCATGCCGCAGATGGCGCCGCTCGGTGCCGAAGACGCCGTGCTTTCCGTCCGCAATCTCACCACGTCCTTTCACGTGGACGGCGACTGGAAACCGGTGGTGCGTGATATTTCCTTCGATGTCGGCCCCGGCGAGACGGTCGCAATCGTTGGCGAAAGCGGTTCGGGCAAAAGCGTGACATCGCTTTCCATCATGCGGCTGCTGGATCGGGAAAGCAGCAGGGTTCAAGGTGAAATCCTGCTCGGGCGTCGCAACCTGCTCGCCCTTTCCGAAGACGCCATGCGGCGGATCAGGGGTAACGAGGTCGCCATGATCTTCCAGGAGCCGATGACCAGCCTCAATCCGCTCTTCACCATCGGCGACCAGATTTCCGAGGCTCTGCTGTGCCATCAGCCGATGTCGAAAGCCGATGCGCGGGCTGAGACGATCCGTCTTCTCGAAAAAGTCCGCATCCCCTCGGCCGCCTCACGTTTCGATGAATATCCGCACCGCTTTTCCGGCGGCATGCGCCAGCGTGTGATGATCGCCATGGCGCTTGCGTCCAAACCGAAACTCTTGATCGCCGACGAGCCGACGACGGCGCTCGACGTGACGATTCAGGGCCAGATTCTCGATCTCATCAAGACGCTTCAGGAAGAGGAGGGCACCTCCGTCCTGTTCATCACCCACGATATGGGCGTGGTGGCGGAAATCGCCGACCGTACAGTCGTCATGTACCGTGGTGAGCAGGTGGAAGTCGGCGCGACGGCGGATATCTTCCACCGCGGCAAACATCCCTATACCCGCGCGCTTCTGTCCGCCGTTCCGGTTCTGGGGTCGATGAAGGGTGAGGAAAGGCCGCTCCGCTTTCCCATCGTCAACACCACCACGGGGGAAACGCAGGAGCCGGCACGCCCGGCCGATACCGTCGATGCCAGCGCCCAGCCGGTGCTGAAGGTGGAGGAGCTGACCAAGCGCTTCGATATCCACTCCGGCCTGCTGGGACGGCTCAGCGGCCGGGTCCATGCGGTGGAGAATGTATCCTTCGATCTCAGGGCCGCCGAGACATTGTCGCTGGTGGGCGAAAGCGGCTGCGGCAAGTCCACCACCGGACGCGCCATCATGCGGCTGATCGAGCCGGATGCCGGTTCGGTGGTGGTGAATGGCGAGAATATTCTCGCTCTCGACAAGAGCGGCATGCGCGAAATGCGCAAGACGGTGCAGATGATCTTTCAAGACCCTTTTGCCTCGCTCAATCCGCGCATGACGGTGGGGGCGGCGATTGCCGAACCGTTTCTGGAACATCGCATGGGCAGCGCCCGCGAGGCGAAGGATGTGGTGGCCGATATGCTGAACAGGGTCGGCCTGTCGCCGGATATGGCGGTGCGTTATCCGCACGAATTTTCCGGCGGCCAGCGCCAGCGCATCTGCATCGCCCGCGCGCTGGTATTGCAGCCGAAAGTCATTGTTGCCGATGAAAGCGTTTCGGCGCTGGATGTTTCCATCAAGGCGCAGGTCATCAACCTGATGCTGGATCTGCAGCAGAGCCTCGATCTCGCCTTCCTGTTCATTTCCCATGACATGGCCGTGGTGGAACGCGTCAGCCATCGGGTGGCGGTGATGTATCTCGGCGAGATCGTCGAAATCGGTCCGCGCGCTGCTGTCTTCGACAATCCGCAGCACGATTATACCCGCAAGCTGATGGCCGCCGTGCCGGTGCCGGATCCGGACCGCCGCAACACACGGCGTGGTGCTGCCAATGACGAGCTGAAAAGCCCTATCCGCGCCGTCGATTATGCCGTCAAGCCGCGTGAGTACCGCGAGGTCTCGCCCGGTCACCTCGTGGCCTGCTGAAGCTGGTTACAGACCCGGTACGTCCGATGTCGCGAAAGGTATGCCGTAGCCGCGCTTGAAACTTTGCCGCTGTCCGAGATGGCGATACCATTTTTGCACGGCTGGAAAGTCGTCGAGGTTGATCCTGTGGCGTGCGAAACGCGAGACCCATGGCCAGATGGCGATATCGGCGATGGAGAAATCGCCGGCCACGAACTCCCGCCCGCTCAAACGGTCGTTCAATGTCCGGTAAAGCCGCTCCACATCCGCCGCAAAACGCGTCTCGGCAAACGGGGCTTGTCCGGCGTGATAGGTCAGGAAATAATGGGCATAACCGAGTGTCGGGCCGAAATTGGCGGCTTGCCACATCAGCCATTCGGTGACTGTCAGTCGCTCGGCATTAGAGGCGGGCAGAAGCCGGCCGGCCTTTTCGGCCAGATAGATCAGGATCGCGTTCGATTCCGTCAGGATGGTGCCGTTTTCATCGTCGACGATCGCAGGAATTTTCGAGGCGGGATTGATGCGGATATAATCGGCCGCGAATTGCTCACCCTTTTCGATGTCGATGGCGTGGCTGCGATAGGGCAGGCCGAGTTCTTCCAGCGCAACGGAGATTTTGAGGCCGTTCGGCGTGATCCAGGTGTAAAGGTCGATCATGTTAATCGAACATCGCCTCATCCAGCGGCAAGGCGCGCCTGCCTTTCCTGCCGGTCACGTCCGAAAGGTCCTTGTAAAGACCACGCAGGGTCAGAACCAGCTGCACGATACGCGGATCGGTGACACGATAGATCACCGCCTTGCCTTCTCGCGTGCCTTCGATGACACCCGCATCGCGCAATTCGGCCAGCTGCTGCGAAAGTGTGGGCTGCTGTATGCCGAGTTCATATTCCAGTGCGGAAACGGAAGCTTCCGTTTCCATGAGATAACAGACGATGGCCAGCCGATTGGCATTGGCGACAAGCTTTAAAAGCTCGCTCGCTTCCACCACGCTGCGGCAGATGAGATTGGAAACCGGTTTCGTCACGACTGCAGGCCCATTGTTCAGACTATAAAAAAGTAAATTGTCTTGCAAAAGATTTCAATGGCTTGATTGGGATTGCTGGGAGTGGCTCCGGCATTTTTTAAAATCTACAGGATTGGTAGATTTCTCTTTCATTTTCCGGCCAAGGATCGACAAAACGTTTCTCGAAAACATTCTATAAAAAAGTAGATTGATTGCGAAATGAGGTGTCGACATGAAAATCGGGGTTCATCCCAACAATCTGCATTTACGGCTCGCCCGGCTCTGGCCCGGCGCTTTTGCGGAATTCGATCCGCAATTCGTTGCCTATCGCGAAGGGCGCGATACGGCGGCGCTGCTGGAAAGGGGTGACATCCATTTCGGCGGCACCGGTTCTACGCCGCCGATAGAGGCGGATGCGCGGGGGCTTTCAGCGGTCTATATCGCCGCTTCCGCACCGAGACCTGCCAATGGCGCGATCCTCGTGCGTCGCGACAGCCCGATCCGTTCCGCCGCCGATCTTGCAGGAAAGCGCATATCATTGATCGACGGATCGTTTCATACCTATCTTCTGGCGCGCAGCCTGGAAGGGGCGGGGCTTGGGCTTTCGGATGTCGCCCGGATCGAAAGCGGCGACAGCGACAGTCTGCAAGACCTCGTGGAGGGTCGTGTTGATGCCTGGGTGACGATGTCTCCCCGCCTGGAAAAGGCTTTGACCCATGATGAGATCAGCCTTCTTGTCCGTTGCGGTTCCACCATTCCCAACCGCTCGTTATTCTGGACGCTTGCGCGCCACGATATGGCGCCGGATTTCAGGCTGGCGATTGCTGCCGAACTCGACCGCGTCGGCCGGGCTGTCATGGCGGATATTGACCGGGCCGCAAGCCTTATTGCCGCCGAACCGGGCAGCGAGGGAGACGCGACATCCTGGGCGAAGGTGCTGCGCTCGCGTGATCTTTCCGTGGTTCCTGCCGGAGAAAATATCCTTGCCGAGCAGCAGGAGGAGGCCGATACGCTTTACAGGCACGGCCATTTCTCTTTACCGGTTCAGACCGGGCAAGGCCCGGCTCATCAATCAGTCAGTACGGGAGGCGACCGATGAATGTTTTCTGGTACATGTGCGCACCCGATGGCGCTTATCCCTGGCAGCCGGAAGGCTCCCGCAAGGTCGATCTCGGCTATTACAGGCAGCTGGCGCTCGCTTACGATCAGCTTGGTTATACCGGTGCGCTGTTTGCCACCGGGGCGCATGATGTCTGGGTTCTGGCGGGCGCGCTGCTTTCCTACACCGAGCGGCTGAAACTGCTGGTCGCCATCCATCCGGGCCTGATCGCGCCGACGCTGCTTGGCAAGATGGCGGCGACGCTCCAGGAGTTTTCGCGCGGACGCCTGCTGATCAATGTCGTCTCCGGCGATGCGAAGATGCTGGGCGCTTATGGCATGACCATGCCGCATGACGAGCGTTACGATATGGCGGATGAATATCTGCAGATCTGGCACCGGCTTTTCGCCGGCGAGACCGTGGATTTCAAGGGGCGATATTTCCAGACGGACGGTGCCAAACTCGCTTTGCCGGTGGGGCAGGGCATAGAGCCGCCGCCTTTGTGGTTCGGCGGTTCTTCGGACAAGGCCATCGACGTTGCGGCGAAACATGTCGAGACCTACCTCTCATGGGGGGAAACGCCGGACCAGATCGGCGCGAAGGTCGATCTCGTCAAGGCGCGGGCGGAAAAGCTTGGCCGCGAGCTGGAATACGGCATTCGCCTTTATGTTATCGTGCGCGATACGGATGAAGAGGCCTGGGCGGCGGCCGCCGACCTCTATGGCCGCATGGATGAGGCCGCGATTGCCGCCAACCAGCGTTTCGTCGGCAAGACGGATTCCGTCGGCCAGCAGCGAATGACGGCGATGCATGGCGGACAGAAACCGGAAAACCTGCGCGATCTCGAAATCGCGCCCAATCTCTGGGCCGGCATCGGCCTGGTGCGGCCCGGGCCGGGAACCGCGATTGTCGGCTCGCCGGATACTGTCATCCGCACGCTGGAGGCCTATAAGAAGGCGGGTGTGAACACCTTTATCCTTTCCGGCATGCCATTGCTGGAAGAGGCTTTCCGCTTCGGCGAAAAGGTCCTGCCACGTCTCGATGTGTCGCGGGAGGTGTCCGCGGCAAAACAATTCACCTGGTCGACCTTGTTCGACCGAGACCTCTCGGCCAAGGCCTCCTGAGCATGGTGCGGGAGTGGAGAAGAACAACATGACGGCAAGCCCGGCAACGACAATCGCGCAACGGCGCTTCGGTCCACACGGCTTGGCCGGGCAGGCGCTTGCCGTCCTGGACACGGTGCTCGGGGCGGTTGCCGCCGCAATCCTGGCGACGCTTCTTGTGGTGGTGCTGGTCAATGTCACCCTGCGATACCTGTTCCATACCGGTTTCATCGGCGCGGAAGATCTGGGCATCTGGCTCAATGTGGCGATGATCGCGGTCGGCGCACCGCTCAGCCTCAAGAGCGCTCTGGCCATGCGGCTCGATGTGTTCGTGCGCTTCCTGCCGGAACGCTTTTATGCCGCAACCGAAGTTCTGGCCGATGCCTTTTCCTTCGTCGCAGCCCTCATCCTCGCTTTCGGCGGGGTGGAGATCGCGGCGATGCTGGGTGGCACTTCGCCAACGCTCGGCCTGCCGGAATGGGTGCGTTTCGGTTTTCTCGGTGCAGGCGGCGCGCTGATCTTTGTTTATCTGGCGCTTCAGCGTCTTAGTGAGGGCAAGGCGCTTGCCGTTCTGCTTTCCGTCGTCATCGCGGTGGTTTCTTATGTCGGTCTGCCGGAAGTGTTCGTCGATACGAGCCTGCCGCCGAGCCTGTTTCTGGCGCTGACGGCGGCGGTAGGGCTGGTTCTGGCCGCGCCGCTCGCCCATGCCTTCCTTGCTGCCGCCTATGTGGCGATCGCCTTCGGCAGCACCTTGCCGGAACCGGCCATCGTTTCCTCGACGGTGACGGGTATGTCGAAATTCCTGCTGCTGGCCATTCCCTTCTTCCTGCTGGCCGGAAGCCTGCTGACGGAATCGGGCGTCGCCAACCAGCTGGTGCGTTTTGCCGCCTCCATGGTCGGCCACCGGCGGGCAGGGCTGGCGCAGACGACACTTCTGACCAGCGTGCTGTTTTCCGGCGCATCCGGCTCCTCGGTCGCCAATGCCGCCTTCGGCGCTTCCACCTTCCAGCCGGAACTGGTGAAGCACGGCTATCCGCCGGCGCAGGCGGGCGCGATCATTGCCGCCACCTCGGTGCTGGACAATGTCATTCCGCCTTCCATCGCCTTTCTCATCCTCGCAACGGCCACCAACCTGTCGGTCGGTTCGCTGCTGGTCGGCGGCTTTTTCGCCGGCGGACTGATGGCGGTCTGCCTTGCGGTGGCGATCCATCTTAGCGTGCGCAGCGTCGAGACCTTGCCGCGCGCCACGGGAACGGAGCGCTGGCGCTCGGCCATCGCCGCAATACCCGCCTTCGGCCTCGGCGTCATCGTGGTCGTCGGCATCCGCATCGGCATCGTCACCACCACGGAAGCCGCCGCCCTTGCCGCCCTTTACACGCTGCTTCTCGGTTTCGGTTACCGGCTGGGCGCGGGCCGCATTTTCGCGACCTTCCGCCAATCGGCGGGTGAGGCGGCGGCCATCGGCCTTCTGATCGGCACGGCGGGGCCTTTCGCCTTCCTGCTGGCAGTGGACAATGTCTCGGGTCTCGTCACCGACTTCGTGACGTTGCTCGGCGGCAGCAAGATTGCGGTTCTCCTGCTTTCCAACCTCATCCTGCTCGTGGTCGGTCTGGTGCTGGATATTGGTGCTGCCATCCTGCTGTTCGGGCCGATCCTGTTGCCCGCTGCCGTGGCGGCCGGCATCGATCCCATTCATTTCGGCGTCATTCTCGTGGTCAATCTGATGATCCATGGCCTGACGCCGCCGCTCGGCATGCTGATCTTCGTGGTCAGCGGTGTCACCCGCATTCAGGCGACAGCACTTTTCCGGGCTGTCGTTCCCTATCTCCTTTCCCTTCTCGTTTCCCTCGCCATCTTGTGCGCCTGGGCCATTTTCTTCTAAATCCGGGGTTTATTCATGACTATTATCGATCGCCGTAATCTCCTCAAACTCTCCGCCATTGGCGCTGCAACGCTTGCCGCCCCCGCTTTCATGCGCACGGCACATGCCAGAACCCGCAGCCTCACGGTTGCCTCGCTTTTCGCCGACGACAAGCCGGAGACGAAAATCTGGGTGAAGATCAGCGAACTGGTGGAGGCAAAGCTGCCCGGCCGTTTCCGTTTCAACATCGTCAAGAGCGGTGCGCTGGGCGGTGAAAAGGAAGTGGCGGAAAATATCCGCCTCGGATCGGTTCAGGCAAGCCTTTCGACAGTCTCCTCGCTGTCCGGCTGGGTGCCGGAACTGCAGATCCTCGATCTGCCCTTCCTGTTCCGCGATGCCGACCATGTGCGCAAGGTGGTGACGGGCGAGACTGGCGCTGATCTGAAGACGAAGCTCGCCGCCCAGCAATTCATCGCCGCCGATTTCATCAATTACGGCGCGCGCCATCTTCTGACCAAGGAGCCGGTCACCCGGCCGGAGCAGCTGGAAGGCAAGAAGATCCGCGTCATCCAGAGTCCGTTGCACACCAAGCTGTGGAGCGCCTTCGGCACCACGCCGGTCGGTATCCCGATCACCGAGACCTATAATGCGCTGGCAACCGGCGTGGCCGATGCGATGGATCTTACCAAGTCCGCTTATGCCGGCTTCAAGCTTTACGAGGTCGTACCCTATCTCACGGAAACCGGCCACATCTGGGCTTCAGGCGTCGTTTATTACGGGGCGGCCTTCTGGAACCAGCTGGATGACGAAGAGAAGAAGGTTCTCTCGGAGGCATCGAGCGAAGGCGCGCAATATTTCAACCAGCTGATCGTCGAGGACGAGGTGAAGTCCGTCGAGCTTGCGCTTTCCAAGGGCGGCAAGGTGCTGCAGCCGGAGGCGCTGGACGAATGGCGCAAGGGCGCGCAGGGCGTGTGGCAGGATTTCGCCGGCATCGTCGGTGGTATCGAGAAGATACAGGCTGTGCAGTCGGCCTGATAATACGGCCCTTCAAAATCGGAAACCCCGTGCATCCTTCGGGCGCACGGGGTCTCTTTTGTTCGGTATCAGTGCGAAGCGCCGGAGCCGCCGACGGCGACGATGGAATATGGCTGGCCTTCCACCGCAAGCGTGCGGGTCTCCTTCAGGCTTTCCGCATCCACCACGCGCACCAGCGAATGGCGCGGATCGGAGATCGCGATCTGTCCGTCGGCAACGGCGAGACGCGGGCGCGGATCGCGCCAATGGCCATCCTTGCTGTAGGGTTCGGTCACCTTTGCCTTGCGGGTGATGGCGCCTTCCAGCACATCCAGCACATGCAGGTCGCCATCTTCCGTCAGGATATAGGCGTTGCGCGGATTGGCGGGGTCGAGGATGAAATCGACGCGCCGGGTCGGCAGCTCCACCAGGCGGAAGGCATCCTTGCTGTCAGGATCGATCAGGACGACCTTGTCCTCACTGTAGTTTCCGAGGAAGAACTGCATGGATTTGCCGCCGAGCAGCGTGCCGGTATAGGCTTTCGGGAAATCTTCCGGATAGGCCAGCATGTCGAGCTTCGGGCCATCCGTGCCGCCCGGCCGGGCAACGAGAATGCCTTCCTTGCAGCCAAAAGCCGCAAGCCGTGCGGATGTGGCCTCGCCGTGCAGATCGGTGCATGCCGCCTGTTCGCCAACCTGCTTGCCGTCCCTGTCGAGAACGCGCAGCCCGATGCGGGGCGGCAGCGTGTCGGGTTTGGTTTCGATCTGCGTATTCGGCACAGACACCAGAACGTAACGGCCCATCGTCACCGCCACGCCGTGATGCGGCGCGGTCGTGTCGACGGTGCGGACCTTTGCCTTGCCGTCCAGCAGGGCGGCCTCATCGATGATCTCCGCCTTGCCGCCGCGGTCATAGAACAGGATGGCGTGGTCATCATGCGGCACGACGTGGAACGGGCGCTTGCCTTCGAAGGTAACGGGCAGCAATGCCGTATCTTCCACATCCAGATCACGATGCTCGCCGTGGTCGGAAAAGACGATGCCGGTCTTGATCACATGCACGATATCCGAATCCGACTGCGTGGCAAAAACAGTCTTGCCGGAGGCGCTGGCGGTCAGCGCCGCATAGCCCTTGAGGTCGTAGCGTCCGAGTTCCTTGCCGGTTTCGAAATTGATCGCGCGCACCACCGGCTGGGTGTGATCGGCGACGAAGAGTCGCCATTCCTTGACGCTGTCGCCGCTTTCTTCCGCCTGTGCAACGCCAGAGGCCAGCGGCAGGGTGAAGGCAAGGCACGTGGCGAGCGCGCTCATGCCAAGGTGCTGTTGAAGGGAAAATCTCATGGTGTTCCTTCCAGACGTTGTCATCCTTGTGCGGATACGAACCGACGCCGGTTCCGAAGGATGAATGTAATGTTATTACGTTACGAGCGTACGTATTAGCATTACGTGCGGGGTCGATGTCAACCGGCGCCGGCGTTTCGATGTCGAAAATCTGGATGGAGGTCGCAAGGCGGGAGGAAGCATGGGACGCTGCAGTATCAACGCCTATATCCCGAAGGGCCGTAATGCCCGATGAAAAAAGGCAGGCGCATCGCTGCACCTGCCCTGATCTTGTTTAGCGGATGTCCTGAGGCAGAACGTCCGAAGGGATGTTCTGGTAGGAAACCGGGCGCATGAAGCGGCGGATCGACATGGTGCCGACCGAGGTCGCGCCGAAATTCGTCGAAGCCGGGTAAGGGCCGCCATGAACCATGGCTTCGGAGACTTCCACGCCGGTCGGGAAACCGTTGGCGAGAACGCGGCCGGCCTTGCGCTCCAGGATCGGCAGCAGCTTGCGGCCAAGCTCGGCGTCGCCGGCATCCAGATGCAGGGTTGCGGTCAGCTGGCCTTCGAAGCTCTTTGCCACTTCCAGCATTTCCTCCGCGCTATCGACCGTCACGATCAGGCCGAGCGGTCCGAAGACTTCTTCGGCAAGCGCGTGGTTGGCAACCCAGTCCTTGCCGGAAACCCGGTAAAGATAGGGCGTCGCGTTGCGCAGGTTGCAGGTGGTGGTCAGCACGTCGCGCACGCCGTTGCCGGCGGCGATCCGGTCGCGGCCGTCACGATAGGCGGCGGCGATGCCGTCGGTCAGCATGACCTGCGGGCCGACTTCGGAAAGCGCTGCGCGCGCAGTTTCAGCAATTGCATCCGCCTGCTCGGAGAGAATGACGGCGATGCCGGGATTGGTGCAGAACTGGCCTGCACCCATGGTGAGCGAACCGGCCCAGCCCTTGGCAATGGCTTCACCACGAGCGGCAACGGCTTCCGGCAGCAGGAACATCGGGTTGACGGAACCGAGTTCGCCGAAGAAGGGGATCGGCTCGGGGCGCTGGGCGCAGAGATCAAACAGCGCGCGGCCGCCGGCAAGCGAGCCGGTGAAACCGACCGCCTTGATGCGCGGATGCTGCACGAGCGCGGAACCGACATCGCGGCGGCCGCCCTGGATCAGCGAGAAGACGCCGGGATGCAGATTGTGCTTCTTGACGGCGGCGAGAACGGCTTCGGCGACGATCTCGCCGGTGCCGGGATGGGCCGAGTGGCCCTTGACGACGACGGGGCAGCCGGCGGCCAGCGCCGCGGCGGTGTCACCACCGGCCGTGGAGAAGGCGAGCGGGAAGTTCGACGCACCGAAGACGGCGACGGGGCCGATCGGACGCTGCATCAGGCGGATATCCGGGCGTGGCAGCGGCTGGCGATCCGGCAGCGCTTCGTCGTGGCGGCGGTCGAGATAGTCGCCCTTGCGGATATGCGAGGCGAAAAGGCGCAGCTGGCCAACGGTGCGGCCGCGTTCGCCCTGCAGGCGCGCGGTCGGCAGGCCGGTTTCCGACGAGCCGATTTCGGTGATGGCGTCGGCACGCGCTTCGATCTCGTCAGCGATGGTGTCGAGGAAAGCGGCGCGCTCTTCGCGGGTGGTGTAGCCATAGCTCCAGAAAGCGTCTTCGGCTGCTTCACAGGCTGCATTCACCAGATCGACGGTGCCAACCGAAAAATCGAAAGCCTCGCCATGTGCAGGCTCGCTGCGGAATTTTGCATCCGTCGCGACCCATTCTCCTGCAACCAGATGTTTGCCGTGCGGCTTGAAACTCATTGTGCTCTTCCCTGAAAATCTGATCCTGTGTGGAAAATCCACCCGATACCGTGACACCCGACCGAAAGGCGACAGCGCAAACGCCATCAGCCGCGATCCTCGCCCGGTTGCCTTCTGCCTTAGCCCGTGCGGGGCCTGAGCGAAAGCCGGTTTCTCAACTATTTGACCAAAAAGTGTGATTAATTGGGCGGGACGTGAAAAACACCGGCTTCCGTTTACGCGCACGGCGTTTTATATGACGTCATGATGACAAACAGACTTCCGAAATATGTCGCCTGGTCGGTTCTTTTGCTGATCGTGATCGTGACAATCTGCCCGATCGGCTTTCGGCCGCACACGCTGACCACGGTCGGGATAGACCGCGCCGCCGCCTTCGCTTTCTGCTCGGCGGCTTTCGTGTTCGCCTATCCGCGCCACTGGCTTGCCGTCATCGTCGCGGGTGTTACCGCGGCCTTCGGTATCGAGGCGCTGCAATTTCTGTCACCGACACGTCATCCGCATCTGATGGATGCCGTCGTGAAAGCCGCCGGGGCCATAGCCGGCGGGCTTTTCACCATTTCCTGTCTCCTGTTCCGGGCGCGATTGAGCGCCAGCTGACGGAGCGCCGGCAGTCAATTTTCCCGCTCAGCGTTTGCCACCGGCCAGACCGAAACGGCCGTGGGACAGCGTGCGCTCGATCCCGCGCAACTCCGCCAAGCCCTTGAGCCGGCCGATGGCGGGATAACCGGGCTGTGCGCCGCGTGTCAGGTCGTCGAGAATCTCCTGCCCGTGATCGGGCCGCATCGGAATTTCGTGGTCTGCGCGCCCCTCCGCCCGACGGCGGGCTTCTTCGGTGAGAAGTGCTGCGATAACGGCGACCATGTCGGTGCCGCCCTCCAGATGTTCATCCTCGAAGAAGGAGCAGGGCACGGTATCGGTGTCACGCGTCACATTGCGCAGATGCACAAAATGGATGCGGTCGGCAAAACGGCTGGCGATGAAGGGCAGGTCGTTATCCGCCCGAGCGCCAAGCGAGCCGGTGCAGAGCGTCACGCCATTGGCGCGGCTGTCGACCTTCGAGAGCATGTGGGCATAGTCCGCCTCCGTTGAGAGAATGCGCGGCAGGCCGAGCAGCGGCCATGGCGGATCATCACCATGGGCGCAGATGTTGATGCCCACTTCCGCGGCAACCGGCGTCACCTCGGACAGAAAATCGATCAGGTTCTGCTGCAGCCTTTCACGGTTGACGCCGTGATAGGAGCGAAGTTTTTCGAGCAGCTGGGCGAGCGTATAACCATCCGCCGAGCCGGGCAGGCCAGCGCCGATATTGCGCCCGAGTGCTGCGATTTTTGTATCCGGCATTTCGGCGAAGCGTTTTGCCGCTTCCTCCAGCAGCCAGTCCGGATAATCGGCCTTTGCATCAGGGCGCTTCAGAATATGAATGTCGAAAGCGGCGAAATCGGTCAGATCGAAGCGCATGGCCTTTGCGCCGTGCCGTGTTTCCCAGCGAAGGTCGGTGCGGGTCCAGTCCAGCACCGGCATGAAATTGTAACAAACGGTACGGATGCCGGAAGCGGAGAGGCGGCGCAGCGTCTCCTGCCAGTTGGCGATGTGGTTTTTCCAGTCGCCTGTCTGGGTCTTGATATCCTCGGAAACCGGCACGCTCTCAACGACATCCCAATAAAGACCACCGGCCTTGATCGCTTCATGCCGTTTGGTGATTTCGTCCATCGGCCAGACGTCACCGGTGGCGATATGGTGCAACGCGCTGACGATGCCTTCCGCACCCGCCTGAGCCGCATCCTGAACCGTGACCTTGTCGACCGGGCCGAACCAGCGCCATGTATGTCTCATCTTTGATCCTCAAATATCAGTCTGCGGAAAATGTCAGCTGCACCTTGCAGGCGGCGGAGCGGTCTCCGGCCTGTTCGAAGGCCGCTTTCGCCTCGCCAAGCGGGAAGCTGTGGGAAATGATCGGCCGCACATCGATCTTGCGTGTGGAGATAAGCCCGGCGGCGATGGCGAATTCATCGTGGAAACGCTGCGAGCCGCGCCAGAGGATTTCCTTGCCCACCAGCGCATTGAGCGGAAAGGTGATGTCGCCGGTGACGCCGACCTGCACGATGGTGCCGCGCGGGCGCACGCAGGCAAAGGCGGTGCGAAGCGCGGGACCGGCTGCGGAGCAATCGAAAATGACGTCGAAATAGCCCTTGTCGTCCTGATAGGGCAAAAGCGCCTCAGCGTCCTTCGCGACATTGATTGTGCGGTCCGCACCCATTGCGGGTGCGCGTTCCAGCGCGGCATCGGTGAGATCGGTGGCGACGATGGTGCCCGCACCGGCATGGCGGGCGGCGGCAATGGTCAGGAGGCCGATGGGACCAGCGCCGGTCACCAGCACCTTTGCACCTGTCAGATCGCCGGCCTGGGCGACTGCATGCAGGCAGACGGCAAGCGGCTCCGTGCAGGCGGCTTCGGCGGGCGAGGTTGTATCGGGAAATGGCGCGCATTGTTTTGCGGCAACCACCAGCCGGTCGCGGAACATGCCCTGTTCATGCGGCAAGCGCATGGCGCTGCCCATGAAGCGCATGTCGAGGCAATGGATCGGCTGGCCTTGCAGGCAGAAACGGCAATGGCCGCAGGGTTGCGAGGGATTGATGGCGACGAGCTGGCCGATCACGAGCCCGCTGACGCCTTCTCCCAGTGCCCGCACGTGGCCCGACGCTTCGTGGCCGCAAATGATCGGCTCGCGTACCCGGACCGGGCCGAAGCCGCCATCCTGATAATAATGAAGGTCGGAACCGCAGATGCCGCCTGCGGCCATGGCGAGCAGCACGTCGCCTGGGCCGGGGGCCGTCACGTCCTGCGTTTCGACGCGGATATCTTCACGGGAATATAGACGTGCCACGCGTGTCTGCATGACCATGCCCTCATGTCTGTGTATGGATGAATGCACCCGCGCGGCGGCAAACCGCGCGGGCAGGAATGCGCCGTCAGCGGATCAGGCCCATTTCGGTCGGCAGCCACAAGGTGATTGCCGGGATGAAGGTGATCAGCAGCAACGCCACGAACAGCGGCACCAGCCAGGGCAGGATGGCGATGGTCGTGCGTTCGACGGAGAGTTTCGCCACGCGCGAGAGCACGAACAGCACCATGCCGAGCGGCGGATGCAAAAGCCCGATCATCAGGTTGAGCGTGATGATGAGCCCGAAATGCACCGGGTCGATATTGAACTGCAGCACCAGCGGCATAAGGATCGGCACGAGGATGGTGATGGCCGCGATCGTGTCGAGGAAGCAGCCGACGAACAGCATCAGGAGATTGACCAGCACGAGGAAAATCCACTTGCTGTCGGTGATCGTCAGGATCGCCGCCGACAGAAGCTGCGCCGCCTGGCTGACTGTCAGCAGCCACGCGAAGACGGAAGCCGCCGCGACGATGAAGAGCACCGAGGCGGTGGTCTCGATGGTGTCGAAGGTCGATTTCGCCAGCGTCTTGAAGGTCATGGTCCGGTAACGGACGAGCCCGAGGAACAGCGACCAAAGCACGGCCGCGACGGCCGCCTCCGTTGGCGTGAACCAGCCCATGGTCATGCCGCCGATCAGGATCACCGGCGTCATCAGCGCCATCACGGCGGAGAAGTCGAAATACCAGTCGCAGGCAAGCAGGATGACCAGCACAATCAGGATCGACAGGTTGAGCGACAGGCCGGTGAGGGTGAGGAGATAGATGCCGAGCGGCACCATCATCACCACAAAAACTTCCAGCGATGCGCCGAAGATGGTTCTGAGGCTGAACGGCGTATCGGATCCCCAGCCCTTGATATAGGCGAAGACGGCGACCGTGATCATCATCAAAAGCGTCATGACGACGCCCGGGACGATGCCGGCCATGAACAGCGCGCCGATCGAGACATTGGCCATCATGCCGTAGATGACGAAGGGCAGCGATGGCGGGAAGATCGGCCCGAGCGTTGCGGAGGCGGCGGTGACGCCGACGGCCGCCTCGACCGGGTAACCGTGATCCTTCATGGCCTTGATTTCGATGGTGCCGATCCCGGCCGCATCGGCGAGTGCCGTACCCGACATGCCGGAAAAGATCACCGAGCCGATGATGTTGACCTGCGCGAGGCCGCCCTTCATCCAGCCGACCAGCGCCACGGCGAAGGAATAGATACGTCCGGTCACCCCCGCCGTGTTCATGAGATTGCCGGCGAGGATGAAGAAGGGAACGGCCAGAAGCGGGAAGCTTTCCACACCGGCGATCAGGCGCTGTGCCGCGATGATATCAGGCGCGACATTATAGAATACGATGTAGAGCAGCGACGCCGAGGCCATGGAAATGGCGACCGGCAGTCCGATCAGCATCAGGAGAAGAAAAGAGCCGATAAGAAGCAGCATATGGTCAATCCCCCGCGCTCTGGAATTCTTCGGGCCGTTCCAGAACGGAGTAGCCGCGCTGCATATTGGCGATGAAGACCTGCACCGACCGGAAGAACATCAAAACGAAAGCGGCCAGAACCGTGTAGAAAACGATGTTGCGCGGCAGCGCCACGGTGACCATCTCCTCATCGGCGACGATTTCCAGATAACGCCACATCAGCCAGGATGTGTAAGCGAAGAACAGGATGCGCAGCACGTCAACGAGGATCGACATGGCGCGGGCCACCTGCGGCGGCACGTAGTGATAAAGCACATCCACCTGGATGTGGCGCGACATGCGTACGCACATGACCGAACCCAGAAACACCACGCCGATCAGGCAGTTGACGGCGATTTCTTCCGTCCAGGCGTAGCTGTTGTTGAGCACATAGCGGGTGAAGAACTGAAGGAACACGCAGCCCGTCATCAGCCAGAACAAGCCGAGCGTGACCCAGTCCTCGAATGAATAGACCTTGAGATCGACCTCGGGCGGCGCCTCGTCGAACGTATGTGCCAGTTCCTCAGGCGTGACCTGAGTATGGATTTCCTGCGACATTGAGATATCCCGTCTGGAGAGAAAGGGCGGTGCGGCAAAGAAGCCGCACCGGATCTTGGCTCACTTGACGGCGCGAATGGCTTCCCAGTCGGCCTTGTCGTAACCGAAGTCCTCGAACTTCACTTTTTCGATGACGTTCTTCTCGAAGTCGGCCTTGTCGACCTCCGCGACGGTCAGGCCGCGCTTCTTGAAGTCTTCGACGAGGCTTTTCTCGCGTTCATCGATGGTCTTGGTGGTCCGCTCGGCGGCTTCCTGCATGACCTCGGTGAAGATTTTCTTGTCTTCATCCGATAGCTGCGACCAGAGGTTCTTCGAGATCACCGTGTTGAGGTGATCGACGATGTGGCCGGTCAGGACGATGTTCTTCTGCACTTCGAAGAACTTCTTCGCCTCGATGGTGGTCAGCGGGTTTTCCTGCGCGTCGACGGTGCCGTTCTGCAGTGCGAGATAGACTTCCGCGAAAGCGATCGGCGTGGTGTTGGCGCCGCAGGCGCGCGGCATGGCGAGATAGGCCGGAACATCGGGAACACGCATCTTTAAGCCCGCCATGTCGGCGCAGGCGGCAATCGGCTTGTTCGACGTGGTGTGACGCGTGCCGTAATAGCTGACGGCGGCGATGTGGTTGCCGGTCTTGTCTTCATAACCCTTGGCGAGACGCTTGAAGATATCGCTCTTGGTATAGGCGATCAGATGGCCCGGATCGCGGAAGATATAGGGAAAATAGGTGACGCCGATCGGCTTGAAATCACGTGCGGCAAAGCTCGAACCGGAAATGATGATATCCACGGTGCCGATCTTCAGGCCCTGGTTGATATCGGCTTCCTTGCCAAGCTGCGACGCCGGGAAAACATCCACCTTGTAGCGGCCGTCGGTGCGCTTGGCGATTTCTCCCGCGGCCCAGACCGAATCGGTGTGGAAAGGCTCGGATGTCTCGTAGACATGCGCCCATTTCAGCGTGGTCTGTGCCTGCGCCGCCAGCGCGGAAAGCAGAATGGCGGCCGTTGCGCCCATCAAAGTCGACAATCTGATTTTCATTCTTAACTCCTCCCGAATTAAAGTCAGATGTGCTGTTTTTTCCGTCGCCGGTTGCGGCAACGGTCACTCTTCTCCGATCGTTTCCTCCCCGAAACTTTCGGAAAATCTCTTCTGCGATAGCGTCAGGTGCTGCCGCATGGCTTCCCGTGCGCCCTCGGGATCGTTTGCCGCAATGGCGTCGCGGATCACCCGGTGCTCCTGAACAGCGAGGATCCAGGTATGCGGACCCTCGAAATAGCTGGCGAGCTTCTCGAAATAGGGCGAAAGGCTGCGCTCGTCATAGATCAGGCCGGTAAAGCGGTTGAGCGCCGAATTGCCGATGATGTCGGCAATGGCGGTATGAAAGGCGCGGTCGAGATTGAGCGCCTGCGGCGAATTGTCGAGCGCGCCGGCCATGCGCTCGATGATATCGTCGAGCTTGGCGATGCATTCCGGCGTGGCGAGCCTTGCCGCCTCTTCCGCAATCGCACTCTCGATGATGCAGCGCGCCTGCAGGATTTCGAACGGGCCATGGGCGTCCGGCACGGCGGGTTTTTCCTTGGCCTGCTTGCCGGCCGCGCTGACATAGACGCCCGAGCCCATCCTGATATGGATATGACCTTCCACTTCCAGAACGATAAGGGCTTCACGCACCGTCGGGCGGGAGACGCCGAAGCGTTCCGCAAGGTCGCGTTCCGCCGGCAGGCGCTGACCTTCGGTCAGTTCCCCGCTTTCGATGAGCAAGCGAATTTGTTCCGCGACCAGCCGGTAAAGGCGGCGCGGCTCCAGAGCCACAAACATGATGTCCTCCCAGCGCGAAAGTCTCCCCCGATCGCGCAAGCGGTAAGATGGTCTTACCAATTTTATTAGGGCGCATTTGTGTGGCGCTGTCAATCGGCGGTTAGTGGAAAAGTACGCGGTGCAAGGTCCGGGGATTTTTACGGCAAGCATGGTATCCGCCACATTCCGGGGCTTTTACCATTTCCGTCATTCCGGCCTTTGCCGGAATCCGGCCAGTCCAAGTCCTTGGGCTGAAAGGGCTCTTCTCGTCGCGCGGGCGCACCGACCGGCGTCCGGCCAAGGCCGGAATGACGGGAAAAGATTGGGCCGGGGCGGTCTGGATCGACGGATTTGTTGCTGTCAGGTTGACACTGATGCGGCGGCCGTGCGGGCCACCATCTTCAGCCTCGGCTACCTGCGAGCCTCAGAGCGCCATTCTCACCAATGACGACATCCAGCTCGCCATAACCGCCAATGGAAAGATGCGGGGTCTCGATGGGATGGGAATGGGTGGCGTTGATGACGACCACGGTCGCACCCATGCGTTCTCCCGCCTGGATGCCGGCGGGGGCGTCTTCAAACACGACGCAACGGTCCGGCGCGACACCGAGCTTTTCCGCCGCCTTCTTGTATCCTTCCGGGTCCGGCTTGCCGTTCACCACGTCCTCGGCACAGATCATTACCTCCGGCGGGGTGAGGCCGGCGGCCGCGAGCCGGCGCAGGGCGAGCGCCCGGGCGGCGGAGGTGACGATGGCCCATTTTCCGGCGGGCAATTTTTCTAGAAACGCCGCGGCCTGCGGGATCTGGAGAATGCCGTCGACATCATCCATTTCCTTCTGCAGCAGCATATCGGCCTGTTCCGCGACATCAAGGCCGGGAACCGCCTCGCGGCGCACCACTTCCGAAGCGCGCATGCCGTGGATGCGCTGCAGGAAGGCATTCGGTTCAATGCCGTTGTCCACGGCCCATTCGCGCCAGACCCGCTCCACAACCGCAATCGAATTGAGCAGCGTCCCGTCCATGTCGAACAGGAAGGCCGCATAGTCTTGCGAAAATATCGGGTTCTGCGGTGGGACTTTGCTGTGCATCTCATTCTTCCGTTGAAGGTATCGGGCCTGCCTGTCTCTACAGCATCGAAGGACATAACGGAATCGCTTTTCCATTCGGCAGACAGAGGGTGGTGGTCCGGCACGCGGCAGCCATTGTCCCGGAATCGGACGGTTCACATGTTTCGCGACTCGCGGGGTTAGGATAGGGGCATGACACGCCTGTCCTGCCCCCGGGGCGTCAGGTTGCAGCAAGGATAAGCTGCTATCGTGAGTTTTCGGAACCGGTACAAGATATGTATAATCAAAGGGTAGGAGATGGTTTTGAATGTTTTGCCTGAGAATTGCCGCAGCGGAATTTTCTTAACGAAACGGCCGCCATCGGGGTGGCGTTAACCATTTGTTAACCATATTCGAGATACCTAATTGTCAACGATTTGTTTACCAAGATGACCAAAGTGCTAACAGACCAGCGTTCGATCCGTATCAAAGGCCGCTCCTTTCTCGCAGTGGTTCTGTCTCCCGAATCTCCGGTCGATCAATGGCTGGAAAGGCTTGATGATCTTGCCGCCCGTTCGGCCGGCTTCTTCCTGTCGCGTCCGGTGGTTCTGGATGTCTCGGAACTGACGCTCGACAAGGCCGGGCTGAAAGCGCTCTTGGCGGCGCTGACGGAGCGCAATGTCGGCATCATGGGCATCGAGGGCGTTCGCCCCTCGATGATCGAACCCGGCATGCCGCCGTCGCTGAAGGGCGGAAAGCCTGCCTCCGATGTCGAGGTCGAGCCGGTCGCCGTCGCAGCCGAAGTGTCGGAGGCAAAGCCGCAGGCGTCGGGTGACGTTCGTGCGGTGGTGCAGTCGCTGGTCATCAACGAACCGGTGCGGTCCGGCCAGTCGATCATGTTTCCGGAGGGCGACGTCACCGTCATCGGTTCGGTCGCCTCGGGTGCGGAAATCATCGCCGGCGGGTCGGTGCATATTTACGGCGCGCTGCGCGGGCGGGCCATGGCCGGTTCGCTCGGCAATGTTTCGGCGCGCATCTTCTGCCGCAAGCTCGAAGCGGAGCTCCTGGCCATCGACGGGGTCTACAAGGTGGCCGAGGACATTGACGACAAGCTGCGCGGCCAGCCCGTTCAGCTCTGGCTGGAAAACGATACGATCAAGGCCGCAAAGCTCGGCTGATAACAGAGAAACAACTCAGGAACAGGAGAGAGCCATATGGGGAAGGTAGTCGTTGTAACTTCCGGCAAGGGCGGGGTCGGCAAGACCACCTCGACCGCAGCGCTTGGCGCCGCATTGGCGCAGAACAAGGAGAAGGTCGTGGTCGTCGATTTCGACGTCGGCCTGCGCAATCTCGATCTCGTCATGGGTGCCGAACGCCGCGTGGTTTACGATCTCGTCAACGTCATCCAGGGCGATGCCAAGCTGACGCAGGCGTTGATCCGCGACAAGCGCCTCGAGACGCTGTTCCTGCTGCCCGCCTCGCAGACGCGCGACAAGGACAATCTGACGCCGGAAGGTGTCGAATGGGTCATCAACGAGTTGAAGAAACATTTCGACTGGGTGATTTGCGACAGCCCGGCCGGCATCGAGCGCGGCGCGACGCTGGCCATGCGCCATGCGGATGTGGCCGTCGTCGTCACCAATCCCGAGGTTTCTTCGGTGCGTGACAGCGACCGCATCATCGGCCTGCTCGATTCCAAGACGCTGAAGGCCGAACGCGGCGAGCGCATGGAAAAGCACCTGCTCCTGACGCGTTACGATTCCGCCCGCGCCGAACGCGGCGACATGCTGAAGGTGGACGACGTTCTGGAAATCCTCTCCATTCCGCTGCTCGGCATCATTCCCGAAAGCACGGATGTGCTGCGCGCCTCCAACGTCGGCGCCCCAGTCACCCTGGCGGATGCGCGCTGCGCCCCGGCCATGGCCTATTTCGACGCTGCCCGCCGCCTGTCCGGCGAGGATATTCCCGTCGTCATTCCGGGCGAGAAGCGCGGCATCTTTTCCAAGATCTTCGCAAGGAGGGCTGCATGAGCATCTTCAGCCTCTTCCGCAAACAGAAGTCGGCACCGCTTGCGCGTGAGCGCCTGCAGGTGCTGCTCGCCCACGAAAGAGCATCGTCGGGTTCGGATCTCGTCGCCATCCTCCGGGAAGAAATTCTCGGCGTCATCGCCAAACACGTGCAGATCGACAATGACAGGGTGCATGTGAAGATGGATCGCGACGAACATGTCTCCATATTGGAGATCGACGTCGAGATTCCGCTCGGGGCTGATCTGCGCGCCGCATAGGCATTCGGTAAAAGACGTCGCCCGCCACCGGGCGGCGTCTCATCGGCTGGCCGTCGTATCGACAGGCTTGCGAAACACCTCTGCCAGATCGCCGGGCAGCGGCCGCTTGAGGTTCATGCCGTTTGGCGGTATCGGCGCATTGAACCATTTGTCGTAGATTTTATCGATTTCGCCGCTCTCATAGATCTTTCCCAGCGCCTCGTTGACGGCATCGCGGAAACCGGTGTCGCCGTGGCGGAGCATCAGGCCATAGGGCTGCGGCGGCGCGAGATATTCGTCCGAGATGGTATAGTCTTCCGGCCGCCCGGTTTCGGCGACGAAGGATCGCAGAAGAATATCGTCCATGACGAAGGCCGAGGCGCGGTTTTCCGTCACCATGTCGAAACCGCCTTCGGTGCTGTCATTCTGGAGAACGGCGATATTCAGCCCCAGCTTGCGGTTGAGCACATTCAATTGGCTGATATTGATGGTTCCCGTCGTCACCACCACGGTGCGGCCGGCAAGATCGGCAACCGTGTTCATGCCGCTCGATTTCAGCGCGACATAACGCGTGCCGGTGATGAAATGGCTGTAGGAAAACCATACTGCCTTGCGTCGTTCCTCGTTATTGGTGCTCGCCACACACTCCATGTCGATCGTGCCGTCATTGAGAAGCGTGATGCGGTTGCTCGGCGTGCGTTTGACGAAATCGATCTTCAGTTCCGGCAGGCCCAGTTTCTTCTTGATGGAATCCGCCACCCTCAGGCAAAGCTCGATACTGTAGCCGATCGGTTCCGGGCCGGTGCCGAGATAGGAAAAGGGAACGTTGCGGTCGGCATAACCGAGCCGGATAATGCCGGTTCTGGCAATGGTGTCGAGGGTTGGCGGCTGGCTGTCGTCGCTCGCCGCCTGGGTGGATAAAAGACTTAAAATCCCGAATGCAAGCCACAATGTCGATCTCTGCATCGCGCATCTCCAGCTAAAATGCTCAGTCAAAAGGTGTCTTGATGAAAATGAGGGCGGGAGGGGAGGCCCTCAGTCCCGGTATTCGCTCGGATGTTCGTAGGCTTGTTTGAGGGCGGCGGCCATTGGCAGGTTCAGGTTCATGCCGTTGGGCGGAATGGGTTTGGTGAACCATTTTTCATAGAGACCGTGAATGGTCGGGCCGGTGAAAATCTGCCGCAGGCTTTCATTGACGGCGGTCTTGAAGGCCGGGTCGTCGCGCCGGAAAACCAGCCCGTAGGGTTCGGGCGCACTCAGCGTTTCCTCGGAAAGCGCATAGAGGTTCGGATTTTCCGATGTCGCCGCCAGCGCCGCCAGCAGGATGCCATCCATGACGAAGGCGGAAGCCTTGCCGGAAACGACGAGTTCGAAGGCTTCCTCGTTGGTCTTTGTCGGCATGACCGAGATATTGAGGTTCTTTTCGCGGTTCACCGCATTCAGCTGTTCGATGTTGACGGTGCCGGAAGCGGATGTGACGGAGCGGCCGGCCAGATCGGCAAGGCTTTTCAGATTGTCCTGCCTGCGCGACAGAAACTGGGTCGCGGTCATGAAATTCGGATAGGAGAAATCCACGATCTTCCGGCGCTCGCTGTTATTGGTCGTGGCGGCGCATTCGATATCGATCTGGCCGCTGCGCACGAGAATGAAGCGGGTGGCGGGTGTGGCCTTGACATATTCGAGATCGAGCTTTTCGAGCTTCAGCTGTTTGCGGATATCCTCGCTGATGGCGCGACACAGATCGGTCGAAAAACCGGTAACCTCACCACTCGGCAATTGATAGGAAAAGGGTGGTTCGGCCTCGCGATAGCCGATGCGGATTTTCGCGCTCTTGGCGATCTGCTGAAGCGTGCCGCCTTCGCCGGCGGCCTGGAGGGGCGTGAGGGGGACAAAGTATGTGAGGAAAAGGCAAAATACTGCAAGACGCATTTTATGTCCTTTTGGCCGGCGGCCGGTTTCTCAAATCGCTTTCTGGGGCGGGCAGTAATTGTCCTGGGTTGGCCGAACGACGTCGGCGAATTCATCCTCGCCGACCGGAGCGATGACGGCGCGGTTCTTGAGTATCCGGGCGAGCGGAGCGGGCGGGGCAAAGTAATAACCCTGTGCTTCGTCGCATCCGGAAAGCTTGAGGGCCTCGACCTGTTCCCTGTCTTCCACACCCTCGGCTGTCACCTTGAGACCGATCTGTTCGGCCATGTCGATGATGGTGTTGACGATCGCCGAACACATGGGGTTGGCGGGCAGGCCGGAGACGAATTCACGGTCGATCTTGATCTTGTCGAAGGCGACATGGGTCAGCGTGCTCAATCCGGCATAACCCGTGCCGAAATCGTCGAGCGCGAGGCGAACGCCCCTTTCCTTCAGGAGTTTCAAGGCCCTGGCGCTGCTGTCGCGTTCCAGCATGACGGTTTCCGTCACTTCCAGTTCCAGCCGCTCCGCCGGGAAACCGGATGTTGCAAGCGCCCGGTCGACAATCGGGACAATGTCGTCGTTGCAGAGCTGGACGGCGGAAAGATTGACGGCGAGCCGGATGTCCTTCGGCCAGTTCATGGCATCCGCGCAGGCCTGCGAAAGAACCCATTCTCCCAATGGCTTGATGAAGTTGTTCTCTTCCGCAAGGGTGATGAAGTGGTCCGGAGAGATGAGACCAAGCTTGCTGTGCCGCCAGCGGGCAAGCGCCTCATAGGCAACGATGCGGCCGCTTTGCAGGTTGACCACGGGCTGGTAATGCAGCTCGAATTCGTGGTTCTCCAGGGCGGATTTCATGTCTATTTCCAGCGCGTGCTTGTGCTGCGCCGCCATGTCCATGCCGGGCTCGTAGAACACGAAATAGCCGCAGCCCATGGATTTCGCCCGATAAAGCCCGAGATCGGCGTGCTGCAAAAGCTGCGTGGCGGACGTGCCGTGACCCGGCGCACAGGCAATGCCGATGCTGGTATCGATGCTGATGTCGCTGTCTTCGAGGTTGAAGCTGCGCGAGACGGCATGCACCACCCGGGCCGCGAGCATCGCCGCGTCGCTCTCGCAGTCGCCGTTCGTCGATTGTATGATCGCAAATTCGTCGCCGCCAAGCCGGCTCACCATGTCGTTTTCACCGAGCACGGCGGATATCCGCGAGGCCACCGCCACCAGCAGGGCGTCGCCGGCCGCGTGTCCCAGCGTATCATTGACCGCCTTGAAGCGGTCGAGGTCGAGCAGCATGACGTTGAACGGCTGGCCGGATGCGGCAAGATGTTCGAGACGGTTTTCCAGCGTCTTCATCAGCAGCACGCGGTTCGGAAGGCCGGTGAGCGCGTCGTGATGGGCCATATGTTCCAGCTGCTGCGCCATGTCGCGTATCTGCCTGAGGCGTCCGCGCTCCAGAACCGCTTCGCGCAGCGTTTCGATGGCGGTGGCCATGTCGCCGATCTCGTCCCTTCGCTCCTGAAACGGCGTGACCGTATCGGTTTCCTCGCGGGCGATCCGCAGTGTCGCCTGCACCAGGGCGGGAACGGGTTTGAGGAAATGCCGGGCGATCAGCGTCACGAGGATGCCGGTGACCGTCAGGACCACGATCAGCGCGACGAGCGAGTTGTAGATGAGCTTGCGTTGCGCGCCGTAAAGCGCATCCGAGCCGCCGATGCTGACGGCAACCGCGCCGATCGGTTTTTTCGTTTCCGTGCTGATGATCGGCAGCAGGCCGATATAGTGATTGGACTCGCCAATGGTCGCAAAGCCGGTGGCAAAACGTGCCGCCACCGCATCCCTGGAAAAGATGGGGTCGGTTGCCAGCGGTTTTTCGTCATCATCGGTGGCGTTGTCGAAAGCCGCGGCGATCTGGCGGAAGCCGGAATCGGCTTCGTCATAACGGAAAAGCCAGACGGCATTTTTGGTCTGCGCGCCGATGAGGGCAAGAACGTCGCTCGGATTGAAGCCGGTGACGAGAATGGATTCGTCGTCGCCGATCGGCTTGTCGGTCAATATGCCGTTGACCTGTCCGTCGGCATCGGCGGTGACGCTGACATAGGTGTAGATGCCGCGCAGGGTGGCGCTGGCGATCTGCGAATTGACGCGGGCCTGATTGAGCCACTGCTCGCTGGCGGCTGCCACGAACATGTACCAGCCGACGAGCGCGCCGATACTGTAGGAAAAGATCACGCCGCCGAGAAAGATCAGGGTAATCTTGCTGGCGAGCGAACGCCGCCGCGAAAACCGGCCTTTGTCCGGTCGCGTCGTTGCGCCAAGCGTCTGGCCGGGTTCGACCTGTCTATCCGTCCCGCGATAGGCAGTCTCTTCCATTCGCGATAGTCCCCCGCGATGTCGCGTTATGATTGTTTTATGGAATTTTTATAGGGCATGTATTTCAATGGTGTCTGCTAAATAATTCAACAAAGTTTAGATGCGATTAAGAATTAATCCGTCTTTTTATAGTCGTCGCTAATGTAAGGCGCGCGCCAGATATGCCTGCGGTTGAAAAAGGCAGACGCCCGCGACGATGCTGCTGTGCCGGATCAGGTCGGCATCCCTGCATCCCATCCTGCGCCTTCAGGGCGGGCGTTTCAACCATAAAGGCGCAGCCACCGGCCTTGCCAAGCGGCCGATAAACGGCATGTTGGGCGCAATATGCGGTTCAAGGGAATGTCGTCATGGCTCACAGGGGCAAAAACGTCGCGCAGCTTTCCAGCCTTGTCCAGAGCGGGGGTCTCGATCCGCGCGATCTGGTGGAAGAGACGCTCGATACGGTGTGCGGTGAGGACGATCAGGCCATTTTTGTCGGGTTGACGGCAGAGCGGGCCATGGCGGAGGCGGATGCCGCATCGAAACGCATTCGTGAGGGCCGTTCCCGCGGGGTGCTGGACGGTATTCCGGTGGCCTGGAAGGACCTCTTCGATCTTGAAGGCATGGTGACCACGGCCGGTTCGATGGTGCTTGCGGAGGGCGCAGCGGCGTCCCGCGACGCGGATGTGGTGACGGCGCTGAAACAGGCGGGCATGGTCTGCATCGGCCGCACCAATATGAGCGAATTCGCTTTTTCCGGCCTCGGCATCAATCCGCATTACGGCACGCCGCGTAATCCGGCTTCAAGGGATGGCCACCGCCTGCCTGGCGGTTCATCCTCCGGTGCGGGCGTCGCCGTGGCTGCCGGTCTGGTGCCGGTGGCGATCGGCACGGATACCGGCGGATCGGTGCGCATTCCCTCCGCCTTTAACGGGGTGGTGGGTTACAAGGCCAGCCGCGGCCGTTATTCGATGCGCGGCGTCTATCCGCTTGCAAAAAGCCTCGATTCGCTCGGGCCGCTCACCCGCACCGTGCAGGATGCCGTCTGGGTGGATGCCGCCATGCGCGGCAAGGCGGCTGCCGATCTTGCGCGCGCGCCTCTTTCCGGCCTGTCGCTGGTGGTTCCGGAAACGGTATTCTTCGATGGCATCGAGGATGGCGTTGCCGCCGCTTTCGAGCAGGCAGTGGACCGTCTTGTCCGCGCCGGCGCCTCGGTGCGGCGGCAGGCGTTCCCGATTTTTTCGGAATTGTTCGAGCTTGTCAGGGAGAAGGGTGCGCTGGTAACGGCGGAAGCCTTCGCCTTGCATAAAGCCCGGCTGGAAGGTGCGGATGCCGCGCGCATGGACCCGCGTGTCGTTGCCCGAACCAGGCTCGGCGCGAATATCTCCATGCCGGACTATATCGCCATCCTCGAAGCGCGCGAACGTATGACGGCGGCGTTTTCCGGCATGGTTGGCAGGCAAGAGCTGCTGGTATCGCCGACATTGCCGCATGTGGCGGCCAAGGTCGCACCGCTTCTCGATGATGACGATGCCTTTTTCGCCATGAATGCGAAGACCTTGCGCAACACCCAGATCGGCAATTTTTTCGATCTCTGCGGCGTGTCGATCCCTTGCGGAACGGGCGAGGCGGGAATGCCGGTCGGCCTGCTGCTTTCCGGCCTGCATGGCACGGACGATCATGTACTGGGTGTTGCGATGGCGGCGGAAGAGATTGTTCGGGGCTAAAAAGAGGCTGTGGCTCATCCTGCTAGTTTGTGAACCTCTCCTCCGTCATTCTCGGGCCTGTCCCGAGAATCTGCGCCGGTCCATGTTGCGATATGTGATTGGATCCTCGGGACAGGCCCGAGGATGACGCCGAGTGGGTGGATGGTGCAGGATGCATTTCGGCGCTTTGTAAGGCCGCCGCTCCGAAAACCTTACCGAGCCGCCCAGTTGGCGCCACGGCGGAACATGGTCTTCATCTGCGGCACGGAAAATTCCTTGGCCTGATGGCCGAGTGCCGAATAAAAGACGCGGCCCTTGCCGTATTTGCGTTTCCACACCACCGGCATCACCACGCCGTCGATCCACCAGGCATGGTCGCCGGTGAATTTCGTCGTCGCCAGCACCTCGTTCGAAGGGTCGACATGCATGTAATATTGCTCCGAGGTGTAGGGGAAATCGGAAATTCCCTCCATCAGCGGGTCGTCGGGGCGGGTGATATTGACGTGATAGTCGATGATGTTGCCGGGATGGGCGACCCACTGGCCGCCGATCATGAACTGGTATTCCACACATTCGCGGAAACTGTCGCCCGCGCCACCATGGAAACCGGCAATGCCGACGCCGTTTTCGACGGCGGCCGTGAGGTTCTTGATCTCTTCCTTTTCGATCTTCGACATGGTGACGATAGGCACGACAAGGCTCAGATCATGCACGGACGGGTCGGCGAAGGCCTCGGTTGAGTGCTCGACATAGACCTTGAAACCGTCCTCTTCCAGCATGTCCTTGACGATGGTGGCGCATTCCTGCGGTTCGTGGCCGCTCCAGCCGCCCCAGACGATGAGTGCTTCGCGCATTTATTTCCTCCTCCGGATTATTGGATGACTTGATTATTTGCCGAGCTGGCCGTCGACCAGCGATGTTTCGAGCGGAAAAGGGCGCTCCGCCTTGGTGGTGATGGAAACGGTCGTGCCGCTGTCCGATGCCGTCTGAAAGGCTTCCATGACCTCCAGCACATGCAGGGCAAGGTCGCCATTGGCACGGTGCGGGCGGTTTTCGCGAATGGCATGGGCCATGTCGGCGACACCGATGGAGCGGTAATTGCCATCTGCATAAGGCGAAGACAGCGCCTGCGGCTCGAA
Organism: Agrobacterium sp. NPDC089420; assembly: GCF_044900305.1. NCBI lineage: Bacteria > Pseudomonadati > Pseudomonadota > Alphaproteobacteria > Hyphomicrobiales > Rhizobiaceae > Agrobacterium > Agrobacterium sp. NPDC089420. The sequence goes on along the minus strand of NZ_JBJDMY010000015.1, from coordinate 84,774 downwards.
CTGGCCGCCCTTTTTCAGCAACTGCACCTCACCGCCGAAATGGTTGGGATCGGGCACGAGCAGCGTGCCTTCCGTGCCGTAAAGTTCCAGCGGCACATGTTTGTGGCCCGCCACATCGAAGCTCATGCCCACCTGCACCACGGCGCCATTCTGGAAGGCCAGCACGCCGGAGACATGGGTAGCAACATGAACGGGAATTTTTTCGCCGTTCTTCGGTTCGCTGGTGATGAGGCGTTCATTGCGCGGCGCGATGGCGAAGCCCGCAACCTTGGCGACCGGGCCGAACAGGTTGACGAGATCGGTGATGTAATAGGGACCCATATCCAGCATCGGTCCGCCGCCGACCTCGTAATAAAAGGCCGGATTGGGGTGCCAGCGCTCATGGCCGGGGCACATGAAGGTGGCTGTTCCGCCGACCGGCTGGCCGAGCACGCCCTCGTCGATCAGCCGGCGCGCGGTCTGGTGCCCGCCGCCGAGGAAGGTGTCGGGGGCCGAACCGATGCGCAGGCCCTTCGCCTTTGCCGCATCCGCAAGCCGCTTGCCCTCGGCGAAATTGATGCCGAGCGGTTTTTCGGAATAGGCGTGCTTGCCGGCGTCGAGCGCGCGTAGCCCAACCTCCACATGCGCCTTGGGTACCGTCAGGTTGACGATGATCTCCACGGAAGGGTCGGAAAGAAGCGTGTCGATGCTTTTTGCCTGCAGGCCGAATTCATCGGCGCGGGCTTTCGCGGCCGCCGCGTTCATATCCGCAAGTCCGCGAATGTCGAGAATGGGAAACGACGCCATGGCCTTGAGATAGGCGCTGGAGATGTTGCCGCAGCCGATGATGCCGATACCGACCCTGTTCATGTGATTTCCTCCCGTAAAATCAGAAATGTCTAAACCCGCTGCTCTGCCCTGTCGGCTAAAGCGCAGGCCCCGTGGTGTTCCATGGCGATTCGTAAAGCTCGTAGAGGGCGACGGCCGCCGCGCCCTGCGCCCACAATTCATCGCTCGCTATGTCGAAAACCAGCTCCGCGACACCGGCCAGCGAGGGTGGCACGGCGGCGTTGTAGCTGTCGCGGATGCTGGTGATGAAGGGTTCGCCGAGCTCAAGGCTGGAGCCGGTGATGATGACGCGCGGCGGCGCAAACAATGTAACGATATTGGCAAGCGTCAGGCCGAGTGCTGAACCGGCGCGCAGGGCCGCCGCGATGAGATCATGGTCCTCTGCCGCAATCAGCGCATGGGCATGCTGCATGCCGCGGCCAAGCCGGATTGCCTCGGCAAAACGGCCATCCGCCGGGCGTGCGCCTAAAATCGCGGTTTCGCCTGCCTGGCTCGCCAGCCGCACCGTGCCCTCATTGGCAAGGCCGATGACGAGGTCGCCGAGATTGTGGCTGAGGCCGCCGGCGCCGCGGAACAGCTGGTTCTGGTGCAATACGCCAAGCCCGAGCGTCTGTTCGAGCGAGATCAGCACCATGTCTTCGAGATCGCGGGCATGGCCGAACCAGTGGTGGGCGAGCGTGATGGCGTGGGCGTCGCTTTCGATGATGGTCGGTGAATTCAGCCGCGCGGTCATTTCCTCGGCGAAATTGACGTTTACTTCGCGCAAAATCGGGCTGCTGCGGATTTTTCCCGTGCGATGCTCGATGACACCGGGCAGGCCGAGGCAGACCATGTCCACATCTTCCAGCGACAGGCCGGCATCGACCACACAGCGGCGCACCCCATCCTCCACCAGATCGGCAATGACGCCGATCGGTTGGCGGTCGACACGGATCGGCAAAGCAAGGGTTGAAAGCACGTTGCCGCAAAAATCGGTGACGACGAAGATCATGCGGCTTGCGGCGATCTTGGCGCCCACCACACGGGCGGCGTCCGGGTTCAGCTCCAGCATCACCCGCGGCCTGCCGCGCGCGCCTTCGGTGCGGATATCGCCGATATGGCGGGTCAGAATCAGCCCGTCATCGAGCAGCGAGGCGGTAATCGCCGAGACGGTGGTGGTGGAAAGCTGCGTTCTTTCGCTGATTTCCACCCGCGAGATCGGACCGTGGCGGCGGATGCTGTCCAGCACGCTCAGCCTGTTGATCGCGCGCATTAATTCGGGGTCTGCGGTCTTCATGGGGTCCTGCTGCGATCGATGCCGGTTCGAGAACCGATTTATGTCGGGTTGCGGATTAAATAACGGTGTAAGGGAGGGGTGTGTCAAGCTGTCAGCGCAAAAAATCGGCATGGTGCCTTGACATCGGGCGGGGCCTAATGTGAATTAATCCGCATTGGGGAATAAATGAGGAAATCCCCCAGGGAGGATCATCATCATGACGATTTGGCACGCAGGCGCAAGCCTGAGCGGCAGGCTGACAGGCTTTGCCGCAACGACAAGCATTGCTCTCATGCTCGGCACGGCCAGCGCCTCGGCCGCGACGGTCGTTAAATGGATGCATGTGGAACTGGACCCGAAATCCGTGGCCGTCTGGGAGGAGATTGCCAAGGATTATGAGGCCAAACATCCGGGCGTGGATGTGCAGCTGCAATTCCTGGAAAACGAAGCCTTCAAGGCGAAGTTGCCGACTTTGCTGCAATCCAACGACGTGCCGGATTTCTTCTATAGCTGGGGCGGCGGCGTTCTTGAGGAACAATCCAAAACCGGTGCGCTGAAGGACCTGACTGAGGTTTTTGACGCCGATGGCGGCAAGCTGCGGCAGGCCTATAATGCGTCGGCAATCGAAGGCCTGTCTTTTGACGGCAAGGTCTGGGCCGTGCCCTACAAGGTCAGCCTCGTCAGCTTCTTTTATAACAAGGAGCTGTTTGCCAAGGCCGGCGTGAAGGCGGAAGACATCAAGACCTGGGACGATCTCGGCGCCACGGTCAAAAAGATCAAGGAAGCCGGTATCGTTCCGATCGCCGGTGGCGGCGGTGAAAAATGGCCGATCCATTTCTACTGGAGCTATCTCGTCATGCGCAATGGCGGGCAGGCCGTGTTCGATGCCGCCCGCAAGGGCGAAGGCGAAGGTTTCATGGATCCCGCCATCATCAAGGCCGGTGAGCAGCTGGCCGAATTCGGCAAGCTCGAACCCTTCCAGCCCGGTTATCTCGGCTCCACCTGGCCGCAGGCGCTTGGCGTCTTCGGTGACGGCAAGGCGGCGATGATCCTCGGTTTCGATAATACCGAAGCCAACCAGCGCAAGAATGCCGGCGACGGCAAGGGGCTGGCCGCGGACAATATCGGCCGCTTCGCCTTCCCGGTCGTCGAGGGTGGTGCAGGCAAGGCCACCGATACGCTGGGTGGCCTGAACGGCTGGGCGGTCACGAAAAACGCCTCCAAGGAAGCGATCGATTTCGCGACTTTCCTGACCAGCAAGGAAAGTGAAGAGAAGATGGCGGCTGCCGGCATGATCCTGCCGGTTGCGACGGGTGCGGACGGTGCGGTCAAGAACCCGCTGCTGGCGGATTCGGCCAAGCAGCTTGCCGGCTCCACCTGGCACCAGAACTTCTTCGATCAGACGCTGGGCGCTGCCGTCGGCCGCGTCGTCAACGATGTCTCCGTCGAGATCGTCTCCGGCCAGATGAGCGCGGAAGAGGGCGCCAAACAGATTCAGGACGCTTTCGAACTGCGCTGACTTTGGATTGCGATGCGGCGTCGCGATGAAACGCGACGCCGCAAGAATATCTGCACAAAGGAAAGCGGATAGAGATGACGGATATTTCCATGACTTCTGCATCCATGCCCGCGCGCGCCGCGGCGAAGGTCAAGCGCAAGCAAAGTTCGGTCGCGCATGACCGGGCGCTGACCCTTCTGGTGTTTCTGCCGCCGGCGCTGCTGCTCTTTACCCTGTTCGTCATCCTGCCCATGGGCGAGGCGGCGTGGTACAGCCTTTACCGCTGGAACGGTTACGGCACGCCGACGGATTTCGTGGGCCTGCGGAATTTTCAGGTCCTGTTCGGCAATGCCGCCTTTTCGCAGGCGTTGATGAATAACGGCCTCATCATCCTGATCTCGGTGCTGATCCAGATTCCCCTGGCGATCTGGCTTGCCATGATGTTGGCGCACCGTATTCCGGGCGTCGTCGCCTTCCGGCTGGTGTTCTTCCTGCCCTATGTGCTTGCGGATGTTGCAGCCGGCCTGATCTGGCGTTTCGTTTATGACGGCGATTATGGCCTGTTTGCCGCCATCTCCAATTTCTTCGGCTTCGCCAATCCTTACGTGCTGGCCGACAAGGATGTGGCGATCTATGCCGTGCTCGGCGTCATCGTCTGGAAATATTTCGGTTTCCACATGATGCTGTTCATCGCCGGCCTTCAGTCCGTCGACAAGAACGTATTGGAAGCGGCCGAAATCGACGGTGCCTCCGGCTGGCAGAAGTTCCGTTATGTCACCTTGCCGATGCTCGGCTCCACCGTGCGCCTTTCCGTCTTCTTTGCGGTGATCGGCTCATTGCAGCTGTTCGACATGATCATGCCGCTCACCGGCGGCGGTCCGTCCAACTCCACGCAGACCATGGTCACCTTCCTCTACACCTACGGCGTCATGCGCATGCAGGTCGGGCTCGGCAGTGCGGTCGGCGTCGTTCTGTTCGTCATCTGCGTGACGCTCGCCTTCGGTTACAAAAGGATTTTCATGCGCCATGACTGACACATCCACCTCCGTCCGCATGCCGCTGCAAACCAAGCTTTATCTTTATATATCGCTGAGCCTGATTGCGGCCATCGTGCTCATCCCGCTGCTCACCACAGCACTCGGCGGCTTCAAGACGCTGGGAGACCTGCGCGTCAACCCGTTCGGCATTCCGGCGGAATGGCAATGGGCCAATTACGGCGATATTCTCTTCGGAAAACGTTACTGGCTGCAGATCTTCAATTCTCTGGTCATCGCGCTTTTGACGGTGTTCCTGACGCTCACCGTTTCGGCCATGGCGGCCTTCACCTTCGCACATGTGAAGTTCTTCGGCTCGTCCTTCCTGCTCAATTATTTCCTGCTGGGGCTGATGTTCCCGGCGGCCACCGCCATCCTGCCGCTGTTCATCCGCATCCGTGATCTCGGCCTGCTCGACACCTATTGGGGTGTGGTGCTGCCGCAGGTGGCCTTCGGGCTTGGCATGAGCATTCTCCTGTTCCGCAATTATTTCCGCAATCTGCCGGAGGAGCTGTTTCAAGCCGCCTTCGTGGATGGCTGCGGTTATCTGCGCTTCTTCTGGCACATCTCCATGCCGCTCTCGCGACCCATCGTCGCCACCGTCGGTATCGTTTCCTTCGTCGGCAGCTGGAACAGCTACATTCTGCCGCTCATCATGCTGAATTCGGAATCGAAATATCCCTGGCCGCTCGGCATCATGGTCTATCGCGGCGAATTCGGCACGGAATGGCAGCTGGTGCTTGCCTTCATCACGCTGACGATCCTGCCGACCGTCATCGTCTTCTTCCTCGCCCAGAAACACATCATCGCGGGCCTGACGGCCGGTGCCGTCAAATCGTGACTTGAAAGGAGCAAAACATGGCTTCCGTCGAACTTAAGGATATCGCCAAGTCCTATGCCGCGCTCGATGTCATCCACGGCATCTCGCTTGATATAGCGGATGGCGAATTCATCGCGCTGGTCGGCCCTTCCGGTTGCGGCAAGTCTACGCTTTTGCGCATGATCGCCGGGCTGGAGGAAATCACCGATGGGGATATCCTCATCGGCGACAAGGTGGTCAACGGCATGACCCCGCGCGAACGCAACATCGCCATGGTGTTCCAGTCCTATGCCCTTTATCCGCATATGACGGTGGCCGAAAACATGGGTTTCAACCTGAAGCTTGCCGGCCAGCCGAAAAACGTCATCGAGGAGCGCGTGGCGGAAGCCGCCCGCATGCTCGACCTTGGCAAGCTTCTCGACCGCAAGCCGTCGCAGCTTTCCGGCGGCCAGCGCCAGCGTGTCGCCATGGGCCGTGCCGTGGTGCGCAATCCGGCCGTTTTCCTGTTCGATGAGCCGCTCTCCAATCTGGACGCCAAGCTGCGTGTGCAGATGCGCAGCGAAATCAAGGCGCTGCATCAGAAAGTCGGTACGACGTCGATCTATGTCACCCATGACCAGATCGAGGCGATGACGCTGGCGGACCGGGTGGTGGTGCTCAATCACGGTCGTATCGAACAGCAGGGCACACCGCTGGAACTCTACAAGACGCCCGCCAATCTCTTCGTTGCCGCCTTCATCGGCTCACCGGCCATGAACCTCATCGAAGGTGTGGTCGATGGTGAGGGTGACCAGCCCGCCGCTCGGCTGAAGGACGGCACCGCGATCCGTATTGCCGCGACACGCAAGGTCAAGCGCGGCCAGCCGGTGACGATCGGGCTTCGCCCCGAACATATCGGTTCGACCATTGGCGGCGATATCTCGCTTTCCGGCCGCACGGTGCTGGTGGAACCAACCGGTGCGCAGACCCATGTGGTCTTCGAACTGGCGGGCGACCAGGTAACGGCGGTGGTGGATGGCGAGCAGCCGGTGAAGGTCAACACTCCCTTTGCTGCCACCGTTCATCATGAGCGCGTGCATGTGTTCGACAGGGCCAGCGGGCTGGCGCTTTAACGTCTTCCGCTTTTTGCATGAAATAATGAAATTCTCTCGCCCCCTGGCATTTGGGGCTTGTCTGAAAATCACGAGCGGTTAGCTTGGCGCTGGGAGCCAAAGCGGTTTTACCGCTCAACTGTATCGATACAGGGAGGAGATTTTATGAGAACGATCAAGGGACCGGGTCTTTTTCTCGGCCAGTTTGCCGGTGATGTTGCCCCTTTCAACAGCTGGGACAGCATTACCAGATGGGCGGCGGAAAAGGGTTATGCCGGCGTGCAGGTGCCGACATGGGCCGGGCAGCTGATCGATCTTAAAAAAGCGGCGGAATCGAAGGATTATTGCGACGAGTTCGCTGGCGTCGCGCGCCAGAACGGCGTCGAAGTCACCGAACTTTCCACCCATCTGCAGGGCCAGCTGGTTGCCGTTCACCCCGCTTATGACGAGGCCTTCGATGGCTTTGCGGCGCCCGAAGTGCGCGGCAATCCCAAGGCGCGGCAGCAATGGGCGGTGGAGCAGGTGAAGCTGGCACTGAAAGCCTCGAAGAACCTCGGCATCAAGGCGCATGCCACATTCTCCGGCGCGCTTGCCTGGCCGTTCGTTTATCCCTGGCCGCAGCGCCCGGCCGGACTGGTGGAAGCCGCCTTTGACGAGCTGGCGAAACGCTGGACGCCGATCCTTGATTATGCCGACGAGCAGGGTGTCGATGTCGCTTACGAAATTCATCCGGGCGAAGACCTGCATGACGGCGTGACCTTCGAGATGTTCCTGGAGCGGGTGAAAAACCATCCCCGCGCCAACATGCTCTACGATCCCTCGCATTACGTGCTGCAATGCCTCGATTATCTCGACAATATCGACATCTACAAGGACCGCATCAAGATGTTCCACGTCAAGGATGCGGAGTTCAACCCAACCGGCCGGCAGGGCGTTTATGGCGGTTATCAGGGCTGGGTGAACCGTGCCGGCCGCTTCCGTTCGCTGGGCGACGGACAGGTGGATTTCGGTGCCGTCTTCTCGAAAATGGCGGCCAATGACTTCGACGGCTGGGCCGTGGTCGAGTGGGAATGCGCGCTGAAACATCCCGAAGACGGCGCCCGCGAAGGGGCCGAATTCGTCAAGGCGCATATCATCCGCGTTACGGAAAAAGCCTTTGACGATTTCGCATCGAGCGGCACCGACGATGCGGCCAACCGCCGTATGCTCGGGATTTGAAAGGATTTCAGGGGAGATATTATGGCTATTGAAGGAAAGACGACCGACAAGGCGAACAAGCGGATTCGCCTTGGCATGGTGGGCGGCGGTTCGGGCGCATTCATCGGCGGTGTGCACCGCATGGCGGCGCGGCTGGACAATCGCTTCGATCTCGTGGCGGGGGCCTTGTCTTCGACGCCGGAAAAATCCCTCGCTTCGGGCCGTGAACTGGGGCTCGATCCCGAGCGCTGCTACGGCTCCTTTGCGGAAATGGCCGAGAAAGAAGCACTTCGCGAAGACGGTATCGAGGCGGTGGCGATCGTGACGCCCAACCATGTGCATTATCCGGCGGCCAAGGCGTTTCTGGAGCGCGGCATCCATGTCATCTGCGACAAGCCGCTGACTTCCAACCTGGAAGACGCAAAGAAGCTGAAGCAGGTGGCCGACAAGGCGGATGCGCTGTTCATCCTGACGCATAACTATACCGGTTATCCGATGGTCCGGCAGGCGCGGGAACTGGTGGAGGCCGGTGAACTCGGCAATATCCGTCTGGTGCAGATGGAATATCCGCAGGACTGGCTGACGGAAGCGGTGGAACAGACCGGTGCGAAACAGGCCGTCTGGCGCACCGATCCGGCCCAATCCGGCGTCGGCGGCTCCACCGGCGATATCGGCACCCATGCCTATAATCTCGGCTGCTTCATTTCCGGTCTGGAAGCGGATGAGCTGGCGGCGGATGTGCACACCTTCGTCGAAGGCCGCCGTCTGGATGACAATGCCCATGTGATGCTGCGCTTCAAACCAAAGGGCGGCAAGCAGGCTGCCAAGGGGCTGCTCTGGTGCAGCCAGGTTGCGGTGGGTCACGAAAACGGGCTGAAGGTGCGTGTGTATGGCGACAAGGCCGGTCTTGAGTGGACGCAGGCCGATCCGAATTATCTGTGGTTCACAAGGCTCGGCGAACCGAAGCAGCTGATCACCCGCGGCGGTGCTGGCGCCGGGGCCGCGGCGGCCCGTGTCACCCGCATTCCCTCCGGCCACCCGGAAGGTTATCTGGAAGCCTTCGCCACCATCTATACCGAGGCTGCGCATGCCATCGAGGCCCGCCGCACCGGCTCGGCGCTGGACAAGGCGGTGATTTATCCAACGGTGGATGATGGCGTTAAAGGTGTCGCCTTCGTCACCGCCTGCATCGAGTCCGGCAAGAAGAACGGCGGCTGGGTGAAGCTGTAAAACGACGTTACGGCATATTTCTTCTCCCCGCCGGGGAGAAGATGCCCTGAAGGGGCACATAAGGGGCAAGCTTTCCGCATATCGCTACCCTTGCCCCTTCGTCCCGCTGCCGCGACCTTCTGCCCGGCGGAGAGAAGCAACAAGCGGCGCACGCTCGCGTCGTCGCTTGGCATTTTCGGCTCACGACTATTGATTGGAACCGGAAGATGCAGGCTGCGGCGATACACGGCCGGGATGCAGAGCCTGGTCTGCCCGCCGACGATGTCATCAATCAACGCGTGTCGACTGCAACTGCGCCCGTTGCGTCACCGGGCAGCCGTCCTGAACCTTGGTCCAGGACGAGACATTGAGCTTCATTTCGCAGCGCGCGAGATAGGAGCCGCCATCGACCTTCAGACAGGATGTCTGGCCGAGCTGGAACATCACACCGCGATTTCGGCATTTGCAATTATGAGCATCCGCCAAAGCTGGAATAAGGGCCATGATCAGGCCAAGTATGAGCACTTCAGGACGCATGGCCGAGGCTCCAGAGGATATCCTGCCAGATTACTCCTGTCCGAGGGTATAGTCAAAACGGCTCTTCTCCGCGATGCGCTCACCGAAGGGGCATCCGCCGTCTCGAACGCTTCCGCTTTCACTCGATCAAAATCGCCCTGATATCATTGACATTCGTCAGGGTCGGCCCCGTCACGACAAGATCACCGACCCCTTTGAAAGCCGTGTAGCTGTCGTGGTTCACCAGCGACTGGCGGGGGTCGACACCGGCGGCACGCATGCGCTCCAGCGTATCCGGTGTCACCACCGCACCCGCCGCATCCTCGACGCCGTCTATGCCGTCGCTATCGCCGGCAATCGCCCATATGCCGGCTGCGCCTTTCAGTGTCAGCGCGAGGCTTAACAGGAATTCCGTGTTGCGGCCGCCCTTTCCGGCCGGTCCCTTGCCGCCGACGCCCCTGTTCAACGTCACGGTGGTCTCGCCGCCGGAAAGCAACACGGCCGGACCTTTGACCGGCAGGCCCTTGCGGCTGGCGGAGAGTGCGATGCCGGCCATGACGGCGCCGACATCCCTGGATTCGCCTTCAAGCGAATCCCCGAGGATCAGCGGCGTAAGGCCGCGCTTCACGGCCTCGTCCGCCGCGGCCTGCAGGGCGAGCGAGGGCGCCGCGATCAGCCGGATATCTTCCTCTATGTCGCCTGCCTTCGGGGTTTCCTCACCCTTTTCCAGCACCTTGCGCACATTATCGGGAAGATCGAGTTCATAACGCGATACGATTTCGCGCACGGTTTGAATGTCGCTCGGATCGGCGACCGTCGGGCCGGAGGCGATCTCGGACGGATCGTCACCCGGCACGTCGGAAATCAGCAGCGAGACCACCTTGGCCGGCCTGGCGGCCAGTGCCAGCCGGCCGCCCTTGATGCGGGACAGATGTTTGCGCACGGCGTTCATTTCGGAAATCGTCGCGCCGCTGGCCAAAAGGGCACGATTGACGGCCATCTTGTCGGCAAGCACCATGCCTTCGGCGGGCGCGACCATCAGCGCCGAACCGCCGCCGGAAATCAGCGCGATCACCATGTCGTCGGCGGTCAGCCCCTCGACGGCGGCGAGAATGCGTTTTGCCGCTTCGGCACTCTTGTCGTCCGGTACGGGATGGGACGCTTCGATGATCTCGATACGGGAGGTCGGGACCGCATGGCCATAACGCGTCACCACCACACCGGAAAGATCGACATGCGGCCACGCCGCTTCGAGCGCTGCGGCCATGGCGGCCGACGCCTTGCCGGCACCCACCACCACGCAGCGGCCTTTGGGCGGGGAGGGAAGGTGGTGTTGCAGCACCTTTGCGGGATCGGCGCTTGCGACGGCTGCCATGAATATCCGGTTGAGAGCGTCTTTGGCCCGGGTGTCGTTCCATGCGGTCATGAGTTCATGCTCCGAGCCAGAGGAAGCCGAGCGCAAACAATGCCGGCAAGGCCTGAATGAACAGGATTTTCATATTGGCGGTGATGGCGCCGAAAATACCGGCCACCAGAACGCAGGTGAGGAAGAAGACCTTGAAGTCCAGGCCTTCATCGCCCTGCATCAGCCCGTAGATCAGACCGGCCGCCAGAAACCCGTTATAAAGCCCCTGATTGGCGGCCAATACCTTCGTCTGCCGGGCGAAATCCGCCGAAAGACCGAAGGCCTTGCGGCCGGCCGGTTTTTCCCACAGCAGCATTTCCAGAATGGTGATGTAAATATGGATGGCCGCAACCACGGCAATCAGAATGCTGGCAATCATCGGCGGTTTCCTCCAAAACCCGGATGTCCGTTGTCAGCGGTTCTCTTGAGAAGAACAGGCGACGGGCGGACAATTCCGTTTTAACGGTGGGATGAAGCGCTGCAAGGCCAGAATCTCCTCTTCCCGTGCAAACTGTTGAAGAGCGGCAGCCTGTTGCTTGACTCTTTGTTGAAATAGGAACAAAACAGGAACAATAAAGATGAATAACCGGAATTGAAACCTGTCATGCCATGCAAAAGCGCGCGGACCAGTTGCTCGTTGTCGAAGAGCTGCGTGAAAGGCTGGAAAGGATCGGCAGCAGCCCTGAGCGGCTGCACGAGACCTTGCCTTTCGGCGTGGACGCCATCGATCATCACCTGCCGGGCGGTGGGCTGAAGCTCGGTTGCCTGCATGAACTGAGCGGCGGCGGCAACGGCGCCGCCGATGGTGCGGCGGCGGCGCTTTTTGCCGCCGGTGTGGCGGCACGGCTTTCCGGCAAGGTTTTATGGTGTGTCACCCGGCGGGATCTGTTCATGCCGGGCCTGACGCAGGCCGGCCTGTCGCAGAACCGGCTCATCATCGTCGAATGCCGCGATGAGAAAGGCGTGCTTGACTGTTTCGAGGAGGGCTTGCGCTGCAACGGTTTCGGCGCGGTGATGGGTGAAGTGGCAAAATTGCCGATGACCGCCTCGCGGCGGCTGCAACTGGCGGCGGAAACCTCCGGTGTTACCGGCATCGCCATCCGCCGCTTCCGGCGTGCGGCCGATGCGGCGCTCTACGGCGAACCGACAGCGGCCGTCACCCGCTGGCGCATTTCGGTGCGGCCCTCATCACCCCTGCCGGTGCCGGGGGTGGGCAGGCCGCGCTGGTTTCTGGAACTCTTGCGATGTCGCGGCGGCGAAAGTGCCGAATTTGAAGTGGAAGCCTGTGATGCAAAGGGTCGTCTCGCTCTACCTGCCGACATGGCCGACGGATCGCTTCCGGCGTCTTTCGGGGCAGGACGCGCCGCCGGTTGAAACACCGCTGGTCATGATCGGCCGTCAGGGCAGCCGCCGGCTGGTGCTGGCGCTCGACAAGGCGGCAAAGGCGGCGGGCATCCGCCCCGGCACGCCGGTCAGCAAGGCGCAGGCGCTGGTGCCGGGCCTTCTCGTCGAAAATCTGGATGCGTCGGCTGATGCCCGCGCCCTGCGGCAGCTGGCGTTTCATTTCCTGCGCCTTTATGCCCCCATCGTCGCCGCCGACCCGCCGGACGGGCTGGTGCTGGACACGGCGGGTGCGGACCATTTGCATGGCAATGAGGCGCTGATGCTGAGCGGTATGGTCAACCGCCTGCATGCCGCCGGTTTTAGCGCCCGCGCCGCCATTGCCGATAGCTGGGGTGCAGCGCATGCGCTGGCGCGTTTTGGCCGTGAGGAGATCGGCATCGTTCCGCCGGGCGGGCAGCGGGCGGCAATCGGCGGGCTGCCGCTTGCCGCGCTGAGGCTGGAGGAACGTGTCGTTTCCGGGCTGAAGGTGCTCGGTTTTCGCAGCGTCGGCGAGCTGGCCGAAGCCCCGCGCGCGCCGCTGACCCTGCGTTTCGGCCCCGAAGTCGTCCGCCGCCTTTCCCAGGCTTTCGGCGAGATCGGCGAGCCCATAGAGCCGGTGCGCGTGCCCGAACTGGTGGAGGTGCGGCGCGCCTTTGCCGAGCCGATTGCGGCGGCAGAAACGATCGCCCGTTATACGCAGAAGCTGGTTGTCGGCCTTTGCGCCGCGCTGGAAAAACGCGGCCTTGGCGCCCGCCGGGTCGATCTGGTGCTGCACCGGGTGGATAGCGGCCTGCAGGCGGTGCGGGCCGGCACGTCCAGACCGGTGCGCGATGTCAAACAGCTTGTCCGGCTTCTGACCGACCGGATCGATACCATCGATCCCGGCTTCGGCATCGAGATGATGGTGCTGACCGCCACCCATGCCGAGCCGCTTGTCGCCGCGCAGGCCCGTTCCTCCCTGCTGGAGGAGGGGCGTGCGGACATTGCCGATACGGTGGATGTCATTCTCAATCGCGGTCACCGGGTCTATCGTTATGCGGCGGTGGCGAGCGACGTGCCGGAACGCTCCGTTACCCCTGTTGCCACGCTGGCGCCGGAGGATATGCTCGGCTGGCCGGGCCACTGGCCGCGCCCGGTCCGGATTTTTGCAAGGCCGGAACCGATAGAGACGCTGGCGCTGCTGCCGGACCACCCGCCGCGTTATTTCCTCTGGCAGGGCGTGCGCCACAATGTGCGGTGCGCTGACGGGCCGGAACGGGTGTTTGGGGAATGGTGGAAACGCGACCGGGAAAAGGCCGCTGTGCGCGATTATTTCACGGTGGAGAATGAAAGCGGCGAACGCTTCTGGATCTTCCGCTCCGGTGATGGCGAACATACCGAAACAGGTTCGCAGGGCTGGTTCATCCATGGGGTCTTCGCATGAGCACGCCGCGTTATGCCGAACTGCAGGTGACCACGCATTTTTCCTTCCTGCGCGGGGCAAGCTCCTGCGAGGAGCTTTTCGAACAGGCCAAAAGCCTCGGCATCGAGGCGCTGGGCATTGTCGACCGCAACAGTCTTGCGGGCATTCCCCGCGCTTACGAGGCGGCCGATAATCATGGCGTTCGCCTCGTCATCGGTTGCCGGCTGGATCTGGATGACGATCTTTCCGTGCTGGTCTATCCCATGGATCGCCAAGCTTACGGACGGCTTTGCCGGCTGCTTTCCGTCGGCAAGAAAAGGGGCGGCAAGGGCAAATGCCGGCTGGCATGGGACGATCTCGTTGCCTATGGCGAAGGTCTGATCGTGGTGCTGCTCGCCGATCTGGCCGACGATCTCTGCGCCCTTCGCCTGCGGCGGCTGAAGGCAACCTTTGCCGACCGGGCCTATATGGCGCTCAGCCTTCGAAGACGTCCCAATGACCAGATGCGGCTTTTCGAACTGTCGGCGATGGCCGAAGCGGCTGATGTGCCGACGGTGGTGACCAATGACGTGTTGTTTCATGTGCCGGAGCGGCGCATGCTGCAGGATGTCGTCACCTGCATAAGGCACAATTGCACCATCGACGAGGCCGGTTTCCGCCGCGAGCGCCATGCCGACCGCTATATGAAACCGCCGGAGGAAATGCACCGGCTGTTTTCCGGTTACCCGGAAGCGCTTTCCCGCAGCCTCGACATTACGAAACGCTGCAAATTTTCACTGAAGGAACTGGTCTATCAATATCCCGAGGAACGCAGCCTGCCAGGGCTGACGGCGCAGCAGGCGCTGGAAAAGCTGGTCTGGGAAGCGGTGCCGGTTCGTTATCCGAATGGTTTGCCGGAGAAGGTGGAAAAGGCGTTGCATCATGAGTTGGATGTTGTCGGCAGATTAAATTACGCCCCCTACTTTCTGACCGTGAGTGCTATCGTCCGACAGGCACGTAAGATGGATATCTTGTGCCAAGGACGCGGTTCGGCGGCAAACTCGGTTATCTGTTTTGTCCTTGGTATCACTGCCATTGATCCTGCTCGTTTCAGCAATCTCGTCTTTGAACGTTTCGTTTCCGAAAACCGGGGTGAACCGCCTGACATCGATGTGGATTTCGAGCATCAGCGCCGTGAGGAAATTATTCAATGGGTCTACAAAACCTATGGCCACGACAAAGCCGCGCTTTGTTCAGTCGTCACCCGCTATCGTGGTCGAGGGGCATTGCGAGATGTTGGTAAGGTACTGGGGCTGCCGGAGGATTTGACCAAACTTCTGTCCTCGCAAGTCTGGCGCTGGAGCGAAGGTGTTGGTGAAAAACAGATAAGGGAACTGAACCTCAATATGGAGGATCGTCGCCTGAAACTGGCTTTCGAGCTTGCCAACCAGCTTGTCGGCACCCCACGCCATCACAGCCAGCATCCGGGCGGCTTCGTACTTTCCCACGATCGGCTGGATGAGCTCGTGCCGATTGAACCAGCCGCCATGGATGATCGACAGATCATCGAATGGGACAAGGACGATATCGATATTGTGCGGTTCATGAAAATGGATTGTCTGGCGCTCGGAATGCTTTCCTGCATGAAGCGCGGCTTCGATCTGCTGGAGGCGCGTAAAGGGGAAAGATACGATCTTGCTGCCATGCCACCGGACGATCCTGAAACATTTGCAATGATCCAAAAAGCAGACACCCTCGGCACTTTCCAGATCGAAAGCCGGGCGCAGATGTCGATGTTGCCGCGTTTGAAGCCCGCCGAATTTTACGATCTTGTCATTCAGGTCGCTATTGTTCGTCCCGGTCCCATTCAGGGTGATATGGTACATCCCTATCTGCGGCGGCGTCAGGGAAAAGAGCCCGTTCGGTATGAAAAACCGGAGCTTAAAAATATTCTCGAAAAGACGCTGGGGGTTCCGCTGTTTCAGGAACAGGCCATGAAGATTGCCATCGAATGCGCTGGTTTTTCGCCCGGCAAGGCGGATCAATTGCGCCGTGCCATGGCCACTTTCAAGAATGTCGGCACCATCTCCAAATTCCGGCAGGATTTGATCGATGGAATGGTGGAGCGCGGTTATGACAAGGAATTCGCCGAACGTATCTTCAAACAGCTCGAAGGTTTCGGCAGTTACGGCTTCCCCGAAAGCCACGCGGCCTCCTTCGCGCTGATTGCCTATGCCTCCTCATGGCTGAAATGCCATCATCCCGATATTTTCTGTACGGCGCTTCTCAATTCGCAGCCCATGGGGTTTTACGCCCCGGCCCAGATCGTGCGTGATGCGCGCGATCATGGCGTGGAGGTGCGTCCGGTCTGCGTCAATAACAGCCGTTTCGATTGCACGCTGGAGCCCACGGGCGAAAAAGATGCGAAAGGCGACGAACGGTTTGCCGTGCGGCTCGGCATGCGCTTGGTGAAGGGGCTTTCCAATGACCACGCCGCGAAAATCGTTGCCGGACGGCAGGATCGCGATTTCGTCTCCGTGGATGACCTCTGGCGAAGGGCGGGTGTTCCCGCCGCAGCTTTGGTCTGTCTCGCCGAAGCCGATGCCTTTCTGCCGTCGCTTGCGCTTTCCAGGCGCGGGGCGCTCTGGGCCATCAAGGCGCTGCGGGATGAGCCGCTGCCGCTTTTCGCCGCTGCCGCCAGCCGGGAAAATACCGTGGTGGACGAGCTTCAGGAGCCATCCGTCACGCTCAGACCCATGACCGACGGCGGTGAGGTGGTGCAGGATTACGGGCATGTGGGGCTGACGCTGCGCGAACACCCCATGTGTTTCCTGCGGCGCGATCTTTCACGCCGGCGCATCGTTACCTGCGCGGAGGCGGTGCGTGCCCGCGATGGCATATGGCTGGAAACGGCCGGTCTGGTGCTGGTGCGCCAGCGCCCCGGTTCGGCAAAGGGTGTGATCTTCATGACGCTGGAGGATGAGACGGGCATCGCCAATGCGGTGCTGTGGGTGAAAACCTTCGAAAAATACCGGCGCGTGGTGCTGTCCGCCGGTATGGTCGGCATTTACGGCAAGATCCAGCGGGAAGGCGAGGTGGTGCATCTGGTCGCCCACCGGTTGACCGACCTGTCGGAGGCCTTGGCAAGCGTGGGCGAGCGCAACCGCGCCTTTCCCCTGCCGCATGGGCGCGGCGACGAGTTCCACCACGGCATTCCGCCGGAGGATCACCGTGCGATCAGGAAACATCCGCCGCCTGCCGTCCATGATGACGATGCGGTGGAGCGCATAAAGGTCATTTCCCGCAATTTTCACTAAGGCGCATTGCCTATGCCGCATCCTCCAGCCCGGCCGTATCTTTCCTGCGGAACTGGCTGGGCGGCGCGCCGATGACGCGTTTGAAGGCGCGGCTGAAGGAGGCTTCGGAATCGTAGCCGAGTTTTTCCGCCGCCAGCGTTACGCGCATACCTTCGCGCAGCCACAGCCGCGCCTGATGCATGCGCACGCGCACCACATAACGGGCCGGGCTTTCGCCCACCACGCGGGTGAAGCGTTCCGAGAAACTGGAGCGGGATGCGCCCATCAAGGAAGCGAGTTCCTCGACGCTCCAGTCCTTTTCGGGGTTGAGATGGATGGCCGCCAGCACCCGCCCGAGTTCCGGATTGCGCACGGCGGCGAGCCAGCCGCTGGAATCGCCGCAGCCATATTCCACCCATGTGCGGATCAAGGTCGCCGTCAGCACATCGGCAAGCCTTGCGAGAATGCCGCCCGCGCCGACGCGGTTCAGTTCCACTTCCCGTGTCATGGCTTCCAGCAGGTGCGGAATGGCCGGGTCGCTCTTGGCCAGATCGCTGGTCAGCATCACATCGGGCATCAGCTGCAACAGCGGGTGCAGATTGTCCATGTTGAAGCGCATAGAGGCGGTAAAGGCCACGGTGTCGCCGCCGGCGCTTGCGCATTCCATGTCGAAAATGCCCTGGCAGACTTCCTTCTTGCCGAAACGGTCGAAGGGGGAGGGCGCCACATCCTCGCCGCTGGCCAGCACATGGGCGTGCCCCCGGGGCAGAAGCACGGCATCGCCGCAGGTCAGCGTCAGCCACTCCCCGGAAGGTTTTCGCAGCTTGGCGTGACCCACGCCGATGAAATGAAACCGCGCCGCCTCCTGTTCGGGAAAAGCCGTGGCCCAGGGTGTGGCCATGCGGCAGCGGCCATATTCCACGCCGTCGAGCCTCAGGCCACGCAGCATTTCCGTCAGGGCATCATTCATGGCGGCTCCAAGATTTGGACGATTGGTTAAGGAATACGGATTTTCTAGCATGGAAACGCCGGGCTGTCACGCATAGCCTGCGGTGCATCGATTTGCGGGCGCTGGATTGGACTCCCACCGGATCCACTGTTCTGCAATTCCGTTTCGCGCGCATTTCTGACAATGCGCTTCAGGAGATTTTCATGACCAACCGGACCACAAACGAACTCCAATATACGCCGCGCCGACAGGAACCGGATGCCAAATGGGCCGCCGTGGTTTCACTGTCGCTCGGCGTCTTCGGGCTGGTGACGGCGGAATTCCTGCCGGTCAGCCTGCTGACGCCGCTATCGGCCGATCTTGCCATCAGTTCCGGCATCGCCGGACAATCCATCACCGTCACGGCGCTGGTCGCGGCGGTTGCGGGTCCCGGCATCGTCATCGGCACACGCGGCATCGATCGCCGTTTCACCCTGCTCGGGCTCACCATGCTGCTGATCATTTCCAGCACGCTGGCCGCCTTCGCCAACGGCCTCTTCATGCTGTTCACCTCGCGTGTCCTGCTCGGCATCGGCCTTGGCGGCTTTTGGGCCATGTCGGCGGCGCTGGCGCTGAGACTCGTGCCTCTCGACAAGATGCCGCGCGCCATGGCCATCATTCTTACCGGGGTTTCGGTCGCCACCGTCTGCGCCGCGCCGGTGGGCGCGTGGATCGGCGCAACGCTCGGCTGGCGTTCGGCCTTCGTTGTCGCCGGAGCAGTGGGCGTCATCGCATTCGTCGTGCAATTGCTCACGGTTCCATCATTGCCGCCGGCCGGCGCGCCGGGTCTCTCCACCATGTTCCGGCTGTTGCAGCGGCCGCAGGTGCGCATCGGACTTTTGACGACGCTGTTCATCGTTGCGGGTCACTTTGCCGGCTTCACCTATGTCCGCCCGTTTCTGGAAGATGTGCCCCAGCTTGGCGTCGAGGCCATTTCCCTTGTCCTTCTGGCCTATGGGATTGGCGGCTTTTTCGGCAATCTCTTCGGTGGTTTCATGGCCGAAAGAAACACGGCCTGGGCGGTAACCATCGCCGCTACCCTGATTGCCGCCTCCGCCTCCGTGCTGGTGCTTGCCGGGGCATCGCCCGCCATCGCCGGACTTGCCATCGCCTCATGGGGTTTCGCCTTCGGTGCGCTGCCGGTCAGTGTGCAGAGCTTCATCACGAGAGTCGCTTCCGATGAAGCCGAAAGCGCCGGCGCGCTGCTGCTCACCACCTTCCAGATTGCCATTTCCAGCGGTGCTGTTCTGGGCGGCCTGCTGATCGATCTTCAGGGCGCGACCATGGTCTTCGTCTTCGTGGCCATCGCGGCGCTCCTCGGCGCATCGCTGATGGCGTCGCGCCGGGGCGTGGTGCCGCAGGTCGAAGCCTCACAGGGATAATATTCCGGGTGAAGAAAAAGGATCCGCCTTCGGGCGGATCCACCGTTGATCGAAGCGGTTGCCGCCTCTTTTTTCTCCCCGCCGGGGTGGAGACAAAAATGGCGTCCGTTCGATCCTGATCACGGCGCCTTCAAGGCGCCTTGATCGCCTTCTGAGTCCGGTCCTTGCCCACCTCGATCACGTGGCGCATGGCTTTCACCGCCGCATCGGCGTCCCGCGCCGCGATGGCGTGGACGATACGCAGGTGGTTCGATGCGATTTCGGCGATGGTGCCGGGTGAGGCGGCCGGTGAGGAGAGCTGGAAGGAAATGGCAAGTGCGGCCTCGATCAGTCCACTTGCAGAGCGCATGAAAGGATTGCCGGACATATGCGCCACGGCAAGGTGGAATTCGAGATCGACCTTGGCGATGCTTTCCGGCGTATGCTGCGGATTGTCGAATTTGGCGGCGATGACATAGAGGGAAACGATATCGTCATTGGAGGCCTGCAGGGCCGCCGCCGCTGCCGCCGCCGGCTCCAGCGCCAGGCGGATTTCCGCCAGATGCGTGACGAATTCCTGGTCTATGCCGGCCTCGCAGCGCCAGCCCAGCACATCCGGATCGAAGAAGTTCCAGCTTGAGCGGTCGAGAACGCGGGTGCCAACCTTTGCCTTGGGTTCTACCAGCCGCTTGGCCGCCAGCGTCTTCATGGTTTCGCGCAGCACGGTGCGCGATACGCCGAAGCGCATGGAGAGTTCGGCGTCATTGGGGAGCAGGGACCCTTCCGCAATTCTGCCCGAGACGATGGCGCTGCCGAGTTCGGAGACCACATGGGCGTGGCTGTTCCGGCGTTTTCGCCCGCTTATCGTCGTTTCGAGCAGCCCCAAGCATGCCTCCCTTGGTGGTTATGCCGGGTGTGGCCCGGCCAGTCTCCTGTTTGAATACCAGATGATGGCGCGCTGCAACACGATGAAGACGAAAAGCAGCACACCGATGACGATTTTCGTCCACCAGGAGGAAAGCGTCCCGTCAAAAACGATATAGGTCTGGATCAGCCCCTGGATCAGCAGGCCGATGAAGGTGCCCGCCACCAGCCCCGTGCCACCGGTCAGAAGCGTGCCGCCGATGACGACGGCGGCGATGGCGTCCAGTTCCACACCCACCGTCGCCAGCGAATAACCTGACGAGGTGTAGAGCGTATAGACGATGCCGGCGAGGCCGGAGAGAAAGCCGGAAAGCGCATAGATGCCGATGGTCGTCTTGCCGATCGGCACGCCCATCAGCTCGGCCGATTGCGGGTTGCCGCCAAGCGCATAGACATTGGCGCCGAAGCGGGTGCGGCTGGCGATCAGCATGCCGGCGGCGAAGACCAGAAGCATCAGCATCGCCAGCGCCGTCAGCCTGCCGCCGCCGGGAAAGCGATAATAAAAGCCCTGTATCGCATCGATGAAGGGATGCGAGATCGGTACCGACTGGGTGGAAATCAGATAGGCGGCACCGCGCGCCAGAAACATCCCCGCTAATGTCACCACGAAAGGCGGGATGGCGAGGAAGCGGATCATCGCGCCCATCAGGCAGCCGAACAGCGTCGAGATCGCCAGCACGGTGGTGAAGGCAAGCAGCGGATGCACATTATAGGTGCCGACCATCACCGCCACGAAGACGCTGGTGAAGGCGATGACCGAACCGATGGAGAGATCGATGCCGCCCGACAGGATGACGAAGGTCATGCCAACCGCCGCGATGCCGAGAAAGGCATTGTCGGTCAGGAGATTACCGATCACCCGCGTCGAGAAGATCGCCGGATATTGCAGCACGCACAGCAGATAGGCGATCACGAAGATCGTCAGCGTGGTGAGGAAGGGCAGGTTGCGGCTGTGGATCATCGCGCGGTTCCTTCCTTGGTCATGCCATTGCTGGCCGCCGGTTTGACATGCGGCTTCGGCGCTTTCACGAAACCGAAGACGGTCATGATCGCCGGCGATTGCAGCGTCAGAACCACCATGATGATGCCAGCCTTGATGATGAGGTTGAATTCCGGCGGAAAGCCCGAGACCAGGATGCCGGTATTGATGGTCTGGATGATGAGCGCGCCGATCAGCGAGGCGGTGATGGAGAAACGGCCGCCATTCAGCGATGTACCGCCGATCACCACCGCAAGGATCGCGTCCAGTTCCAGCCACAGCCCGGCATTATTGGCATCCGCGCCACGAATATCGGCGGTCACGATCATGCCGGCGATGGCCGCGCAGAGGCCGGAAACGGCATAGACGAAAAACAGCAGGAAGCGTGCCCTGACCCCGGCAAGCGCTGCCGCGCGGCGGTTGATGCCGGTCGCCTCGATCAGGAAACCGAGCGCGCTCTTGCGCACCAGCAGGCCGATCAAAAGTGCCGCCGCCACCCAGATGATGACGGGCAGCGGAATGCCTGCGAAGGAGCCGGAGCCGATGGCGGCAAAGCTGTCATTGTTGAAGGTGAGAATGACGCCTTCGGTGATGAGCTGGGCGATGCCGCGCCCCGCCACCATCAGGATCAGGGTGGCGATGATCGGCTGTATGTCGAGAAGGGCGACCAGCACGCCGTTCCACAGCCCGCAGGCAATGCCCACCGCCAGCGAGATGACGATGACCGAGGGAATGGAATGGCCATTGCTGATGAGCGTTGCCGCGACCGCGCCGCAGATCGCGATGACGGCGCCAATGGAAAGATCGATGCCCTTGGTGGCGATGACCAGCGTCATGCCGATGGTCAAAAGTGCCACGGGTGCGGCGCGCACGAGAATATCCACCAGGCTGCCATAGAGCCGGCCGTTCTGGAACGAGACATGCAGGAAACCCGGTGAAAGGATTGTAATCGCTGCCAGAATGATGAAGAGGGCAGCCAGCTGCGGAGCAAGCCTTTTCAGGCGTCGTGTCACGACCGCCATCACGCCGCCTCCGTTCTGGCCGCATCGGCGATCGCCCGCATGATGTTGTTGGCGGTGACGTCCCCGCCCTTTAATTCGCTGACATGGCGGCGGTCGGACAGCACGACGACGCGATGGGCAACGGCGGTGAGTTCTTCCAGTTCGGAGGAGATGACGACGAGCGACATGCCTTCGCTGCAGAGTTTTTCGATCATTTTCAGGATTTCCGCATGCGCGCCGATATCGATGCCGCGTGTCGGTTCGTCGAGGATCAGAAGCCGGGGATGGGTGGCGAGCCAGCGTGCCAGAATGGCCTTCTGCTGGTTGCCGCCGGACAGGAATTTGATCGGCCGATCGGGGTCGGCCGGGCGGATATCGAGCGATTTTATGAAGCTTTCGGCCAGTTCCGCCTTCTGCCGTCGCGAGAGCGGCCTTGCCCAGCCCTGCCGGGCCTGAAGCGCCAGCGCGATGTTGTCGGTGACGGAAAAGTCGCCGATGATGCCATCCGTCTTGCGCTCTTCCGGACAGAATCCGAAGCCTTGCGCAATCGCAGCCTCCGGAGACGAAATCGCCACCGGTTTTCCGTCAATCGTCGCTGTGCCGGTATCGGGTCGGTCGATGCCGAACAGCAGGAAGGCGGTTTCCGTTCGGCCGGAGCCAAGAAGACCGGCGACGCCGACGATTTCGCCGGGACGGATGCCGAGATCGAAGGGGGCGATGCTGCCGCGTTTGCCGTACCCTTCGAAACGGATCGGTGGTTCGCCCTCGGCAACCGTATCTTCGGTTGCCTGGTGTTCATGGGTGATGTGCTGAAGCTCGCGGCCCAGCATCATGGAGATCAGTTCGGAGCGGGGCAGGCTGCCGATGTCGCGGGTGCCGACAAGGCGGCCGTTGCGCAGCACCGTCACCCGGTCGGCAATATCATAGACCTGATTGAGGAAGTGGGTGATGATGACGATGCCGATGCCGCGCGCGCGCAGGTTTTTCAAGACGCCGAACAGCATCTCGACCTCATGGGCATCAAGGCTGGCGGTGGGTTCGTCCAGCACCAGCACCTTGCCGGAAAGATCGACGGCGCGGGCAATGGCGATGATCTGGCGGATGGCGACGGAATAGCTGGAGAGAAGCGCATTGACATCGATGGAAAGCCCGTATTGGGCAAGCAGCGCCCGGGATTGCTTCTGCATCGTGCTGCGGTCGATCAGTCCGAAGCGGCGCGGCTGGCGGCCGAGAAACAGGTTTTCGGCAACCGTCAGGTTTTCGAGAAGGTTCACTTCCTGATAGACCGTGCCGATCCCAAGCGCCTGCGCCTCGCCGACATTGGCGGGCGAAATCTCGTCTCCCTCCAGAAAGATCGAGCCGCTGTCTCGGTGGTAAACCCCGGTCAGGATCTTGATCAGCGTGGATTTGCCCGCGCCGTTTTCGCCCAGCAGCGCGTGGATTTCACCGCGCCGAAGCGAAAAATCGACGCCATCGAGCGCCGTGATCCCGAGAAAGGATTTGCCGATGGCGCGTGCTTCCAGAAGTGATGCCGTTTCGGACATTGAGCAGTTCCGTATCGATATGGGTCTCGATGGA
Source organism: Agrobacterium sp. NPDC089420 (assembly GCF_044900305.1). Lineage (NCBI taxonomy): Bacteria > Pseudomonadati > Pseudomonadota > Alphaproteobacteria > Hyphomicrobiales > Rhizobiaceae > Agrobacterium > Agrobacterium sp. NPDC089420. Next base: position 61,030 of record NZ_JBJDMY010000015.1, on the reverse strand, counting down.
GTGATCGCGCAGGGGCGGCGGTTTTTTCTCCCCGCCGGGGAAAAAGCAGCCGGCACGTGCTCGCTCCATATACGATCATTCTATGCCGGGCTTTCGTCCCTCGTCTGGAACGGCGCAACTATTGCGCCGTTCCTTCGAAGACGTCGCTCAGTACCCCAGGCCCTTCTTCGCCTCGTAGACCTTCATCGGATCATCGGATGCCGTATAGAGCTTGGATTCGGTCTGAATCCACTTCGGCGGTTCCTTCTTGTCCTTCAGATAGGCTTCGAGCGCATCGAAAGCGGGGCCGGCCATGTCCGGCGTCAGTTCGACGGTGGCGTTGGCTTCACCGGCTGCCATGGCCTTGAAGATATCCGGCACGGCGTCGATGGAAACGATCTTGATATCGGTTCCGGGCTTCAGGCCGGCCTCCTTGATCGCCTGGATCGCGCCGACGGCCATGTCGTCATTATGGGCGTAGACGGCACAGATATCCTTGCCGCCGCCTTCGGCCTTGATGAAGCTTTCCATCACTTCCTTGCCCTTGGTGCGGGTGAAGTCACCCGTCTGCGAGCGCACGATCTTGATATTGGCGTGGGAAGCGATCGCCTCTTCGAAGCCCTTCTTGCGGTTGATGGCGGGCGAGGAGCCGGTCGTGCCCTGCAATTCCACCACCTTGCAATCCTTGGAGCCGACATCCTTGACCAGCCAGTCGCCGGCGACCTTGCCTTCGTGCACCTGATCGGAGGTCACGGCGGTCAGGTAAAGATCGTCCGGGGCCTCGATCTGCCGGTCGAGCAGGATGACGGGGATCTTTTCTTCCTTGGCTTCCTTCAGCACCGCATCCCAGCCGGTGGCGACGACGGGCGCGATCAGGATTGCATCGACACCCTGCGCGATGAAGCCGCGGACGGCCTTGATCTGGTTTTCCTGCTTCTGCTGGGCGTCGGCGAATTTCAGCGTGACGCCGCGCTTTTCAGCCTGCTGTTTGGTGACGGTGGTTTCCGCCGCGCGCCATCCGGATTCCGAGCCGATCTGCGAGAAACCGACGGTGAGCGATTGTGCGGAAACACTGGATGCAAGGCATGCGGAGACGGCGACAGTGAATGCCGCAAGAGCTTTTCTCATCTTATCCTCCCAGAGATGATGTCAGCGTGACGACGGTACTATGAGCATATAGTAATACTCTTGAAAAGCGGTTTTTTAGCGTTTTTGCAATTTGCTGGATGCCGATCTTGTTCGGATTTTACCTTAAAATGTAATAAATCAATGATTTATATATCTCTCTGACGCCTTTTTTCTCCTTGGATGGAGGCCGGAAACGGACGTTGATCCGGCTTGACAGGGAGAGATGACATCTAATAGTAATACAAATAAATAGATTGGCTTGAGACGGAACGCGGTGCCAAAGGCCGGCCGCCATCCGACAGCGCAGGGAGGGAGAGGCCGTTGCACAGTGCCGGTATCATCGTAAATGCCGAAAAATATTCGGCTAAAGCCGAAGAACAGCCCCAATCCACTCGTCTGGGCATGCTCCGTCGGTTATGCGTTCTCCACAAGCTGATTCCATTTTCCTTGCGCGCAACATAAGCTTGTCGCATTTCGTAATATTTTACCGTTGGCCACTTCCGGCTGGAGACCTGCATCATGACCAAATCCGACAATCTGCCTGCAACCCAAGGCAAGCTTCGCTCGCGTGCGTGGTTCGACAACCCCGCCAATGCGGATATGACAGCACTTTATCTCGAGCGTTACATGAACTTCGGTCTGAGCCAGGCCGAGCTTCAGTCCGATCGCCCGATCATCGGCATTGCCCAGACCGGTTCGGACCTTTCGCCCTGCAACCGTCACCATCTGGAACTGGCGAACCGCCTGCGTGAAGGCATTCGCGAAGCGGGCGGCATCGCGATTGAGTTTCCGGTCCATCCGATCCAGGAAACCGGCAAGCGCCCGACCGCCGGTCTCGATCGCAACCTTGCCTATCTCGGCCTGGTGGAAGTGCTTTACGGCTATCCGCTCGACGGCGTCGTTCTGACGATCGGCTGTGACAAGACCACGCCTGCCTGTCTTATGGCGGCGGCCACCGTCAACATTCCGGCCATCGCCCTTTCCGTCGGCCCCATGCTGAACGGCTGGTTCCGTGGTGAACGCACCGGTTCCGGCACCATCGTCTGGAAAGCGCGCGAACTGCTGGCGAAGGGTGAGATCGACTATCAGGGCTTCGTCAAGCTCGTCGCCTCGTCGGCTCCGTCCACCGGCTATTGCAACACCATGGGCACGGCAACCACCATGAACTCGCTTGCCGAGGCGCTCGGCATGCAGCTTCCGGGCTCTGCCGCCATCCCGGCCCCTTATCGTGACCGTCAGGAAGTCTCCTATCTCACCGGCCTGCGCATCGTCGAAATGGTCAAGGAAGACCTGAAGCCTTCCGATATCATGACCAAGGATGCCTTCATCAACGCCATCCGCGTCAATTCCGCCATCGGCGGCTCCACCAATGCGCCGATCCACCTGAATGGTCTCGCACGCCATGTCGGCGTCGAACTGACCGTGGATGACTGGCAGACCTATGGTGAAGACGTGCCGCTGCTCGTCAATCTGCAGCCGGCCGGCGAATATCTCGGCGAGGATTATTACCATGCCGGCGGTGTTCCCGCTGTCGTCAACCAGCTGATGAACCAGGGGCTGATCATGGAAGACGCCATGACCGTCAATGGCAAGACCATCGGCGACAATTGCCGTGGCGCGATCATCGAGGACGAGAAGGTCATCCGTCCCTATGAGCAGCCGCTCAAGGAACGTGCCGGCTTCCGCGTGCTGCGCGGCAACCTGTTCTCCTCCGCCATCATGAAGACCAGCGTGATCTCGGAAGAATTCCGCAACCGCTACCTCTCCAATCCGAATGATCCGGAAGCCTTCGAAGGCCGCGCCGTGGTGTTCGACGGTCCGGAGGATTACCATCACCGCATCGACGATCCGTCGCTGAAGATCGACGCCAACACCATCCTCTTCATGCGCGGTGCGGGACCCATCGGTTACCCGGGTGCGGCGGAAGTGGTGAACATGCGCGCGCCGGATTATCTTTTGAAGGAAGGCGTCAATTCGCTGCCCTGCATCGGCGATGGCCGCCAGTCCGGCACGTCGGGAAGCCCGTCCATCCTCAACGCCTCCCCGGAAGCGGCGGCCGGCGGCGGTCTCGCCATCCTGCAGACGGGTGACCGCGTCCGCATCGATGTCGGCCGCGGCAAGGCGGACATCCTGATTTCCGGTGAGGAACTGGCCAAGCGTTACGAGGCGCTGTCGGCCGAAGGCGGCTACAAGTTCCCGGACCACCAGACGCCATGGCAGGAAATCCAGCGCGGCATCGTCAGCCAGATGGAAACCGGCGCAGTTCTAGAGCCGGCCGTGAAGTATCAGCGCATCGCCCAGACCAAGGGCTTGCCGCGCGACAACCACTGAAGTGGCGTGGTTGACGTTTTAATGATGGGGAGGGCTTGCTCCTCTCCATCGTTATTCCTGCCTGCAACGCAGCTGTCAGGTCTAACTTATGGGATATGCTGGATTATATTGATTTAGCAGGTGTTAGGAGGCGTTCGCGACGCTGCGGACGTAAACCGGGCACGACGTCATCAAATGAATGCCGAGGCTTGCCAAACCCTCATCCGTCATCCTCGGGCTTGTCCCGAGGATCTGCAACCGACTGATTTTATTAGACATGATGAGATCCTCGGCGCAGGGCCGAGGATGACGCCGAGTGTGGTTTTGGCGCTCTTGGCGACGCGTTCGCGGCCAGCAGTCACAAACTTAAATCACCGGATAAAGCGACCAGAAGAACAGTTCATATTCCTGGTCGCGGTCGTCGTCATGCTGTTCGTCGTCCGGCCGGCGCGGCGTCTTGTCCTGAAGATCGGTCTCCACCCGCTCATTGACGACGGGCATTCTTCGGCCGATGCCAAAGAGGTCAAAGGAGAGCATGTTGAACCCTGCTACCATGGCCAGTTTCCCTTCTTCACGCGAGTTAACGGTGTGTTAAGTTTCGCGCGTTGCCATGATTTCGTCAAGATTGGCCACGGAATTTGTCTACTATTTTTAACAACAATGTCGTGATTGGCATTTCACCGGTGCCGGATTTCACGCAATGAATGTTTAGCGGTGCCGTCAACGGTCTTTTGCGGCGACCTCGGAATAGGGGTTTGCGGCGGCTTCCAGCGCGGAATCGGTGTCTGCCGCATGGCCGAGGTTTTTCAGGGCACGCGATACCGCCGTGATATTGGCCTTCACCGCCTCCGGATGCGCACGCCGGCCGGTATGGTTGAGCCTTATCAGCCGTTCCGCGCCGGGGCCGACGCCTGCGGAAATATCCGCGCCGCGCTCCTTGGATGCCGCGGCGAAAAATGCTCCGGCTTCGACGGTATCCGGCAGGATCGCCGTGGAAACGAGCGCTGACGCATGCGCTTCCTCCACCCAGGTGGCGATCCCGAGCGCCCTGATGCCATGACGGGTGGCCGTCGCCGCCCGCTCGTGACGTGCATTGGCGGCTGGCAGACCCTCAGCCTCGATCCTGTCGAGCGCGGCCTCCAGCGCGTAAAATTCCAGCGGCGCCGGCGTCCCGGGCAGCGCGCCGCGCCCGGCATCCAGCCAGAATCTCTTCTGGTCGAGAAGCGAGAGCATGGAGCTGGCGGGCGCCCTGTCGTGCGAAAGAAGCTCCCATGCCGTTGGGCTGACCGAAATGGCCGATATGCCGGCCGGGCCGGCCAACGCCTTCTGCGGCCCGATGACGGCGATATCGATGCCCAGTCTGTCGGCCTCGAAGGCATGGCCGCCAATCGAGGCAACGGCATCGACGAGGGTGACGACGCCTCTTTCTTTCGCCAGTTCGACAATGGCGGGCAGGGGGTTGAGAATGCCGCTTGCCGATTCCGCATGCACGATGGAAAGAAGGTCGAAACCCGGCCCGTGATCCAGCGCCCGTTCCACCTCCTCCAGCGTCACCGGCTTTGCCGGGCTGGCCGCCAGGTTGCGCACCGTCGCGCCGCCGCGCTCCAGCCAGCCGCCGAACCAGGCGCCATAGGGGCTGGTGACGATGTTGAGCGCCGTCAGCCCCGGCCGGGCAAGACTGGTGGCCGCCGCCTCCAGCGCCAGCACGGCTTCCGCCTGTATCAGCAGCACATCGTTTTTTGTGCCCATCAGGGCCGCCAGCCGGTCGGCCAGCACGGCGTAACGTTCGGCAGGGAAAGCGGGCGGGTCGAGAAGCAATGCATAATCCGGGGCGGGCATGTCTTATCCTTGCATGGTGGTGGTGAGCCGCGGTGCGGCGTCGATCAGGCTTCTGGCGGTCGAGGATTGCGGCGCGGCAATGATCGCTCCGGTCGCGCCGATTTCGACGATCCGTCCCGCTTCCATGATCACGACACGGTGGCAGACGGCGCGGATGACGGCGAGATCGTGGGACACGAAAATACAGGAAATCGCCGTTTCCCGCTGTATTTCCACCAAGAGTTCGAGAATCTGCCGGCGAACCGAAACATCGAGCGCCGAGACCGCTTCGTCCAGAATGAGCAGCGACGGCTTGAGCGCGATGGCGCGGGCAATCGCCACACGCTGCCTCTGCCCGCCCGAAAGCTCGAAGACCGAACGCCCGGCATAGGCGGCGGGCAGGCCGACACGGTCGAGGAGGCGGGATATTTCCGCCGGGCGGTCGCGCCCTCGAACGATGCGGTGAATGCGCAACGGCTCGCCTATGGCATCTTCGACGGTGGCGCGCGGGTTGAAGGCGCCATGCGTATCCTGAAACACCATCTGCATCTGCTGCCGGGCGGCGCGCAATGCGCTGCCGTCAAGCGCAAGCCAGTTGCGGTTTTCAAAACGGACATTGCCTTCGTCGGAATGGATCAGCCGCATGAGGATGCGCGCCAGCGTCGATTTCCCGCAGCCGGAGGGGCCGGCAAGGCCGAGCGTCTCGCCGCGCTTGAGCGAAAACGAGATGTCGGAGAGCGCCGTCACCGTTCTTGCGCCGGTGCGATAGGTCTTGCAAAGGCCATCCACGCTCAGAAGGGCTTCATTCATGGCGCTGCCTCGCTGAGGAGCGGCGGGGTCGAAAGATCGAGGTAATCGGCAAGCAGGACTCGCGTGTAGGCATGGGCGGGCGCGGAAAGCACCCGCCGCGCCGGGCCGTGCTCCACCAGTTCGCCGGCGTTCAAAACCGCGATCTCGTCGGCAAGGCTGGAGGCAAGACCGATATCATGGGTGATGAAAACCAGCGTTCTTTCTTCCTCGCGCACGAGATCATCGAGAAGGGTGGCGATGGCCGCCTGGGTTACCGTGTCGAGCGCGCTTGTCGCCTCGTCGGCAATCAGGATCGAAGGACGCGCCGCGATGGCGGCGGCAATCGCCACACGTTGCCGCTGCCCGCCGGAAAGCTGGTGCGGATAGGCGGTGAGCAGATGCGAAGGATGCGGCAGCCGTACCCGTTCCAGAAGATCGCGGGCAAGATCGCGCCCCTGCCGCCATGAGAGGCCGAGATGCCGCACCGCACCTTCCGCCACCTGTTCGCCGATGGTCAGAACCGGGTTCAGGGTTGCGCCGGTATCCTGAAAGATCGTGCCGATGTCGCGCCCCGGCATCGGCCTGCCGGTGAAAAGGCCGCTGTCGCGGCTCCAGGAAATATCGCCTGAAACCAGCGCCACCTGCGGCAGAAGCCCGGCGATTGCCTTGCCGAGCGTGGATTTGCCCGAGCCGCTTTCGCCGATGATCGCCAGCCGCTGCCCCTGCCGTATCGTCAGGGAAACCTTGCGCAGCGCCGGTGCATCGGCCGCGGCGTAACGGACGCTGAAATCGTCGATCCGGCAAAGGGCGTTGCCGCTCATGACACTTGCCTCCTCGTCGCCATCGCCCTGTTGATACCTTCTCCGAAAAGATAGACACCGAGCACCGTGACCAGCAGGCCGATACCGGGGATGACGGACAGGAAAGCGGCTGAGCGGAGCACGTTGCGTCCTTCCGCGATCATCGAACCCCAGGTGACGATATTGGGATCGCCAAGCCCGAGGAAGGAGAGCGCCGCCTCGGTGAGGATGGCGGCGGCAACGATGATGGCGGCAAGCGCCAGAACCGGCGGCAGGGCATTGGGCAATATTTGCCGGAAGGCGATTTCCAGCGGATGCATGCCGATGGCGCGGGCGGATTGCACATAGTCACGCTCGCGGATGCTCAGCACCTGCGCCCGCATCAACCGCGCCGGATCCGCCCATGCGCCAAGCGCAATGGCCAGGATGACGATGGGCATGGAGGGGCCGATGGTGCTGACGAAGGCAAGCGCCAGCAGGAAGTTCGGTACGATCTGGAAGGCATCGGTGACGCGCATCAGCGCTTCATCCACGAGGCCGCCGGCAAAACCGGCAATCGTGCCGATGACGGTGCCGATCACAAGTGCTGCGGCGGCCGCACCCATGCCGACGAGCAGGGAGGCCTGCGCGCCATGGGCGAGTTCGGCCAGCACATCGCGGCCCAGCCGGTCGGTGCCGAGCGGCAGGGCGGCATCGGTAAAGGGCGCAATCAGCGGCTCGCCGACGATCGCCAGCGGATCGCCGGGGAACAGGAGGGGCGCGGAGAGCGCAATTACCGCCAGCAACGCCAGAAGGACGGTGCCCGTCACGCCTTCGAAACTGCGCAGGAGCCTGAGAGCGAAACTCATGCCGCACTCTCCCCGCTGCCGATGCGCGGATCGAGTACGGAATAGACAATGTCGACGGCAAGATTGACGAGGATGACGAAAATGGCGCTGGTGAGGATGATACCCATCAGCAGCGGCGTGTCGCGGCCGCTGACGGCCTCCTGCGCCAGCCGGCCGAAACCTGGAATGGCAAAGACGCTTTCGATCACCACGCTGCCGCCCAGCATGGTGGCGGCCTGCAGGCCAAGTACGGTGACGAGCGGCAGCGCCGCGTTGCGGGCAACGTGACGCAGCACGACCCGCCGTCTGGAAAGCCCCTTGGCCTCTGCAAAAAGCACGAAATCCAGCGGCCATATCGTGGCCATGGCGGCGCGCATGACGCGCAGGAACAGCGCCAGATAGATGAGGCCGAGGCTGGCGACGGGCAGGACGAGATGGCGGCCAATATCCAGCGCCCTTGCAAAGCCCTCTTTGCCCGAGGCGATGGTTTCGATGCCTGACGTGGGCAGCCAGCGAAGCTGTACGGCAAAGACGATGGCGAGAACGAGGCCGAGCCAGAAGCCGGGCGTGGCGTAAAGCGTAAGCGACACGGCGGAGAGCACGCGGTCGGTCAGCCCGCCGGGTCGTGCGCCGGCGACGATGCCGAGCGCGGTGCCGAGGATGAAGGCGAGTGCGGTGGCGCTGCCCATCAGGAGCAGGGTGTTCGGCAGCCGCTCGAGGATCAGCCCCAGCACCGGCCGGTCAAAGGCCAGCGACCAGCCGAGATCGAGCCGCAGCACCGAACTGGCATAGAGCCAGAAGCGGGCGAGCATCGAACCGTTGAGGCCATATTGTTCACGCAGCGCATCCCGCAACCCGGCATCGCCGCCGCCGATGGAAACGAGATAGGCATCCACCGCATCGCCGGACGCATTTTCAAGCAGGGCGAAGGTGAAGATGAGAACGATCAGCAGCACCGGAATGGCGCTGAGTGCCCTTCGCCGCAGCAATGTCGCCGTGCGTCTCACGGCGTTGCCTCAGGTGTCGACCGCCGTATCCGCCCAGTTGGAAACCGCCCAGCGCGGATTGCTGGCGACATGTTTGACGGTGTCGCGCGCCACCGTGATGAAACCCCATTCGGCGACGTTGATCAGCGGCAGATCGGCTGCGACCTGTTTCTGGAAATCCTTGTAGAGCGCTGTGCGCGCGGCCGTATCCACGGTCTCCGCCGCCTTGTCGATCAGCGCGTCCAGCGCCTTGTTCTCATAACCGCCCTGGTTGGAAAAACCGACGCCCGCCGGTATGCCAGAGCGCACCAGAATGGTGGTCGAGATCGCCGGATCGCCGCGGAAGACCGGTGGGGCGATGGCAAGATCGAAGGCGTGGTCGGTATAGACCGCCTTCTGGTGCGCGGCGGAATCATTATTCACCAGCTCGGCGTCGATGCCGATTTGCTGCAGCGCCTGGCGAAGATAGGCGCCGAACTGCTTCGTTTCGTTGAAATAAGGCGCCGGCAGCAGTTTGAGCGAAAACCGTGTCCCATTGGGGCCACGCGCATATCCGGCCTCATCCAGCAGAGCATTGGCCTTGGTCACGTCGAAATCATAGGTCTCGACATCGTCGGTATAAAATTCCGGCGCGTTTTTGGGTACCGGCCCGGTGGACGCCGTGGCGTAACCCAGGAAGACCTTGTCGATGACGAATTTCTTGTCGATGGCGTGCGCAATCGCCTTTCTCACCTTGAGATCGGCCAGTTCCTTGCGGCGGTGGTTGATTTCCACCACCAGCTGATAGGTCAGCGCCTCGTAGCCGTCGGCGATCACCTTGATGCCCGGTACTTTCGAGATACGGTCGAGATCGGCGAGCGGCACGGCGGAAAAGGCGGCCAGCTGAATTTCCTCCGCCTCCAGCGCCGAGGCCGCGCCTGCCCGGTCGGGCAAGACACGATAGATGATTTCCTCGAGCTGCGGCTGCCCTTTACCCCAGTAATTCGGGTTGCGGGTCAGGCGGTAATATTCGCCGGGCTTGTATTCGGCAAAAACGAAAGGCCCGGTGCCGACCGGTTTGGTATTGGCCGGATTGGCGGCGATATCGGTGCCTTCATAGAGATGTTTCGGCACGACGCTGGTGACCACCGGCAAAGCATTGCGGATGAGCTGGAACGGCGTGGGCTTGGAGAAATGGAAGACGGCCGTGTGGTCGTCAGGCGTTTCCACCTTTTCGAGATTGGCAAAGACCAGCCGCCCGAGGTTCTGCAGCGGTTTCCACACTGAAAGCGCCGAAAAGGCCACATCCGCCGAGGTGAAGGGTTTGCCGTCATGCCAGGTCACGCCCTCGCGCAGCTTGAAGGTGGCGCTGAGGCCATCATCCGATCCCCGCCATTCGGTCGCAAGCCGCGGCTCCAGCCCGTCCTTGCCATTAAAGGAGGCTTCCGCCAGCGGCTCGACGATCTTGCTGGCGATATAAAACACGCCATTGGAGGCGACGATGGCCGGGTTGAGGTTTTTCGGCTCTGAATCGGCTGCGACGATCAGTCGTCCCCCGGCTTTCTCCTGCGCTGCGGCAATTCCCGCCAGTCCCGTGGTTGCGGCAAGAGCAAGCGATGTCTTGAGAAGCGAGCGGCGGGATAGCTGGACAGGCGACATGAATTTCACTCCGGAAATGAGGGCGAGGCGGGCCTTTCCGCTGGGTCCGCGGCACGCCGATCTTAAGACTGCAACCTCGGCAGTGTCCACGTTAATTCGCGCCCTTTACAGCAATGATTTTACGTTGCGGACGCATTTGCAGAAACAATATGCTTTACCGGCGGCAATCCGCTTTTCCCTGCCGCAACTTATGGCCGGAATTCTCCCAAGGAAGACAATTTAATAAATAAAAATCAATGGTTTGATTATTGCCCGCAGTGGTGGATGGTGCTTCTGTATACCTCCCGGTCACGCGAAAATCTGCCGGCAACGGCCGGTTTGGAAAGGGGTAATTAACCTTTATTTTTTATTTCAAAGGGACCGAAATATGTACGTTTATGATGAGTGTGCACGCTGCCATGAGCTTCTCCCGATCCAGATTCCAGAATTCGTCCAATAGCGCAGGGGAGGGGAGCGAGAAGGCTCGTCACGCCGGCGGCCAGCCGTCTGCCGCGCCGCAGGCAATGGTGACGAAGGCTGGTGTTGCACCCCGGCCGAATGCCGACGTCAGCGCCGCCGACGCCATCGAAGGCCGTGCGGAAATGCCCGGCTGGCAGAATGCTTTCGTGCTTGGCCCGAATGTCCGTTTCACCCGCACGCCGGAGAGTGCCTTTGCGCGGCGGATGCCGGTCGAGACGCCCCATATTCCCGAGGACGACGTGGTTGCTGTCGTTGCGCCTGAAACGGTGGAGCCGGAAGCCGCGGTGCAGCAGCAGGCCGAGCAGCCGGAAGCCGTTCCGTCTTCTGCGCCAGTCGTAAAGCCGGCGGAGCAGCGTGCGCCGCCGCCGCGCATGCCGTTCCTGCCGCAGCCGCCGGATGCGCGGGGTGCCAGGGCATTGACCTATAAATTGCGGCTGGAGCTTGCCCGCAAACAGGCGGAAGAAGCCGTCACCGCCGCACAGGCGCCGGCTCAGGCCGTCGCGACTGTGCCCATGCCGGCAGACGCACCGGTGCCGCAGCGGCCAGTCTCCGCTTTTCAGCCGCAACCTGCCGAGATACCGGTCGCTGCCGCGCAGGCCGCTGCGCCGGGTGCATCCATTCCCGCTTTTGCCGCGCATCTGCCGGACGAGCTTTTCTGGGAGGTCATGACGCTCGATCTGCCGGGTGATGCCGGCGAGAGCGTTCCCGCCTATCTGCACGCCAGTTTTGGCCCGGTATCCGCAAATCCGGTCCTGACGAACCCGATGCCGATGCCGATACAGCCTGTTTCTGCCGTTTCCGCGGTGTCGGCCGCCGCCGTCGTGCTGTCGTCGGAACCGCCTGTCGTCACCGTGCCGGGTGGCTCCGCGATCCGGCTCTATCGGGAAATCGGCGTGCGTCAGGCAGTCGCCGCCGCCACTATTCCCCTCATCGAACAGGAAATCGTGCAGCCGCCGGTGGCGCAAGCCCCTGTGGTCGTCGAGCCGCAGCCGCCTGTCGAACAGGTCCAGCCGGCGCAAAAAATGACGGCCGAGCCGCGTTTTGCGCCGCGCGCGCCCATTCAGGCTTCGCAACCGATGTTCCGCGAAGCGCCGGTCTTTGCCGAGGGAGAATATGAATATCCTTCCATCGATCTTCTGCAGGAAGCCCGCGTCCAGCAGACTACGACGATGACGCCCGAGGCGCTGGAACAGAGCGCCGGGCTTCTGGAAAGCGTGCTGGAAGATTTCGGCATCAAGGGCGAGATCATCGATGTCCGCCCCGGCCCGGTCGTGACGCTTTACGAGTTCGAGCCCGCCCCCGGCGTCAAATCCTCGCGCGTCATCGGTCTGTCTGACGATATCGCCCGCTCCATGTCGGCGCTCTCGGCCCGTGTCGCCGTCGTGCCCGGCCGCAATGTCATCGGCATCGAACTGCCGAACCCGGTGCGGGAAACGGTCTATCTGCGCGAATTGATCGAAGCGACCGATTATGCCGAAACCCGTCAGAAGCTCGCGCTCTGCCTCGGCAAGACTATCGGCGGCGAACCCGTCATCGCCGAACTGGCGAAGATGCCGCATCTGCTGGTTGCCGGCACCACCGGCTCGGGCAAGTCGGTCGCCATCAACACCATGATCCTGTCTTTGCTCTACCGCCTGAAGCCGGAAGAATGCCGCCTGATCATGGTCGATCCGAAAATGCTTGAACTGTCGGTCTATGACGGCATTCCGCATCTCTTGACGCCCGTTGTCACCGATCCGAAAAAGGCGGTCATGGCGCTGAAATGGGCCGTGCGCGAAATGGAGGACCGCTATCGCAAGATGTCGCGTCTCGGCGTGCGCAATATCGACGGTTACAATGCAAGGGCAGCGGCTGCCCGCGCCAAGGGCGAAACGGTGTTCTGCAACGTGCAGACCGGCTTCGACCGCGCCACCGGTGAGGCTGTCTACGAGCAGGAGGAAATGGACCTCACGGCCATGCCTTACATCGTCGTCATCGTCGATGAAATGGCCGACCTGATGATGGTCGCCGGCAAGGAGATCGAAGGCGCGATCCAGCGCCTGGCGCAGATGGCGCGCGCCGCCGGCATCCACCTCATCATGGCGACCCAGCGCCCGTCGGTCGATGTCATCACCGGCACGATCAAGGCCAATTTCCCGACCCGCATCTCCTTTCAGGTGACGTCGAAGATCGACAGCCGCACCATCCTTGGCGAACAGGGCGCGGAGCATCTGCTTGGCCAGGGCGACATGCTGCACATGATGGGCGGCGGCCGCATCGCCCGTGTCCACGGCCCGTTCGTATCGGATGAGGAAGTGGAAAAGGTCGTGGCGCATCTGAAGACGCAAGGGCGTCCGGAATATCTCGGCACCGTTACCGAAGACGCCGAGGAGGCCGATGAAGAGGCGGAAGAGGATACGGCTGTCTTCGACAAGACTTCGATGGGCGACGATGACAGCGACGATCTTTATGAAAAGGCGGTCAAGGTGGTGATGCGCGACAAGAAGTGCTCGACCTCCTATATCCAGCGCCGCCTGTCTGTGGGTTATAACCGCGCCGCCTCGCTGGTGGAGCGCATGGAGCAGGAAGGCATTGTCGGCCCTGCAAACCATGTCGGCAAGCGCGCCATCATCGCCGGTGAGCGCGATCCCTACGACGCCATGGGGGCAGATGATTGATTATCCGCGACGCGATATTCGATTGCAAAAACGCGTCCCGTGAATAGCCTGTGCGGCATGGATTCTGGAATCGGGAGGGTTCCCCGCATGTCGCACAGCAATGAAAACGTCACCGTTCTGGCAAGGCTGGATGAGCTGGAGCGGTTCTGCCGCGGCGTGTTCCTGGCCGCCGGCACGGATGACGAGACGGCCGATGCCGCGACCCGCGCGATGATGCACGGCACAAGGCTCGGCGTCGACAGCCACGGCGTGCGCCTGCTTGCCCATTACATCACTGCACTTGAAGGCGGGCGTCTCAATCCTCGGCCGCAGATCAGCCGGGTCTCCGGCTTCGGTGCGGTGGAAACCATCGATGCCGATCACGCCCACGGTGCCCGCGCCACCTATGCGGCCATGGACAATGCCATGGCGCTTTCCGAAAAATTCGGCATCGGCGCGGTGGCGATCCGGAATTCCTCGCATTTCGGCCCGGCCGGCGCCTATGCGCTGGAGGCGGCGCGCAAGGGTTACATCGGCATCGCCTTCTGCAACTCCGACAGTTTCGTGCGCCTGCATGATGGCGCGATGCGGTTCCACGGCACCAATCCGATCGCCGTCGGTGTCCCGGCGGTGGATGACATGCCCTGGCTTCTGGATATGGCCACAAGTGCCGTGCCGTATAATCGCGTTCTGCTTTACCGCAGCCTCGAGCGGCAATTGCCGGAAGGTGTCGCGTCGGACGGTGACGGCGTCGATACGCAGAACCCGCATGCCGTCGAGATGCTCGCGCCGCTGGGCGGCGCTTTCGGTTTCAAGGGCGCGGCGCTGGCGGGCATGGTCGAGATCTTCAGCGCCGTTCTCACCGGCATGAAGCTCAGCTTCGATATAGCCCCGATGGGCGGCCCGGATTTTTCAACGCCGCGCGGCCTTGGAGCCTTCGTGCTGGCGCTGAAGCCGGAAGCCTTCCTCGAACGCGCGGCGTTCGACGAGGGCATGAAACGTTACCTCGAAGTGCTGCGCGGCTCGCCCGTTCGCGAGGACTGCAAGGTCATGGCCCCCGGCGACCGGGAGTGGGCGGTGGCGGCAAGGCGGGAAAGGGAAGGGGCGCCGGTCGATCCTGTTACCCGTGCGGCCTTTTCGGATCTGGCGGCGAAATTCTCGATCAACCTGCCCGCCTATCATTAAGGGGATCGGCGGCCGACTGGGCTTTCCTGCGCCCGCATGTCGTCAGGCGGGGCGCGACAGCATCTTGGGATGCGTATAGGGTGCCGCGACGTTCAGCCTTTCGGCCGCGACGGGGCGGCCGATATAATAGCCCTGCGCGAAATCGATCTCCAGCTGGCGCACCAGCCGCAGCTGCTCTTCCGTCTCCACGCCTTCGATCAGGATCTTGTGGCCGCGGTTGCGGATAAGGCGGATCATGTCCTGCAGCATCGCCCTGCCGCGCGGCGTATTGCTGTCGTGCAGGAAGGAGCGGTCGATCTTGACGGTATCGAAATCGGTCATGCGCAGCCAGGAAAGGCCGGCAAAACCCGTTCCGAAATCATCGAGCCAGATATTGATGCCGAGCGTTTTCAGGTCGTTCAGGCAGCGCAGCACATCCGAGTGCATCTCCATGTCCAGACCTTCGGTAATCTCGAAGGCGAGCCTGTTGCCGGCGATGCCGGCCTCGACGAGGATTGCCGCGACGGAGGTGGCAAAGCCCGGATTCTTCAGTTGCATCGGGGATACGTTGACGCTGACGACGCCCACCCGGTCATCGGCGAGAATCTGCCTGCAGACGGTCTTGATGGTCCATAGACCAAGTTCCATGATCGTGCCGGTGCGCTCGGCGATGGGGATGAAGACGCTGGGCGAAACGGCGTTGCCGTCAAGCAGGCGAAGCCGCATCAGCGCCTCGGCGCCGGGCGTTTCATTGCTCGCGACGTTCAGGATCGGCTGATAGACGAGGGAAATCAGATCTTCCGCAACGGCGATTTTCAACAGCGCGGCGATGTTTTCCGTCTCGTCGCTGGTCTGCGGATCGTCGGGGTCGAACAGCCTCATGCAGTTGCGGCCGTTGCCCTTGGCGATGTAGAGCGCCCTGTCAGCCTCGTTGATGATCTTCTCCAGCTTGCCGTCCGCACTGGGACGGGTGAAGGACGCGCCGATGCTGACGGTGACGACAAAGGTGCCGTCCCGGCGCTGGTCGTGGGCAAGCGACAGGTCCTCAACGGTGTGGCGGATCACTTCGGCCAGTTCGCCAACCTGCTGCTTGGACTGGAAGGGCGCGAGAACAATGAATTCCTCACCGCCATAACGGCCGATCGAGGCGCCATGTCCGGCAATTGCATCCTGCAGCGCATTGCCCACCGTCACCAGGCATTTGTCGCCCTCCTGGTGGCCGTAGCGGTCGTTATATTTCTTGAAGAAATCGACATCGATCAGGAGAACGGCGAAACCTTCCTCCTTTCTGGTCCAGTTGTCCCACAACAGGCGCAGATGATGGTCGATGGCACGGCGGTTCTGCAGGCCCGTCAGGGAATCCGTATTCGAAAGCCGCAGCAGCGCCTGGCCACGTTCATCCGCCGCCTTCTGCTGGGCCTTGGCTTCCAGCCCGTTGACGAAGACGTGGTAGCGTTCCCGGTTCAGGTTCCAGTTCACATAGGAGGTGAAGACGAAGCATGAGATATAAAACGTGCCGAAGGCCAGCTTGTAGAACACGTCCTCGGGAAACTGCACCACCGCCAGAAAATAGGTTACGAGAATGATGCCCGACGACACGAGCGACAGATGGAAGCGGAACGTGAAGAACAGGTTGGCGCCCATCATGAATATGGTTCCGAAAATCATGTAATAGGACATGTTTTCGACGTTGTCGGTAAAAAGCGACGGCAGCAGCCAGCCAATGTAACCCATGACGAGCGCCGTCGCGCAGGTGAGGTCCAGCGCCGATGTGCTGGCGCCCCTGCGCAACTGTATTTCCAGCGTCAGCAGCGCCGAAGAGACCACGAACAGGCGGGCGACGATCGCATAAAAAGCGACGTCGGGTATCAGAATGATGTCGGTAATGGCAAACAGCAGATAGATGAAGACAGCCGTCCACAGGCCCCTTCTGATCGAACCGCGGCGGCTGCGTTCACCTTCCTGCTGATAGAGGGCAAGAAGTTCATCAGAAAACCGGGAGTCCGGCTGCCGATAATCTTGCTGTCCACCCACCTCTCCCAATGTGTGCTTCATGCACTTTCCCATAGTGTTGCGTATACTTTATCAAGTAACTGCTTATTCCACTTTTCCGTGTGCTGCCGCATCCGGTGCGGGTTCCTGCCGATCTCTGCCGATACTTGCGCAGACCATGGAAAGGAAGAACGCATCATACGTTCGCAACATTAAGTTTCACTAAACTGCGTATTCGCTTTCTCCTCTGCCCAAGAGTGTGACCAAAAAAATACGCTAATGTACTAATCTATCCCTACACCGCTCAAAAATCGAAAGCGAGTGGCCTTCCGGCTCCCAGAAACGTATAGTTAACAATGTGTTAATACTGGAGGCTGACGTGGTGCGGGTAAAGAAGAAAAATCTGGACGGGGCAAGTCTGATCACCCCGGATACTGTCGCAAAAGAGATTTTTGCGCGCAGAACGGAAACATTCGATGAGCAGTTCGCAGTTGCGAAAGCAGAGGCTGCCATCATTCTCGAATTGGCACAGCAGCAATTCGCCAATGGCGTTTCGGCGCGTGAGATAATACATCGAACGGCGGGCGCGCTGCATGGTCTAAGAGATAAACTCCACTCAAGCGTGTGGGCGGAACTGATTCCGCTGGTGCAGAATCACTCCGTTTCGGAGCGGTTTCTCGAAGATCCCTTCACCCGGTGGTCGTTTGAAAAGCCGAGGGGATATTCCGGCGATGCCCAGCTGCTTGATTTCATCTATGGTCACGACAGCATCGCCGAACTGGTGGGGAAGGCCTCGCCGCTCGGGGCTGCGCTTTACGATTATACCAGGGATGCGAGTTCCTCGGTCGCCGTGCGCGAGCGGCGCGATCTGCTGACGCGCTTCGTGGACGAGGCCGCCGCCCGGCACGGTGACGAGACGGAAATCCTCACCATCGCCTCCGGCCATCTGCGCGAGGCGGATGCTTCGGTGGCGCTGAAAGAAGGCGGGATCAAGCGCTGGGTGGCGCTCGACCAGGACCCGCTCAGCGTCGGCTCCGTCGCCCGCGATTTCGGCGGTCGTGGCGTCGAGGCGGTCGATGGTTCGGTGCGCGATATCGTGCTGCGCACGCAGGAACTCGGCACCTTCGATCTGGTCTATGCGGCCGGCCTCTACGATTATCTGAACGACCGCGTGGCAATCAAGCTGACGCGGCGTTGCATGGAGATGCTGAAACCCGGTGGCATGTTCCTCTTCGCCAATTTCTCCGAGGACATCGTCGTCGACGGTTATATGGAGACCTTCATGAACTGGGCGCTGCTGTTGCGCTCGAAGGCGGATATGTGGCGCATCGTCAATGCCAGCGCCGATCCTTCGACAATCGAGGCGGAGGTGTTCTTCGGCGAGAACCACAATATCGTCTATGCCACGATGCGTAAGAAGGGCTGAGATGGAAGGCTGCGTTCGTTGTTCCTTCGCGGGAAGCGAATGCATGTCGCTTGTTTCTTCTCCCCGCCGGGGAGAAGAAAGGCGTGGCGACGGCGTACTCCATTCCGTCACCCGTCCCCGGCCAATAACCATTTGATTAAACCCCGTCGCGGGCCTAAGAATCCGCGCCGAATGCGTTGCAGAATGGAATGGCTGAGATGAAGAGATATTATTCGGATATGGGCGGTCTGCCGGGGCAGACGGAACTGCTGTCGAGCAAGGCTGTTTTCAAGACCGCCTATGCGGTCATCCCCAAGACCGTGATGTCCGATATTGTGACAAGCGTGCTGCCGCACTGGACCGGCACGCGGGCCTGGATCATCGCCCGGCCGATGACCGGTTTTTCCGAGACTTTCGCGCAATATATCGTCGAAGTGCAGCCGGGCGGCGGCAGCGACCGGCCGGAGCCGGATGACAGGGCGCAGGCGGCGATCTTCGTCGTCGAAGGCGAGATGACCGTGGCGTTCGAGGGTGCGCAGCATGCCCTGCGGGAGGGCTCGTTTGCCTTCCTGCCGGCTGGCGCGCCCTGGCAGGTCAAGAACTCCGGCAAGGCGCCGGTCAAGTTCCACTGGGTGCGCAAGGCGTTTCAGGCGGTCGACGGGCTTGAGCCACCGCCGGCGATTTTCACGCATGAAGATGACAACGCCCTGTCCGCCATGCCGGATACGGACGGAAAATGGGCGACGACACGTTTCATCGATCCGGAAGACGTGCGCTACGACATGCATCTCAACATCGTTACCTTCGAGCCGGGCGCGACCATTCCCTTCATGGAAACCCACGTGATGGAACACGGCCTTTATGTGCTCGAAGGCAAGGCCGTCTACCGGCTGAACGAGGATTGGGTGGAAGTGCAGGCCGGCGACTTCATGTGGCTGCGCGCCTATTGCCCGCAAGCCTGTTATGCGGGCGGGCCGGGCCGGTTCCGTTACCTGCTTTACAAGGATGTGAACCGCCACGTGAAGCTCTGGTAACGGGCATCCACCGGCAAAACCCACGAATTATCGCGCAATCCGGCGGCTTGCGCGATAAATGCTTGCGTTAAATCGAATATCTCTAATAAATCGGATCAAGCCGCCGGCCATCGCTGGCCCGTGCGATTCCTGCATTTGCCGCGTTCATTCAGAGAAACTGACCGTATGAGTGATACGATCGATACCAACGTCTTTAATCTTGCGCCGGTGGCGATGTGGATCGAGGATTTCAGCGAGGTAAAGCGCCAGTTCGATCTTTGGCGGGCGGATGGGGTCGAGGATATCCGGGCATTTCTGCTGGAAGATTTGTCGCGGGTGGCAGCCTGCTCGCAGAAAATCCGCGTCATCCAGGTCAACGCCAAGACGCTGGAACTGTTCGAGGCGCGCGACCAGGCGCATCTCATTGACAATCTGCACCGGATTTTTCGCGATGACATGCTGGAAAGCCATGTCAACGAGCTGTCCGAACTCTGGGCGGGCAGGACTGAATTTACCAGCAATGCGGTGAATTATTCGATCGGCGGCAGGCGGCTCGATATCCAGCTGCGCGGCGCGGTCATCCCCGGCCACGAAGCCACGCTCGGCCGGCTGCTTCTGACCACCGAGGATGTGACGGAGCGGGAAGAGGCCCGCCGCAAGGAGCTTTTCAACCGCCGTTATGCCGAGGGCATGTTCAAACATTCGCCGGTCTCGCTGTGGGTGGAAGATTTCAGCCGCGTGCGGCGGTTGATTGAGGAGGTCAGGGATCGCGGTATCGTCGATTTCCGGGTGTTCATGGATGTGCATCCCGAATTCGTGCGGCAATGCATGCGCGAGATCCGCGTCATCGACGTCAACCGTGCGACGCTCGACCTGTTCTGCGCGCCGGACCGGCAGGTGCTGCTGCAGCGGCTTGGCGACATTTTCCGCGGCGAGATGGAAAAGCCGTTCCGCGAGCAGTTGATGGAGCTCTGGAACGGCAATCTCACCCACCATCGCGAGGTGGTGAACTACGCGCTTGACGGTTCGGAGCGGCACGTTCTCCTGCATTTTTCCGTCTTCCCCGGCCATGAGCATGACTGGTCGCTGGTGCAGGTGGCGCTGACGGATATTACTGCGCGCAAGAAGGCGGAAGCCTATCTCGAATATCTCGGCAAGCATGACGTGCTGACCAAGCTGCACAACCGCGCCTTTTATTCGGACGAACTGAACCGGCTGGAGCGCAGTGCGCTCAGGCCGGTTTCCGCCATCGTCATCGATCTGAACGGCCTGAAGGATGCCAATGACAAGCTTGGCCACGATGCCGGCGACGCCCTGTTGCGGCGGGTGGGCGAGGTGCTGAACGGCGTGGTGACCGCGCCGAACCATGCCGCCCGTATCGGCGGGGACGAATTTGCCATCCTTCTTCCCGGCGCCGACAGGCAGATTGCCGCCGCCATGGTCGAGACGGTTTATGAACTGCTGAAGATCAACAACCAGTTCTATTCCAGCGCGCCGCTCAGCCTGTCGCTGGGCGTGGCGACCAGCGAGGCCGGCGAGACGATGGAATCGCTGGTGCGCCGGGCCGATATGAACATGTACGAGCAGAAGAACGCCTATTATGCGGCTCTTCGCAGCAGGTCCGCCGACAATAGCGACACGACGACGAGCGGTCCGCAGCCGGACGCCGCACCGCTGAAACGCCTGTTCTGAACAGGCAGGCGAGGGCGGCTAGGATGTTGGGCTGGCGCCCGCCGCCTTGAGAAGCAGTGCAATGCTGCGGCGTGCGATACGCTCGAGGTCGGTTTGCGCCGTTCCGGCCCGGGCGCGTTGGGCAAGGCTGTGCTGCAGGGCCGCGAGCATGTCGGCGACGGCATCAATATCGCTTTCGGGCGGCAGCTGGCCGCCATCGCGCGCTGTCGCAAGCCGCTGGCGGAACCGCGCATCCGTGCGACCGAGGGCGGCGGAAAGTTCCGCTCCCATCACCGGATCGGCGGTCGCTTCGCCGGTGATGACGCTGAGCACGGGGCAGCCGAGCGGGTAATCATCCCCTTCCGAATAGATCGCAACAATCATCATGAAATAATCGTCGAGCGCTTGTGCGAGCGACGGCACGGCGAAGAGCGCATGGTTGCGGCGTTCGGTGCTCCCCGCGATGTGATGCGCGATGGCCCGCAGATAGATGGCGCGCTTGTTGCCGAAGGCCGCGTAAAGGCTTGGCCGCGCCATTTTCGTCGCTTCCGACAGATGGTCGAGCGAGGTGGCGGTATAGCCGTGGCGACGGAATTCGGTAAGCGCCGCACCGAGTGCGGCGTCGGTGTCATATTGGCGGGGGCGGCCCCGGGCGGACTTCTCGTTCATTTTTGTACCGTTTCGCAATAAATTCGTTGCGCCGTATTTTTGTGCGGTCTAGTATAAAAATAAGCGGCATGGAAAACAATCCCTTCGGGCAGGGCGGCGGCGCGCAGGCGCGGCATGCCCGGCAGGCCGCCTGGGCGGGGAATGGCCGCCTTTGCTTCACGATTAAAAGGACAATCGATGACTGACAAAATCCGTATCGGCATTAACGGGTTCGGCCGCATCGGCCGCACGGTTCTAAGGGCCGCGATGGCGCGGGACGATGTCGAGATCGTGGCGATCAACGATCTGCTGCCGATCGATCATCTCGCTTACCTGCTCAAATATGACAGCGTGCATGGCGGCTTTCCGGGCACCGTGGCGACATCGGAAAATGCGCTTGTCATCGACGACAGGCCGGTGAGCGCCTTCAGCGAGCGGGAACCGGGCGCAATCGGCTGGGCCGGCGTGGGCGTCGATGTCGTCATCGAATCGACCGGTTTCTTCCTGACCAAAAAGGCGGCGGAAGGGCATCTTGCCGCTGGTGCAGCCAAGGTTCTGATCTCGGCGCCGCCGGATGACGATACGCCGGTCTTCGTGATGGGTGTCAATGCCGGTGGTTATGCCGGGCAAACCATCGTCTCGAACGCTTCGTGCACGACAAATTGCGTGGCGCCGCTCGCCAAGGCGCTGAACGACGCCTTCGGTATCGAAGAAGCGCTGATGCTGACGGTTCATGCGACGACCTCCAGCCAGAACACGGTGGATGGCGTCGCCCGCAAGGACTGGCGTTTCGGCCGCGGCATCCTGGAAAACATCATTCCGGCAACGACCGGGGCTGCGCGCATGGTGGGGCGGGTGGTGCCGGAACTGAACGGGCGGATCAACGGCCTGGCGGTGCGCGTGCCGGTCTCTGACGTCTCCATGATCGACCTGACATGCCGGTTGCGGGACAAGGTCTCCTACAGCGATATCTGCGCCATGATCCGCACACGGGCGGCGGGCGACATGCGTGGCATTCTCGCCTATTGCGACGAACCCGTCGTCTCCACGGATATGCGCGGCAATCCGCATTCCTCGATCGTCGATGCGCTGGCGGGAATGCAGACGGAGGGCGGCCTCACCAAGCTGGTCGCCTGGTACGACAATGAATGGGGTTATGCCTGCCGCTGCCTCGATATGGCGGCGCATATTTTTCTGGCCAGATAGGCTGTTATAGATACCGAAATTGACGGCTGCGGCTGTCGGGACGGTTTCCCTCGTCCTCGGGCTCGTCCCTGGGACCGCCAGGGCTCCATCTGGTCGGAAGGTCGCAGATGCTCGGGATGCGCCCGTGCATGGTGAAGCAGGGTCCCCGGGTTTTGATTTACCCGGGTGTCCGCCTCGGGACCTTTGCTCGATGTCCTTGCGCCAACGCCAGTTCGCTTCCGCTTCCCATTTCCCCTCAGCGCAATGCCGCTCCACACCGTCTCACGCAGCTTCACAAGCGCGTGAGACGGCTTTTGCGGTGCAACAATTTTATTGCCGAAATTTTACATACGTCTTAGTATGTATGTAAATGTGACCTATTTTATGGATTCGGAGCGCAGAATGGCGAAGAGATTGGGGCAGATCGTAGCGGTGTTGTTGACGGGCATCGTTCTGGTCGGATGTAGCGACGAGCAGGCCTCCGCGCCCGGCGCGCCGCCACCCGGTGCGGTCAAGGTCGTGACCGTGAAGCAGGAAGAACTGCCCATCACCAACGAGTTGCCGGGCCGCATCGCGCCGACGCGGCTTGCCGAGGTGCGTCCGCGCGTCTCCGGCATCATCGTCGAGCGGGTGTTCGAGCAGGGGTCGCTGGTGAAGGAGGGCGATGTTCTCTACCGGATCGACCCCGCGCCGTTCCAGGTGCGCGTCGACAGCGCCGAAGGCACGTTGCGCCGGGCGCAGGCCGCGCAGCTGCAGGCGCGGCAGACGGCCGACAGGCAGCAGCAGCTGCGCCGTTCCAATGTCGGCTCGCAACAGGAATTCGACAATGCCATCGCCCAGCTGGCGCAGGCCGATGCCGAGGTGGCGGTTGCCGAGGCGGGGGTCGCGGAAGCAAAGCTCAATCTTCAATATGCCGATGTGAAGGCGCCGATCAGCGGTGTCATCGGCCGGGCGCGCATCACCGAAGGTGCGCTGGTCAGCGCCACCGGTTCGGAAAGCCTGGCGACGATCCAGCAGCTGGATCCGATCTATGCCGACTTCACTCAGCCGGCGGCAGACCTCATCCGCCTGCGCAAGGCCCTGCAGGACGGCCAGCTGATGACCGGCCCGAACGAGGCCGAAGTCAACCTGCTGTTTGATGACGGCAGCCGTTACCCTGTTTCCGGTCGCCTGCTGTTTTCCGAAGCGGCGGTGGATGAAACCACCGGCCAGGTGACGCTGCGCGGCGAATTTCCCAATCCGAACGGCGATCTTCTGCCGGGCATGTATGTCCGCGTCCAGATCCAGCAGGGCATCCAGAAGGCGGCCTTTGCCGTGCCGCAGCAGGCGGTGCAGCGCGATGCGGGCGGGCAGGCGAGCGTGCTTGTCGTCAATGCCAAAGACACGGTCGAACAGCGGCGCGTCAGCGTCGGCCGCTCCATCGGCGACCGCTGGGTAATTTCCGAAGGCCTGAAGGATGGTGACCGTGTCGTTGCCGAAGGTTTCCAGAAGACCGCGCCGGGCGCCAAGGTGAAGCCCGAGCCGTGGTCCGCGGAGCCGGAGGTCACCGCCGCCGGCAGCGAAGGTGCGGCCCCGGCTGCAAAGCAATAAGGACCGATTTTAATGGCACGTTTTTTCATCGATCGGCCCATTTTTGCCTGGGTCGTTTCCATCTTCATCATGCTGGCGGGCCTGCTCGCCATTCCCATGCTGCCGATTGCGCAATATCCGAATGTGGCGCCGCCGCAGATTTCGATCGGCACCAACTATCCCGGTGCCGCGCCCGAGGATATCTACCAGAGCGTCACGCGTCCCATCGAGGAAGAGCTGAACGGGGTTCCGGGTCTTCTCTATTTCGAATCGACTTCTGAATCGTCCGGCAGCATTTCCATCAACGTCACCTTCGCGCCGGGCACCAATATCGGCGAAGCGCAGGTGGAGGTTCAAAACCGCATCGCCCGCGTCCAGCCGCGTCTGCCGCAGGCGGTCACGCAGCAGGGCCTGCGCGTCGAACAGGCCGGCACCTCGTTCCTGATGATGGTGGCGCTCACCTCCGTCGACGGCAATACCGACGCGATCGGTCTCGGTGATTATCTCAGCCGCAACGTGCTCGGCGAATTGCGCCGCGTGCCGGGCGTCGGCAGCGCCCAGCTGTTCGCCACCCAGCGCTCGATGCGCATCTGGATGGACCCGGACAAGATGCTCGGCCTCAGCCTGACCTCGTCCGACGTCATCGGCGCCATTCAGGCGCAGAACTCGCAGGTCGCGGCGGGCCGCATAGGCGCCTCGCCCAACCCGATCGGCCAGCAGATTTCAGCCACCGTCAACGTGCAGGGCCAGCTGACCTCGCCGGAGGAATTCGGCGCCATCGTGCTGCGCGCCAATCCGGACGGTTCGTCCGTACGGCTGCGCGATGTGGCGCGGGTGGAAGTCGGCGGCGAAAGCTACGCCTTTTCCAGCCGCCTGAACGGCAAACCCAGTGCGGCCATCGGCGTGCAACTGTCGCCCACCGGCAATGCGTTGCAGACCTCCGATGGCGTGCGCGCCACCATGGAGGAGCTGTCGCGGTATTTCCCGCCCGGTCTGGAATATGAAATTCCCTACGACACCAGCCCCTTCGTGAAAATCTCGATCCAGAAGGTGATCAACACGCTGGTGGAGGCGATCATCCTCGTCTTCGTGGTGATGTTCGTCTTCCTCCAGAACATCCGCTACACCATCATTCCGACGCTGGTGGTGCCGGTGGCGCTGCTCGGCACCTGCGCCATCATGTATGTCTCGGGTTTCTCGATCAACGTGCTCACCATGTTCGCCATGGTTCTCGCCATCGGCATCCTCGTCGATGACGCGATCGTCGTGGTGGAAAATGTCGAGCGCATCATGGCGGAAGAGCATCTGTCGCCGAAGGAGGCGACCCGCAAGGCGATGGGCCAGATTTCCGGCGCCATCATCGGCATCACGCTGGTCCTGACGGCGGTGTTCGTGCCCATGGCCTTCTTCCCCGGCGCGGTCGGCATCATCTACCAGCAGTTCAGCCTGACCATGGTGGTCTCCATCCTGTTTTCGGGCTTCCTCGCTTTGTCGCTCACGCCGGCGCTCTGCGCTTCGTTCCTGAAGCCGATCAAGGCCGGGCACCACGAGAAGAAAGGTTTCTTCGGCTGGTTCAACCGCGGCTTCGACAAGGCCTCGCACAAATACTCCGCGTCGGTGGGCAGCATCATCAAGCGTTCCGGCCGCTTCATGGTCATCTATGCGGCGCTGCTTGCCGGTCTCGGCTGGGCCTATATGCAATTGCCGAGCTCCTTCCTGCCCAACGAGGACCAGGGTTACCTGATCGTCGACATCCAGGCACCGGCGGAAGCCAGCAGCGAGCGCACCCTGCAATCCATCCAGGAAATCGAAAAGATCTTCCTGGCGGAACCGGCGGTCGATCGCGTGATTGCGGTTTCGGGCTTCTCCTTCTCCGGTTCCGGCCAGAATGCCGGTCTCGCCTTCGCGACGCTGAAGGACTGGAGTGAGCGCGGGCCGGAGGATTCCGCATCCGCCATTGCGCAACGCATCAACGGCAAGCTGTGGGGCCTGCCGGGTTCCATGGCCTTCACGCTGTCGCCGCCGCCCATTCAGGGTCTCGGCAATTCCAGTGGCTTCACCTTCCGCCTGCAGGACCGCGCGGGTGCCGGGCAGGCGGCGCTGAGTGCCGCCGGCGCGCAGCTGATGGCGGCGGCACAGAAAAGCCCGATCCTCGCCGGCCTGCGCGTCGAAGGCATGCCGGATTCGCCACAGGTCAATCTCATCATCGACCGTGAAAAGGCCAATACATTCGGTGTGACCTTCAGCGACATCAACGCCACCATCTCGGCCAATATGGGGTCGTCCTACGTCAACGACTTCCCCAATGCCGGCCGCATGCAGCGCGTGACGGTGCAGGCGGAGCAGGGCCAGCGCATGAAGACCGAGGACCTGCTGCACCTTAACGTCCGCAACGCCAATGGCGGCATGGTGCCGGTGAGCTCGTTCGCCACGGTGGAATGGGTGCGCGGCCCCTCGCAGGTGGTGGGGTACAACGGCTATCCGGCGATCCGTATCGGCGGCCAGTCGGCGCCCGGTTACTCCTCCGGTGACGCGATTGCCGAAATGGAACGTCTGGCGGGCGAATTGCCAAGCGGTTTCGGTTTCGAATGGACCGGCCAGTCGCTGCAGGAAATCCAGTCCGGCTCGCAGGCGCCGGCGCTGATCGGCCTCAGCGTGCTGTTCGTCTTCCTGCTTTTGGCGGCGCTTTATGAAAGCTGGTCCATTCCGCTTTCCGTCATGCTGGTGGTGCCGCTTGGTGTCATCGGTTCGGTGGCGGCGGTGATGATGCGCGGCATGCCGAACGACGTCTACTTCCTGGTCGGCCTCGTCGCCATCATCGGTCTTTCGGCGAAAAACGCGATCCTGATCATCGAATTCGCCAAGGATTTGCGGGCGGAGGGCAAATCCACCTATGATGCGACGGTGGAGGCGGCGCACTTACGCTTCCGGCCGATTCTGATGACCTCGCTCGCCTTCTCGCTCGGCGTGCTGCCGATGGCGATTGCGTCGGGTGCCAGTGCGGCGAGCCAGAACGCCATCGGCACCGGTGTGCTTGGCGGCATGATCTCGGCGACGATCCTTGCGATCTTCTTCGTTCCCGTCTTCTTCGTCTTTGTCATGAAGATTTTCGGGGATCGCAAGAAGAACAATGAGATTGCTGCTGACGCCGTATCCCCGGCGGAATAAAACGGGATGGGAAGGCCGCCGGTTTCATCGGATCGATGGTTCCGGCATTGCAAAGCGGCACGGTGCGAAAGCGCCGTGCCACGACTGAAGGAGATATTGCGATGCGCCGTACCAAGGCCGAGGCGGAAGAGACGCGTCAGGCGATCCTTGCCGCCGCCGAGCGGGTATTCTTCAAGAAAGGCGTGGCCAACAGCTCGCTGGACGAGGTGGCGGCCGCCGCCGGGGTGACGCGCGGGGCGATATATTGGCATTTCTCCAGCAAGGCCGACCTTTTCATCGGCCTTTACGAATCCGTCACCTTGCCGGAATCGGACCTGCTCGATTTCGGAGATCCCGATCTCAAGGGGGCCGCCCTGCTGGCCAAGATCGAGGAGGCGGCGTGCAACTGGCTGGCGCTTCTGGCCGCAGACGAACAGCGCCAGCGCATCATGACCATCAGCCTGCGCACCAATTATTCCGACGAGTTCGCCCCCGTGCTGCGGGCGCAGGAGGAGCTGGACCGTTACCACAAGCGGCTGCTCGAGGAGGCCTTCGAGCGGGCGCAGGCGGAAGGCGCCTTCAACGACAACTGGACGGCGGAATCGGCGCTCGGGGCGCTCTACTGGCTGCTGAAGGGCATGTGTTCAGACTGGCTGCTGTTCGGGAAACGGTTCGATCTGGTGAAGGAAGGCGCCGAGGCCATGCATCGCCTCATGAAGGGGTTCCAGCGTCCCGCGTCGCGGTGATGAAAGGCCGCCGCACCGGTCAAATTTCAGTGTATTCTAAAAGACGAGCGAAATTTGCTTTACGTACCTCAAAACGGACGTTAGCTTCTTCTTCGAGCTTTGGGAGGAGTTCGCTCATGGTCGCTTCAAGGAAAATCGAGGGGCAAAAACCGTCCGTTCTCACCGGCTGCCGGTGACGGCGCATGGCTTTTGCTGACGAAATTTCAGCCCCGGCTCTTGTCCGGACGGTCGGGCTGTCGAAATCCTTCGGGCCGGTTCAGGTTCTGAAGGATATCGAGATCGCCGTGCGCGCCGGTGAGGTTCACGCCATCATCGGCGAGAACGGCGCCGGCAAGTCGACGCTGATGAAGCTGCTGGCGGGCAATGAGAAGCCGTCGGGCGGCGAAATCCACATCGATGGCGACGCCGTGGCGCTCAGTGGGCCGGTGGATGCCGAACATCGCGGCATCGTTCTCGTGCATCAGGAAATATTGCTGGCGCCGGATCTGACGGTGGCACAGAACATCTATCTCGGCCGCGAATTGCATAAAGGTCCGATGATGGACGACCGCGCCATGCGCGATGGTGCGCGCAAGGCCGTTAGCGATCTCGGCGGCTCGATCGATCCCGACGCCATTGTCGGCAGCCTGTCGATTGCCCAGCGGCAGCTGGTGCAGATCGCCCGGGTTCTGCTGGTGCCGCATCGCGTGGTGATTTTCGACGAGCCGACCGCGAGCCTTACGCCCATCGAAACCGACGCGCTCCTGAACGTCATCCGCGACATCCGGACGAAGGGTGTGGCCGTGCTTTATATCTCGCATCGTCTGCCGGAAGTGAAGGAGATTGCCGACCGGGTGACGGTGCTGCGCGACGGCAGGCTGGTCGCGTCGCATCCGGCCTCAGAGCTGGAGCCGGCCGATATGGCGCGGCTGATGGTGGGGCGGGATGTGGCGAAACTCTATCCCGACCGGCACGCCGGCGGTGAACGCGAGCCGGTTCTTGAGGTCGAGCATTTTAACGTTCCCGGTTATGCGCAGGATGCCGGTTTCCGCCTGCGCAAGGGCGAAATCCTCGGTTTCGCCGGTCTTGTCGGGGCGGGCCGGACGGAGCTGATGGAGGGCGTGCTGGGCCTGCGGGCCGGGCGGGGAACGGTGCGCCACCTGGGACGCGCGGTCAGTTTCGCCAAGGCGGAAGACAGCCTGAAGGCCGGAATCGTTTATCTGAGCGAGGATCGCAAGGGCAAGGGTCTGCTGCTTGCCAAGGATCTGCGGGTCAATCTGACGCTTGCTTCGCTCAAAAAATTCAGCCGGCTGTTCCAGATCGATACCCGCCGCGAGACGGCGGCGCTTGACGATGCCGTGCGCGACTTCGATATCCGCACCGGCCGCAAGGATCTGCTGGCGGGCCAGCTTTCCGGCGGCAACCAGCAGAAGCTGCTTCTGGCCAAGATGATGCTCCTCGATCCGTCCATCGTCATCATCGACGAGCCGACGCGCGGCATCGACATCGGCACCAAGGAGCAAATCTACCGCTTTATCGCCGGGCTTGCGCAGGAGGGGCGCTCCATCATCGTCGTTTCTTCGGAAATGCCCGAGCTGATCGGCATCTGCGACCGCATTCTGGTGATGCGTTCGGGCCGGATCGTCGGTGAGGTGACGGGCGAGCGCATGACGGAAAACGACATCGTGGCGCTGGCGACGGGCGTTCACACGCAGGAATTCGCCTGAGGCGGCGTGTCCTTTGAACAGGGCCTGAGAAAAGACAATTGAGGGGAAACATGACTGAGGCCGCACTTGATAACGGCAAGACGCCGAAGACCTCGAAGGACTGGGATCTGCGCGCCGTGGCGCCGTTTGTGGCGCTGGCCCTGCTTCTGGTCCTCGGCACCATCGCCAATCCCAATTTCATTGGCATCGACAATCTCCTGAACGTCATCACCCGCAGCGCCTTCATCGCCATCATCGCGCTTGGCGCGACCT
Organism: Agrobacterium sp. NPDC089420; assembly: GCF_044900305.1. Classification (NCBI taxonomy): domain Bacteria; kingdom Pseudomonadati; phylum Pseudomonadota; class Alphaproteobacteria; order Hyphomicrobiales; family Rhizobiaceae; genus Agrobacterium; species Agrobacterium sp. NPDC089420. Next base: position 31,162 of record NZ_JBJDMY010000015.1, on the reverse strand, counting down.
ACGTCATCACATCCGGCGGGCTCGATCTGTCCGTGGGCGCCATGGTGGCTTTCGTCGCCAGCCTGATGATCCTGTTCATGAACAGCGGCGTCATCGCCAGTCCGCTTCTGATGCTGCTGGCCGCCATGGCGCTCGCGCTCGCCATCGGCGCGGCCTGCGGACTGACGAACGGCCTCATCACCACCATCGGCCGCATCGAACCCTTCATCGCCACGCTCGGCACCATGGGTATCTATCGCGGTTTGACCACATGGCTGTCGCAGGGCGGTGCCATCACGCTGCGCAACCCGGAAATCCAGACGCTTTATCGCCCGGTCTATTTCGGCAATGTCTTCGGCGTGCCGGTGCCGGTCATCGTGATTTTCGTGACGGCCGCCATCGCCGCCTTCGTGCTGTACCGTACCCGTTACGGCCGGCATCTGACAGCGGTCGGCTCCAGCGAGGATGTGGCGCGTTACTCCGGCATTTCGGTCGCGCGGGTGCGCACCATCGCTTATGTGGTGCAAGGGCTCTGCGTTGCTGTCGCCGTATTGCTGTATGTGCCGCGCCTCGCCTCCACCTCGGCCACAACGGGCATGTTGTGGGAGCTGCAGGCCATCACCGCCGTCGTCGTCGGCGGCACGGCGCTGCGCGGTGGGGTAGGGCGTATCTGGGGCACGATCTGCGGCGCCTTCATTCTGGAGATTGTCGGCAACATCATGATCCTGTCGAACTTCGTCAGCGAATATCTGATCGGCGCCATTCAGGGCGCCATCATCATCATCGCCATGCTGGTGCAGCGCTCGCTCAGCCGCAGGTGACGTATCACGCCGCGCCGTGTGGGGCAGGTGCGGTTGAAGGAGGAACGCCCCGGTCTTGGGAGGAAAGAGACTATGCGTAGAAAATTCATCGGCGTGGCCTTTGCCGCGCTGGCCGCGGTGCTGGCGGGTTCGGCCCATGCGCAGGACAAGAAGGTCACGATCGGCGTCTCCATTCCGGCTGCCGACCACGGCTGGACGGCGGGCGTCGTTTATCATGCCGAGCGCGTGGCGAAGCTGCTGATGCAGGAACATCCCGGCCTCAATGTGATCGTGAAGACCTCGCCGGACGCCGCCAATCAGGCCAACGCGCTGCAGGATCTGGCGGTGCAGGGGCTGGACGCTCTGGTCGTGCTGCCGTCCGATCCCGATCCGCTGGTCAACGCCATCAAGGAGATCAAGGACAAGGGTACCTTCGTTGCGCTGGTCGACCGCGCGCCGAGCGTCAACGACAATTCCATCCGCGATCTCTATGTCGCGGGTAACAACCCCGCACTTGGCCAGGTGGCTGGCGAATACATCAAGAAGACGACGCCGGATGCCGAAGTCGTGGTCATTCGCGGCCTGCCGATCCCGATCGACCAGCAGCGTCAGGACGGTTTCGACAAGGGCATCGCCGGCTCGAACGTCAAGGTTCTCGACCGGCAATACGGCAACTGGAACCGCGACGACGCCTTCCGCGTGATGCAGGACTATCTGACCAAATACAAGAAGATCGACGTGGTCTGGTGCCAGGATGACGATATGGCGATCGGCGTGCTGGAGGCGATCCAGCAGGCGAACCGCACCGATGTCCAGTATATCGTCGCGGGCGCCGGCTCCAAGGACATGATCAAGAAGGTCATGGACGGCGACAAGCTTGTGCCGGTCGACGTGCTCTATCCGCCAGCGATGGTGGCGACCGCCATGCAGCTGACGGCCGGCCATTTTTACGATCAGGTGCCGGTTGCCGGCGAGTATATTCTCGATGCGACGCTCATCACCAAGGACAATGCCGCGCAGTTCTACTTCCCGGATTCGCCGTTCTGATAAGGGGTCCGGCCATGCGACGCCCGCTGCAGGGCGGGCGTTTAGGCGGGTGGAAAAACTTGCAGAGATCAGGTTTTAGTGAGGCTGTTGCATCCGCACACCGTCACCCCGAACTAGATCCGGGGTCCAGCGCGATCAAATCCTTGATCGCAAGAGACTCTTCTCACGGCGCAGACGCGCCGTGGCTGGATGCCGGATCAAGTCCGGCTGACGGAGGGGCGCTCGGTGAGAGCCATCCGGCTCTCCACTCTTCACCCGTTCTTCCTGAACCACGCGGAAAGATAATCCACGAAGCTGCGCACCTTGGCGGGCAGATAGCGGCGGTGCGGATAGACCGCGTAGATGCCGCGGTCCTTGGAAATATAATCGTCGAACAGCGTCACCAGTTCGCCGGACTGGATATAGGGCCGGGCGATGAAATCCGGAACCATGGCGATGCCGAGGCCGGCGCGGGCGGCGCGCAGCGTCGCCTGGGGGCTGTTGACCTCGATCGGTCCGCTGATGGTGACCGAATTCGAGCCGCCATCCGGCTCCAGATACCGCACCGTATTGTGAAAACGCGTATTGGTATCGATGATGAAAGGAACGCGGGAGAAATCCTGCGGCCCGTCGAGCGGCCCGTGCTGCGCCACGAAATCCGCCGTCGCCACCGCATAGACCCGGAAATCGGAAAGCTTGCGGGCAATGAGGCCCGAATCCTCCAGCCGCGTGATTCGAACGGCAAGATCGAAACCCTCCTCGATCAGGTCGACAAACCGGTCCTCGGCAACGATTTCCAGCGACAGTTCCGGATTTTCCTTGGCGAAATCGATCAGGCTCTGGCCGACATCGGCATCGATGAAGGTGCGGGGAACGGAAATCCTGAGCTTGCCTTTGAGATCGGCATTCTTCTCGCGCACCAGATCGGCGAGGTTGTCGATCTCCTTCAATATGTCGGAGGCGGTGCGGTAATAGGTGTGCCCAGCCTCCGTCAGCGAAAACTGCCGGGTGGTACGGTTGAGGAGCAGCGCGCCGAGATCATCTTCCAGTTCACGGACATATTTGGACAGAAGCGCCTTGGAGCGTCCGGTCTTGCGTGCGGCGGCTGAAAAACCCTCCGCCTCGACGACATCGATAAAGGCGCGGATGCGGGTCAGCGTGTCCATGAAAATCCTCCAGTTCGTTCCATATAATTGAACGCTGGGGGACGACTGTTCAACCCCAAATCCATTGCCGAAAAAATCCGCTCCCTGATGAAAAAATCCTCTTGATTATGACTGCGAATATTCTTATCTCCCGTGCTGCCCAAAGTCGCACGTGCCCATGTGTGTCCGCCGAGTCCTCGATGTGGTGAGGATTTAGGTAAGGTACCTGGAACTAACCCCTCCAGTCGCTATTCCGGCCAACCGGGAAATGCGAGGACATATGAAAGCAACGACGGTGCGGGCCTTTCTGGTTCTCTGCCGGCTCTCCATCAGCCGGGGTACTGAAGAGGCACACCATCATTGCCTGAAGTGCGGTCGGGTCAATCCCTCCAATCGATGGCAGACAAAGCCGAATGATGCTCTGGCAGGGCGTCGTTCACATTCGCGCCTTGAGCGTATGCTATCGATTCTGCGCCTCCACCGGCTGATTCGAATGCATATCTCGAGCGTCCTTTGTCCTCCGGATTTTTCCGGAGCCGGTTTTATAGGGAATATATCGATGACGACTGCACGCATTCTCGACTTCATCAAGACCCGACGTCCCGAAGGCCCTTGCCTCGTGGTTGATCTCGACGTCGTGCGCGACAATTTCAACGCGTTCCGGCATTCCCTGCCGAACAGCGCGATCTATTATGCCGTGAAGGCAAACCCGGCTCCCGAAATCCTGAAGCTGCTCGCGTCGCTCGGCTCCAACTTCGATTGCGCCTCCGTGGCTGAAATCCAGATGGCGCTCGATGCCGGTGCAACGGCTGACCGTATCTCCTTCGGCAACACCATCAAGAAGGAACGCGATGTTGCACGCGCTTATGCGCTCGGCATCGATCTCTTCGCCGTCGACAGCCATGAGGAAGTCGAGAAGGTTGCCCGTGCCGCTCCCGGCGCGCGCGTCTTCTGCCGCGTGCTGACGGATGGCGAAGGTGCGGAATGGCCGCTGTCGCGCAAGTTCGGCTGCGTGCCGCAGATGGCCGTCGATGTTCTGGTCTATGCGCATCAGCTCGGCCTTGAGTCCTACGGTGTGTCCTTCCATGTCGGCTCGCAGATGATGAACCTCGACGCATGGGATGCGGCGCTCGCCGATGCCAAGCGCGTCTTCGCATCGCTCGCCAAGCAGGGCATCCACCTGCAGATGGTCAATATGGGCGGCGGTTTCCCGACCAAGTACCTGCGCGACGTTCCGGCTGCCGAAGAATACGGCCAGGCGATCGACACGGCGCTGCGCAAGCACTTCGGCAACCAGATCCCGAAGACGATCATCGAGCCGGGCCGCGGCATGGTCGGCAATGCCGGCGTCATCAAGGCGGAAGTCGTTCTTGTCTCGCGCAAGTCCGACAATGACAACCACCGCTGGGTGTTCCTCGACATCGGCAAGTTCGGCGGTCTCGCCGAAACGATGGATGAGGCGATCCGTTACCCGATCCGCACCGAGCGCGATCAGGACGCGATGGAACCCTGCGTTCTGGCCGGTCCGACCTGCGACAGCGCCGACGTGCTGTATGAAAAGAACATGTATCCGCTGCCGGTCTCTCTGACCATCGGCGACGAAGTTCTGATCGAAGGCACGGGCGCCTATACGACGACCTATTCGGCGGTTGCTTTCAATGGCTTCGAGCCGCTCAAGGCTTACGTCATCTAAGCATCGGGCCGAAAGGCGTAACGCGGTTTTCGGAAAACCCGATGCGCAGGTCAAAAAGTCCGAACGCCGCCCGCTGAACGGGGCGGCGTCTCGACCAAGCTTCCGTTCCGGCCCTGCCGATTGTGCTGTTGCGCAAATCCCTGCTTGCTGCACCTCTTCCAGCCGAGGAAAGCGTGTCGGCGGGCCGGAACGGTTCACCAATTTTCATCAAGGGCCGCGTGTGGGCGGTTGTGTGAGGGAGGGCCGAGAGATGGCCGCTCTTTTGAATTCGGTACGGGCATTTTTCACGCCGCAGACATTTCATGTCGATCAGGAAAATCCGGGCGATGTCGTTGCCCGTGAGACCCTGCTGGACCGCGCCATGGGCGAGGGCCGCCGCCGCAAGTCTTCCGAAAAGCTGCGCGCCGGCCGCATTCCGGCCGAAGGCCTGGCGCTGGTCGCCCGCGATGAGGACGGTCATGTCATCGGCTCGGTGCGCCTGTGGAATGTCGAAGCCGGCATTTCGCGCGAAGGCCGCGCCGTCGAAGCGCTGCTGCTCGGTCCGCTGGCCGTCGATTCCGCCCATGAGGGCAAGGGCATCGGTTCGGCACTGATGCGCGCCGCCATTGCCGAAGCCACCAGACGCGGCCATGGCGCCATCCTTCTGGTGGGTGATGCGCCCTATTACGAGCGTTTCGGCTTTTTCGCCGACAAGGCGCAGCATCTGATCATGCCCGGCCCGTTCGAGCGTAGCCGTTTCCTGGCGCTGGAACTGAAAGCCGGCTGGCTGGAAGGCGCTGCCGGTCTTCTGGTCGCGAGCGGCCGCAGGCTCTCGGCCTGAGCCGAACGTAATGCCGGTGGTCCGGTCCGGTTGAACGGCCAGACCTGGACCGCCGTAAATTCTGTTTCCGCAACATGGTCTTTCATGCAAAGCTGCGATATCGGATTGGATGCCGCTTCGCAGGCTGGGCAATATTGTAATGCCTGTCAGATAATTGCGTCGGCCCGCAAGTTCTCCGGTGTGATGTTCAGCTGCGGGGATCAGGCATGCAGGCAACTCTTCTTCGGGTAAATCGCGACTACCGTCTTCTTTTTTCCGCAAGCGCCGTATCCAATCTTGCCGATGGCATATCCATGGTGGCGATACCCTGGCTTGCCACGATGCTGACAAGCGATCCGCTGCTGATCTCCATGATTGCGGTGGCGCAGCGGATGCCGTGGCTGCTTTTTGCGCTTCCCGTCGGTGTCTGGACGGATCGGAGCGACCGGCGTCTGTTGATGGTGCGGGCCGATCTGGTCCGGCTGGCGCTGATGATCTGCGCGGTTGCGATGATTTCCGCCACCACGGCGCTTCCTCGGCCGGCGGATGCCGGTATGACGGCGATTTTTTCGCTGGCGGTGATCGCTTTCCTGCTTGGCTGCGCCGAGGTCGTCCGGGACAATGCGGCGCAGACGATCCTGCCGTCGCTGGTTGCCGCCAACGATCTTGAACATGCCAATGGCCAGATGTGGAGCGCCGAACAGGTCACCGGGCAGTTCATCGGGCCGCCACTGGCCGGCCTGCTGATTACCGCCGGCATTGCCTTTCCCTTCGGGCTGGATGCCGGGTTTTACGCGGTATCGGCCCTGCTGATCTGGCTGATCGTTTTGCCGCCGCGCAAGCCATCCGGCACCTTTGCCTTCTGGCCGGCTTTGCTGGAAGGGTTGGGCTGGATGCGGCGCCATAAAATGATCCTGCGGCTTGCCCTCATGCTGGGCATTATCAATGCGGTCTTCGTCGGCGGAATGACGATCCTCGTCCTTTACGCTCAGGAGGTTCTGCAGCTGTCGGCGGCAGCCTATGGCGTGCTGCTGACATGCGGCGCGGCGGGTGGCGTTCTTGGCGGGCTGACCTCACCCTGGCTTGCCCGCCGGTTGGGCGCCCGGAAAAGCCTGGTTCTGGTGCTCTGCATTTTCGCGCTGTTCAATCTCGCGCTCGGCCTTTCCGGTTCCGTGCCGCTGGTGGCATTGGGCCTGTTTTTCGAGGCCGCAGCCGGCATGCTCTGGAATGTGGTGACGGTCAGTTACAGGCAAAGGCTCATTCCGGATGCGCTGCTCGGCCGTGTCAATTCCGTTTACCGGTTCTTCGGCTGGGGCGCGATGTCGTTCGGCGCACTTGCCGCAGGCCTGCTCGTCAGCCTTGCCGAGCCGGCATTCGGCCGCATCGCCGCGCTGCATCTGCCCTATCTGATCGGGGCATCGATCAGCGTGGTTCTGGCGATATATGGTTTCTTCCGGCTACGCTTTTGAAATAAGCATGTGGCCCGCCTTGCCGCGGCCATGTGTGAATGCCTGCTCGACAGCCCTTGCATCAGAGGCATTGCGGGTATATACCCGAGACAAATGCCAAACGATAGCTGCCACTGCATTCTGTTGCGCAAAGCATCCCGCAAGGTCTCGTCCTATTATGACGAGGCGCTGGCGCCGCTTGGCGTCAATATCGGCCAGTTCAGCCTGTTGCGGAACATCAACCGTACCGCGCCGGTGTCGCTCACCGATCTAGCCGCGCGGGTGGAACTGGATCGCTCCACCGTCGGCCGCAATGCCAGGGTACTGGCGCGCATGGGGCTGGTGGCGATCGGCCACGGCGAGGATCAACGGGAGGCGATGCTGACCGTGACGGAGGTGGGGCAGGCGATCCTGAAGACGGGCGCGCCGCTCTGGGACAGGGTGCAGGACGAAATCGAAGCCCGGTTGGGGCCGGAAAAGACCGCGCAATTGCAGGAACTGCTCGCAGCCCTGTAATTTTTCATCGTAATACGGGTATCTGCCCGTAAAGTTGGGTATATACCCGCAATCACCAGCCTGAGGCCGCTGGAAAGGGACCTTGAACATGCTCTCCACACGCCTTGCCCGCTGGATGGCCGGCAGAAACCTGCATTATGGCTGGCTTGTTGCCGCCACCACCTTTCTAACCATGCTGGCCACTGCCGGCGCCATGGGCTCTGCAGGGGTGATGATCCAGCCGCTGCATCAGGAGTTCGGCTGGGATATCGCCGATATTTCCTCCGCCATGGCCGTCAGGCTGGTGCTTTTCGGCCTGCTCGGGCCTTTTGCCGCCGCCTTCATGAACCATTTCGGCATTCGGCAGGTGGTGTCGACGGCGCTCGCACTGATCATGGGCGGCATTGTCGCCTCCTTTTTCATGACCGAGGTCTGGCAATTGCTGCTGCTATGGGGCGTGGTGATCGGGGTCGGCACCGGCATGACAGCGCTGGTGCTGGGCGCCACGGTTGCGACGCGCTGGTTTTCCAAGCGCCGCGGACTGGTGATCGGCCTGATGACGGCGAGCAACGCGACCGGCCAGCTGGTTTTTCTGCCGCTTCTGGCGGCGCTGACCGAGGCCTATGGCTGGCGGACGGCCCTGACACTTTCCGTCGCGGTGATTGCCGCCGCCATGATCCTCGTGCTGCTTCTGATGCGTGATCACCCCGCCGATATCGGCCTGCCGGCTTATGGCGAAACGGCGGTGGTGAAGCCGCCGAAGCAGGATCACAATCTTCTCGCCACGCTGGTTTCACCGCTGTTGACGTTGAAGAGCGTCTCCGGCAATCCGGTCTTCTGGGTGCTGTTCGGTACATTCTTCGTTTGCGGGCTTTCCACCAACGGTCTGATCCAGACCCACTGGATTTCGATCTGCGGTGATTTCGGCATGGCGGCGGTCACGGCGGCGGGCACGCTGGCGGTGATCGGTATCTTCGATTTCTTCGGCACGATCTTCGCGGGCTGGCTTTCCGACCGTTTCGACAATCGCTTCCTGCTGTTCTGGTTTTACGGTCTGCGCGGCCTCTCCCTGCTATATCTCTCCTTTTCCGGGTTCAGTTTCGTCGAGCTTTCGGTCTTTGCCGTATTTTACGGGCTGGACTGGGTGGCGACCGTGCCGCCGACGGTGAAGCTGGCCGCCGAAAATTTCGGCCGTGAAAAGGCGGGGCTGGTATTCGGCTGGGTCTTTGCCGGCCATCAGCTGGGGGCCGCCACCGCCGCCTTCGGCGCCGGTTTCTTCAAGAGCGACTTCGACACCTATATGCCTGCGCTGCAGATCGCCGGCCTGATGTGCATGATCGCAGCGGTCTCGGTATTGCTTCTCAGGAAGCCGGGGTCCGCCACACTGAAACCTCAGGCGGCATAAGCGGCCAAGAGGCGCGGCGGAGGACACGTGGATGCGCGTCCTCCTGTCCGCCATGGGCGTGATGTGCGTGCCCTCGGCGGCGCTTCTGTTGCGCAATTGTCACGATGCCCGCGGCTTTGCTGGTCGCAGACACCATTGGCATCCACGTTTGATCCATCTCAATCGGCTTGCCTTTCCCTTCGCCATAGTGGCCGCAGATCAGGTGCGGCAGGTGAGGATTCGCAGGCCCGCCGTCATCGGCCGGTTGCCGGGGTTTGCCGGGTCGCGGCGTGCAATAGGAGAGATGGAATGACGAACAGAAACAAAAAAATCGCCTTGCTTGCCGGGGTGGCGGCAATGCTGATGTCTGCCAGTGCCATGGCTGCGGATCTGGCTCCGGCAGCGCCGGCTCCCACCGCGGAAGAGGCGATTGCGGCGGCAAGCCCATGGATGCTGCGCGTGCGCGGCCTCGGCGTCATCACCCATGACAGCGGCAGCGTTGATGGCGTCCCGGGTGCGGGCCTGTCCTATTCGGATACCGTGATCCCGGAACTGGATATCAGCTATTTCTTCACGGAGAATTTCGCCGCCGAGCTTATTCTCGGCACGACCTATGCCAGGATCAACGGTGAGGGCGTCCTCGCCGGAACACCGGTGGGCAAGACATGGCTGCTGCCGCCGACATTGACCCTGCAATATCACTTCACCGATTTCGGCGCTTTCAAACCCTATATCGGCGCGGGTGTGAACTATTCGCTGTTCTATAACCAGTCCGAAAAGCCCGGCTTCAGCAATCTGGATGTGAAAAACAAGCTCGGCGCCGCCGTGCAGGTGGGTTTCGACTATATGCTGGACGAGCACTGGGGCGTGAACTTCGACGTGAAGAAAATCTTCCTGAAGACCGACTGGACGGCCGAACTGGGCGGGACGCCGATCAGCGGCAAGGCGAAGCTCGATCCATGGCTGATCGGTGCGGGTATCACCTATCGTTTCTGATGGCGGTGCAAAGACGCGCCGCCTTTGACGGGCGGCGTTTTCTCGGCTATAGGGACGGCACGGGCAGAGAGCCCCGGCCGTCCGCAGGCGTTTGTGCCCCTGGTGAAGCTCTTTCTTGATAACGGTCATCCCATGTTTTGCATGTCGTCGATGGCAACGCGGACCCCTTCGTAAAATTCGGCATGCGCATGTTGGAGAACCGTTATGAACGTGTCCAAACCGCTTCCCGCGCTTGAGGGCCTGAAGGAACAGGCAAAACGGCTTCGTGCCGCCCTTGAGGAGCAGGGGCAGACAATCACCCACTCGAAGGCGCTGGAACTCATCGCCGCGCAATATGGTTTCCGCGACTGGAACACCCTGCACGCGGCTGCCGGAAACCGCCCGGCCTTCAATCCCTATCTCCTTGGTTCGCGGATTGAAGGCTTTTATCTTGGCCAGCCCTTCGTGGCCTCGGTTCTCGGCGTGCAGGCGCTCGGTGGTGATCCGGAGCGCTATCGCCTGACCCTGCATCTCGATGATCCGGTGGATGTGGTGACCTTCGAAAGCTTTTCCGCTTTCCGGCAGCGGGTTCACTGCAACGTCGACGCCTCCGGGCGCACGGTGGAGAAGACCTCCAACGGCCGGCCGCAGGTGGAGCTTGTCTGGTAGGCTGGGCCGCCCATGAGCGCAGGCTTCACACCCTGACGACATTTGCCGCACCGCGTTCCGGCCAGGCGTCGGAATGCGGTTTTCGCATCGGAATGACCATAAGGTGCAGGCTGCGGCCGTGTGGCGGAGTGTCCGTTCTTCGTGTTGGCGACGGGGGGGCGCTGAAACAAGAAAAAACGATCCAACTTGTTGCAATCTGCTCTAAACCAGAAGTATAGTTTGCTAAATCGATAATTATTACAGTTTTATAAATAATTTCAGAGGTGTTTATGGGCGCATGTCGCGATATTCGGCGTTTGATTTGCGTCGATTCCATCAGGGGTGTGGCTGCAATAACTGTCATATACTTTCATGTTTCTGAAGTTGCGTATAGGAATGGGTTGACGTCGAATTCCTATGAATATTACCTCTTTCTTTTTTTGACGGAATATTTCGATATCGGCAAAATTGCCGTTGTGATGTTCTTTGCCGTTTCCGGTTTTGTCATTCCGTTTTCCCTGCTGAAAGCGAACATGGCGCCGCTGCGCGATTTTGCGGTGTCGCGGTTTTTCAGGCTGTACCCCGCTTATTGGGGATCGATGATCCTGGCGCTGGCCCTCATTCCGCTCGTGCGGGGAGACATGTTCACGCTGACCCAGATTCTCGCCAATATCACCATGCTGCAGCAGTTTCTGGGACAGGAGAATATTCTTGGCGTTTACTGGACGCTGCAGATAGAGATGCTGTTCTACCTCGCCAGCGCGTTGATGTTCCATCTCAGGCTCCTGCATAAGCCGGAGGGTGCGGTCGGCGCGGTGATGTTCTTCCTGTTTTGCACGATCGCCATGGCGGCTGGGCGTTATGCCATGGGCATCAAGCTGCCGGTCGCGATCCCGCTTGGGCTGACCGTCATGTTCTGGGGGCTGTTATGGCGCCACGGTGCAGACGCGAAGGCCTGCACCCATCTGCGGCGGCTCGTTGCGGCCACGTCCCTGCTCGTCGTGCTTGCCGTACCGCTTGTCAGCCTTCTCAGCTACAATGTGGATATGGGGTTTGGCGAGACCTGGTATCGCTATACGATCGCCTATTATGCCGGCATGGCGCTGTTCGTGCTCTTCACGACGAAGCTTCGTATCACCCACCCGGCTTTTGTCTGGCTGGGCACCATCAGCTACTCCGTCTATCTGCTCGGACCTGTCGCCCAGCCGATCGTGGAACATCTTCTTCCCTATCGGCGGCTGGCTCCCTATCCCGTTCACGTCATTGTCGTTCTGACCGCGATCGTGACGGTGATCATGGCGTATCTGAGCCACCGTTTCATCGAGTTGCCAAGCCAGAAATTCGGCAAGAAACTTGCCGCCCGCCAGTCGTCCCTTCCCGTTCCGTCATCCGCGTGACATCGGCCCGGCATGGCGCAACAAGCGGCCATGCCGGTACGGACATTGTTTTCATCCGCGGGCTCTAGATGCGTTTTCCCGCCGCATCAAAGAGGTGGAAATCTTTCGTCTGCGCGGCGATCTTCAGCGTCTCGCCGATGCGCAGCCGTGAGCGGCCGTGAACACGAAAGACGATGGTGGTGCCATCCGCAAACGAGCCATGCACGTAGCTTTCCGCGCCCACCAGCTCCACGGCATCCACCTGTACGGTGCCGGTGAAGGCGGCATCCGCAGGAGCTTCCTCGGCAAGCGTGATGTCCTCGGGGCGGATGCCGAGCGTGGCGACCGTCTGCGGCAGCGCGGCAGCGTCATTCACCGACCAGCCGGCCGAACCGTTGGACGATGCCGCACCGTGAGCCAGAAGGTTCATGGAGGGCGAGCCGATGAAGGTGGCGACGAAGGTGGTTGCCGGTTTTTCATAAAGCTCGATCGGCGTGCCCATCTGCTCGATACGGCCGGCATTCAGCACCACCAGCCGGTCGGCCAGTGTCATGGCCTCCATCTGGTCATGAGTGACATAAACGCTTGTCGTGGCGAGCGAGCGCTGCAGGCGGCGGATTTCCACCCGCATCTGCACGCGCAGCTTGGCGTCGAGGTTGGAGAGCGGCTCGTCGAACAGGAAAGCCGCCGGCTTGCGCACGATGGCGCGGCCCATGGCAACACGCTGGCGCTGTCCGCCGGAAAGCTGGCGCGGCTTGCGCTCCAGGAACTGTTCGATTTCCAGCGCCTTGGCCGCCTCGGTGATGCGCCGCTCGATCTCCTCCTTCGGTGTGTTGCGGTTCTTCAGGCCATAGGCAAGGTTCTGCCGCACCGTCATATGCGGATAAAGCGCATAGTTCTGGAACACCATGGCGATGTCACGGTCGGAGGGTTCGAGATCGTTGACGACGCGGTCGCCGATGACGATCTGGCCGCCCGAAATACTCTCCAGACCGGCGATCATGCGCAGCAGCGTGGATTTCCCGCAGCCGGACGGGCCGACGAGCACGATCATTTCGCCGTCGGCGATGTCCATGGACACGCCCTTGATGGCCTCGACATTGCCGCCATAAACCTTGCGGACGTCTTTCAGCGCGATTTTTGCCATTACTTCTCGGTCTCCACCAAACCTTTGACGAACCAGCGCTGCATCAGCACCACAACGATAATCGGGGGGATGATGGCGAGGATCGCCGTCACCATCACATAATTCCAGGGCGTCGAAGCGTCGGTAAAATCCACCATGCGCTTGAGGCCGATGATGATCGTGTTCATCTTGGCGTCGTTGGTCACGAGCAGAGGCCAGAGATATTGGGTCCAGCCATAGATGAACAGGATCACGAAAAGTGCTGCAATATTGGTTCTCGACAGCGGCAGCAGGATATCGCGCATGAAGCGGAAGGGACCGGCATTGTCGATGCGCGCCGCCTCGACCAGCTCGCCGGGAATGGTCAGGAAGAACTGCCGGAACAGGAAGGTGGCGGTCGCCGACGCCATCAGCGGCAGCGTCAGCCCCGCATAGGTGTCGATCAGGCCCAAATCGACGATAACCTTGTAGGTGGGCAGGATGCGCACCTCCACAGGCAGCATGAGCGTGATGAAGATCATCCAGAAAAAGCCCATGCGGAAGGGAAAGCGGAAAAAGACGATGGCGAAGGCCGACAGGAACGAGATGACGATCTTGCCGATGGCGATGGCGAGCGCCACCACGAAGCTGTTGAACAGCAGCCGCTCGAGGCTGACGCCGACGACGCGCTCCACGCCGCCGGCCATGGCCTCGGCGTAATTGGCGCCGAGATGGTCGCCGGGCAGCAGCGACATGGGCGGGCGGATGATATCCGTCGACGTCATGGAGGAGGCGACGAAGGTGTAATAGATCGGGAAGGCCACGATGATGATGCCGAGCACCAGCATCAGATGGGCGATGACGCGCGCAATGGGGCGGTTTTCAATCATGGGAAATCCTCAGCCGTAATGCACGCGCTTCTCGACGAAGCGGAACTGGAAGGCGGTGAGCGCGATGACGATCACCATCAGGATCACGGATTGCGCGGCGGAAGAGCCGAGATTGAGGTTCACGAAGCCATCATTATAGACCTTGTAGACCAGCGTCTCCGTCGCCTTGGCCGGGCCGCCGCCGGTGACGGCATGGATGATGCCGAAAGTATCGAAGAAGGCATAGACCGTGTTGACGACCAGGAGGAAGAAGGTGGTCGGTGCAAGCAGCGGGAAAACGATGGTCCAGAAACGCCGCGAACCGCGCGCGCCGTCAATGGAGGCCGCTTCCAGCAAAGATTTCGGAATTGCCTGCAAGCCCGCGACAAAAAACAGGAAATTATAGCTGATCTGCTTCCACGCGGCGGCGGCGACAACGAGCAGCATGGCTTGATTGCCGTCGAGCAGCGGGTCCCACATGATACCGTTGCGGCGCAGGATGTAGGAGAAGGTGCCCATGGCCGGGTTGAACATGAACAGCCACAACATGCCCGCCACGGCCGGGGCGACGGCATAGGGCATGATCATCATGGTGCGGTAAAAGCCCTTGCCGCGCACCACCCGGTCCGCCGCCGTCGCCAGAAGCAGCGCCAGTCCCATCGAGACAAGGGCGGTCAGGACGCTGAAGATCACCGTGACATGCAGCGAGTTGAGGTAGCTTTCATCCGAAAGGACCGCGGAAAAATTGGCCAGCCCGACGAAATTGCTGTTCAGCCCGAAGGCGTCCTCGCGCATGGTCGACTGGTAGAGCGCCTGGCTTGCGGGCCAGAAGAAAAAGATCACCGTCAGGATGATCTGTGGCGCGACCAGCAGATAGGGCAGGATCTTGTTGGGGAATACGACGCTTTGCACGGCGATCTCCTGATGACATGAAAACGCCGCCCGCACCTTGTCAGGGATGCGGGCGGGGCAGGGGACCGTTTAGTTGCCGGCGGCGTGCTTGATGGCCGCGTCACCGCGCTCCACGATCTTGTCGAGGGCGGCTTTGGCGTCCTGTTTGCCGGCCAGCATCGCCTCGAACTCCTCGTTCATGATGTCACGCACCTGCGGCAGGTTCACGAGACGAACGCCCTTGGAGTTTTCTGTCGGCGGCTTGCCCATCATCTGCAGAAGCGGGGTCTCGCGGCCGGGATTCTTGTCGTAGAAACCGGACTTCTTGGTTTCCTCATAGGCCGCGATCGTTACCGGCATGTAGCCGGAGACCTGATGCAGGCGCGCCTGGATCTTGGTCTGGGACAGGAAATGGAAGAATTCCGCCACACCCTTATATTCGGCTTCGCTCTTGCCGCCGAACACCCAGAGGCTGGCGCCGCCCGGGATTGTGTTCTGCGGGCCGTGTCCTTCATAATAGGGCAGCTGGCCGATGCCGTAATTCATGCCGGTCTTGATGATGTCGCCAAGGCCGCCGGAGGATTCGGTCAGGATGCCGCATTCGCCGGACATGAACAGCTGCTTGGCTTCCGAGGTGCGGCCGCCGTAACGGAAGGTGCCGTCCTTGGCGAGATCGGCAATCGCCTGGAAATGCTCGACGAACAGCGGCGCATTGACCGCAAGCTTCACATCCGTACCGCCGAGGCCGTTTTCATTGCTGCCATAGGAGACGTTGTTCCAGGCGGCGAAGTTTTCGGTCTGGATCCAGGTGAGCCAGGTGGAGGTGAAACCGCATTGTGCCGCGCCGCTGGTCTTGATCTTTTTCGCAGCTTCGAAAACTTCCGGCCAGGTCTTCGGCGGGTTGGCGGCGTCGAGGCCGGCCTTCTGGAAGACATCCTTGTTGTAATAGAGGATCGGCGAGGACGAATTATAGGGGAAGGACAGCATGGTGCCGTCAGGCTTGGAATAATAGGCGACGATACCGGCCAGATATTCCTCCTTGTTGAAGGTGTAGCCACCTTCCTTCAGCACATCCGCTACCGGCTTGATGGCGCCGGCCGCACCCATCATCACGCCCGAGCCGGCATCGAAGACCTGGATGATGGCCGGCGGCTGCTTGGCGCGGAACGCGGCGATGCCTGCATTCAGCGTTTCGGGGTAGGTGCCCTTGAAAACGGGCGTGATCTTGTAGTTTTTCTGGCTGTCGTTGAATTCTTTCGCAAGCGCGTCCACGACCTCGTTATTGGCGCCGGTCATGGCGTGCCACCACTGGATCTCCGTCGCGGCGAAAGCATTCGATGTGACAAAAAACGAAAGCGCGGATGCCGCAGCAAGGCGGTAGCTGAGTTTTTTCAAGGTGATTCCTCCCGTTATGAAAACAGTAAAAGATACAGCCCCTTATTGCAGTCCACTCTCCTCGATCCGGCTGCGGGCGATCTTTTCCATGTTAGCGTTCCGATTAAAAGCGAACTCTAACGAAAATGCAAGAGAACGTGGAACGATTAAAACGAAAGTGAAGGAAACGGTTTTATTATTCCATTTCGCGGGTACTTCGGTTTTTTCATGCGCTTGGCGGTCTGGCTTGGCAGGACAGCGGACGCGCGCAGGACAAAAGCCTGCGTACTCTTCGCGAATGATATTGATATGTTATTACATAACATAGTAAGTCATTCCCACATTGTCCGGCGGAAGGGAAAGATCGTGTTCGCAATGAAGCGCAAGCAGGCGGTGGTGTGCAGCAGCGATTCGGCTGTCGCGCCACCCGTGCAGACGGTGCCGGTCACCCTGCTCACGGGTTTCCTCGGCGCCGGCAAAACGACCTTGCTGAACGCGCTTCTGGCCGAGCCGGCCATGCGGGACGCAGCCGTCATCGTCAACGAGTTCGGTTCGGTGCCTATCGATCACGGTCTGGTTCACACGGGTTCGGAGCGCTATTTCAAGACCACCACCGGCTGCATCTGCTGCACCGCCACCAGCGATATCCGCACGTCGCTTTACGAGTTGCATCAGGCTTTTCTTGAGGGAATGATGCCGGACATATCGCGGGTCGTCATCGAAACCACCGGCCTTGCCGATCCCGCGCCGATCATCAACAGCCTGATCGCCGGCGGTACGCCGGCCCTCGGCCTGCGCGACCATATCGTCGCCCGGCACTTTCACCTTGCGGGCGTGGTGACGGCCTTCGACGTCACCTCCGGCCGGGCGATGCTCGACAGTTTCATCGAAGGCTGGAAGCAGCTTGCCTTCGCCGACCATATCGTCCTGACGAAAACCGACCTTGCCGATGCGACGGCAAAAGGTTGCGAAAGCCTGGCCGATCTCAATCCCGCCGCCCGGCTGCATGACCGCAATGCGGCCGATTTCGATCTCATGTCGCTTTTTGCAGCCAAGAACTACGCGCTGCGCGACAAGCCCGAAGACGTGCAGGGATGGCTGGCGGCCGACAGGCTGAGCCTGCATGCCGGTCACGACCATGACGTCAACCGCCACGGCGCGGGGGTGGAGGCGTTCGATCTTACCTTCGACGGCGGGTTCGATCCGCAGGCGATCGTCACCTTTCTGGAACTCGTCACCAGCAACGTGCATTCCGGCCTGCTGCGGCTCAAGGGGATTTTCCGGGCGACGGACGATCCGGAGCGACCGGTGGTTGCGCACGCCGTGCAGCACCGGCTTTATCCGCTGACAAGGCTGGCAGGCTGGCCGGATGGCGACCGAGCGACGCGGCTCGTGCTGATCGGCATGGATATGCCGCAACAGCCGATCCGCGATCTTTTTGAGACATTGGCCTCGAAGGCGCGGCGAAAGGCCAGGTCGTGAACAATCCGCTTGCGCGCAGCGGCTCGGCGATCGTCTCGCAGGCCCGACTTCTCAAACAATGGACGCGTGAACTGCTGCATCTTCGTGCCGAAGACATCGTCTCGGTCAGCGAGCTTTCCTGCACCCTGCCGGATTGCCCGCCGCGCGAAACGGTGATCCTCATCCTGTCCGCATCCGGCGAGACCCGGCACTTGTCCGTTCACAAGCCGCTGCTGGAGGTGGATCATGACGATATTGTGCATGCCATTGCTGCGAATTCGACCTGATATCCCGGGGGTGAAGTCCCGGCGTGCTTGCGCTGCGCGCCATCATCCGGCACTTCAGGGACAGCGGGGTTCGCGAATGACGAAGGGCGGGCAATGGCCGATCTGGCGGTATATACGGGTTTGTTTCTAACGGCCTTCGTGGCGGCGACCATTCTGCCCATGCAGTCGGAGGCGGCGCTGGCCGGCCTCATCCTTTTGAAATCCCAGCCCGTCTGGCTGCTGGTTGCGGCGGCCAGCGCCGGCAACGTTGCCGGTTCCTTCGTCAACTGGCTGCTTGGCCGCGGCATCGAGCGTTTTCGGCATGAGCGCTGGTTTCCCGTCGGCGACGCCGCACTGGAGCGTGCGCAGAACTGGTACCGGCGCTATGGCCGATGGTCTCTTTTGCTCAGCTGGGCGCCGCTGATCGGTGATCCGCTGACGGTTGCCGCCGGTATCATGAAGGAACCGCTGCCGTTTTTTTTACTGCTCGTCACCCTTGCCAAGGTTGGGCGCTATCTCGTGCTGGCGCTGGTGACGCTGAATTTTCTGTAGTGTTGCGCACGAAACGGTGCGGCCAGCTTCTCCCCGGCAGGGGAGAAGTCGAAAGGCGCATCCGCTCGCCCAGGATGCGGGCGGTTACGGACAATCAAGCCGCCTGCCGGTCCCAGCTTGCGAAGGGATCGGGCAGGTGCCGCCATGCATCGGGCGTGAAGGTCTCGGTATCGATCAGGCAGGCGTCGAGCTGGGCGCGGATGCGTGCCTCGTTCATCGGATCGGAGCCGATGAAGACGATTTCCTGCCGACGGTCGCCGAAGACCGGGTCGAGATAGGGCTTCATCATGTCTAGGAACTGTTTTTCGCGCGGCCACTGCGCTTTCGGCACTGCGGACCACCACAGGCCCATCCTGCCGGTGCGCACCAATGCGCCGGCCTGGCTGATCTCGCCGACATAACGCGGCCGTGTCGCCAGCCAGAAGAAGCCCTTGGCCCGCACCACGCCCGGCCAGGCGCGATCGATGAAGCGCTGGAACAGCACGGGGTCGAAGGGTTTTTTGGCGCGGTAAACGAAGGAACGGATGCCATATTCCTCGGTTTCGGGAATGTGGTCCTTGAAACCGTGCAATTCCTTGAACCAGAGGGGATGTTCTTCGGCTCTGGCGAAATCGAAGCGGCCGGTGCCGAGCACCTCATTCAGTTCCACCTTGCCGAAATCGGCCTCGATGAGTTTCGCATCCGGGTTCAGCCCGACGATGATCTTGCGGGCGGCATCCCGTTCATCCGGCGTGGCGGTGCCGATCTTGTTGAGGACGACGACATCGGCAAATTCGATCTGCTCCACCAGCAGGTCGACGATGGTGCGGTTGTCGCCATCGCCCGCCGTTTCGCCGCGGTCGGCCAGGAAATCGGACGAGCCGTAATCATTGAGAAGATTGGCGGCATCCACCACCGTCACCATCGTGTCGAGCCGCGCGACATCGGACAGGCTGCGGCCGTTCTCATCGCGGAAATCGAAGGTCGCGGCCACGGGAAGCGGCTCGGCAATGCCGGTGGATTCGATCAGCAGATAGTCGAAACGACCCTGTTCGGCCAGCGCTCGCACCTCGGTCAGCAGGTCGTCGCGCAGCGTGCAACAGATGCAGCCATTGGTCATTTCCACCAGTTGCTCCTCGGTGCGCGAAAGATTGGCGCCGCCGTCGCGCACCAGCGCGGCATCGATATTGATCTCGCTCATGTCATTGACGATCAACGCCACGCGCAGGCCATCGCGGTTGGCGAGGATGTGGTTGAGAAGCGTCGTCTTGCCGGCGCCGAGAAAGCCGGAGAGCACGGTAACGGGAAGTTTTTTCGACATGGGAACCTCATCGTGTCAGCAGGTAAGTGCGGGGCAGGCTTGCCGCCGCTGATGATTGTGGAATGAAACAGCTCGCTCGGTCGCCGCTTAGTAATGTAATAACATTACATACGCATGTGCTGTCAACAGACTGACGAAAAATTTCAAGTCGGATGAAGGGGAGGCGTTCTCGCGCGCAGCGTCGGCTCGTCTTGATGGTCGGCTTTTACATACGCTCATGTCTTCATCGGCCAGCCTCGAGAATCCGGAGGCCCTCTCGCCATGGCTCCGGAGATCTTCCGAAGGGGCGGCAAGCGTGCGGCGGCGACAATCTTTCCGAGAGTTAATGTTATCTCATTACATATTCATTTGACGAATGTAATAACATTACATATCAAGGTCGCCAAATGACATCCTGCCCCGGAGGGATCGATGCGCGATCCGTGCCTTGCCTTTAAAAATCTGACGCTAGGATATGCCGGCCGTGCGGCGGTGCATCATCTCGATGGCGATATAGCCAAAGGGTCGCTCACTGCGGTGGTCGGCGCCAATGGTTCGGGAAAATCGACGCTGATGAAGGGCATTGCCGGCATTCTGAAGCCGCTTGGCGGCGAATGCCGTGTCACGCCCGGCATCTCCGTCGCTTATCTGCCGCAGCAGTCGGAACTCGACCGGTCCTTCCCCGCGCAGGTGCGTGATCTGGTCGCGCTGGGCCTGTGGCCGAAACGCGGGCTGCTCGGCCGTCACCGTTCCGAGGACAGGGCGGCGATGGGCCGGGTGATGGAAGCGGTCGGGCTTTCCGGCTTTGAAAAGCGTAATATCGACTCGCTTTCCGGAGGTCAGATGCAGCGCGCGCTGTTTGCCCGCGCCATGTTGCAGGATGCGCAGCTTATCCTCCTGGATGAGCCGTTCAATGCCGTTGACGAACGCACCGTCACCGACCTCCTCGTCCTGATCAAGGCGTGGGTGGCGCAGGGACGCACGGTGCTGGCCGTGCTTCACGACCACCAGCTGGTGCAGCAGCATTTTCCGCAGACTTTGTTCCTCGCAAGACGGCTGGTCGGACTAGGCCCGACAGCCGAGGTCCTGCAGGCTGAAAACATGCGGCAGGCGCGGCACTTCCACGAGTCCTGGGAGGAAAATGCGCCCTGGTGCGGGCCGGATGACAAGCCGGCCGCCAATGCGGCGGTCGAGACGCCGCACGCAGCGCCAGCGCATGCCCATTCCGGCGCTCACTTTCACTCCCAGGCAAATTCGAATGTCCATGGCTGAGATCTTCATCGACCCGTTTCTCCAATATGTCTTCATGCAGCGGGCGCTTGCCGGCGCCTTGATCCTTGCCATCAGCTGCGGGCCGGTCGGGGTGTTCCTGATGCTGCGCCGCATGAGTCTCACGGGCGATGCCATGTCGCACGCCATCTTGCCGGGCGCGGCGGTGGGATTTCTGTTTTATGGGCTGGAAATCCTGCCGATGACGGTCGGCGGGCTGGTCGTCGGTCTCGTGGTCGCACTCGGTGCCGGCGCGGTGTCGCGTTTCACCGTCCAGAAGGAAGACGCTTCGCTTGCCGCCCTTTATCTGATTTCACTGGCGCTCGGCGTGCTGCTCGTCTCATGGCGTGGCTCCAGCGTCGATCTCATGCATGTGCTGTTCGGCACGGTGCTGGCGCTGAACAGTGAGGCGCTCGGCCTGATCGGCGGCATCTGCATCGTCACATTGGCGGTGATGATCACCTTCTGGCGGGCGCTGCTGGCGGAATGCCTCGATCCCCTTTTCCTGCGTTCGGTCAGCAACTGGGGCAGCCCGGTGCATTTCCTCTTCCTCGCCGTTGTCGTGCTCAATCTGGTCGGCGGTTTTCAGGCGCTCGGGACGCTGCTCTCCGTCGGGCTGATGATGTTGCCCGCCGCCGCCAGCCGCTTCTGGTCCAACCGGGTCGCCCCGATGTGCTTCATTTCGATCGGCATCGGCATGGTTTCCTGCTTTGCGGGCCTCATCCTGTCCTATCACGCATCGCTGCCTTCAGGCCCGGCGATCATCCTTTCGGCGGGCGTCATCTACGCGCTCTCCATCCTCGTCGGCACGCGCGGCGTGCTTGGCGATCTTCTCGGTTCCGGCCGCCACAGAACGGCCTGAATACAGCGTTCGAAAAAAGGAGAACCTTCATGTTCAAAACCGTCCGTCTGGCCACCTGCGCCAGCCTTCTTTCCCTCTCCCCGGTGCTGATGGCGCAGGCATCCGCCGCCGAACTCAAGGTCGTGGCCAGCTTCTCGATCATTGCCGATTTCGCCAAGAATGTCGGCGGCGATCGCGTTGGGATCACCACGCTGGTCGGGCCGGATGGCGATGCGCATGTCTACGAGCCGCGCCCGGCCGATGCCGTGGCCGTCAGCAAGGCGGATGTGGTGCTGGTCAATGGCCTGGAATTCGAAGGTTTCCTGAAGCGGCTGATCGATACCAGCGGCACCAAGGCGCCCGTCGTTGAACTGACCAAGGGTGTCGAGCCGCTAAAGCTTTCCGAAGAGCCGGCCGGTCACGCCCATCCGGAAGCGGAAGAGGAGGAAGGTCACGATCACAAGGCTGAAGAAGCCGGCCACAAGCATGAGACCACCGAGGCGGATGGTCATGACCATGGCCATGAGGGCCATCATCATCACGGCGAATTCGACCCGCATGCCTGGCAGTCGATCAAGAACGCGGAAATCTATGTGAAGAACATTGCCGGCGCATTTTGCGAGGTCGACAAGGCCGGTTGCGCGACATACACCGCCAATTCGGAGGCCTATATCGCCAAGCTTGCCGCTCTGAACGAAAAGGTGAAGACGGAGATTGCCGCCATCCCGCCGGAAAAGCGGGTCATCATCACCTCGCATGACGCCTTCGGTTATTTCGAGCATGCCTATGGCCTGAATTTCCTTGCACCTGAAGGCGTATCGACGGAATCCGAAGCCTCTGCCGCCGATGTCGCCAAGCTGGTGGACCAGGTCAAACACGACAAGGCCTCGGCAATCTTCATGGAAAACATCACCGACAAGCGGCTGATCGACCAGATCGCCAGCGAAACCGGCCTGAAGGTTGGCGGCACGCTTTATTCCGATGCGCTTTCCACCGCCGATGGCCCGGCATCCACCTATATCGACATGGTCAACCACAATATCGAGACCATCAAGGCGGCTGTTCTTACCCAGTAAGTTCCGTCATTTCGTTGTGAGTCCGGGGAGGGTGGCCTGTGTCACCCTCCCCATTTTTTTGCCTGTGTGCAGCGTGTCTGCCCTGCGTGCGTTTCCGCGCTTGCCCGTTGACAATTCTTCAGCCCTTTGAAATGGTAAGATGTCAGACCAATTTAGAGGGTACGTCTTGGACAGGTCCAGCCGGGAACTGATGCAGCCCATTCCGCCGAGCGACCGTGTGCGCCAGGTCGAAGCGGCGCTGTCTGACTATGTCGAGCGGGCAGGGCTGAAGGCGGGAGACCGGCTGCCGGCGGAGCGGGAACTGATGGCGGCGCTGGGTGTCGGCCGTTCCACCATCCGCGAAGTCATCCGCAAGTTTCAGGCGCTTGGCGTCATCGACAGCCGCAAGGGCAGCGGCAATTATCTGCTGAAGCCGATTTCCGCCGCCACCGTGCATATGCCGATTTCCATCGAGGCCGAAAGCCTGCGCGATGCGCTGCTGATGACGCTTGAAGTGCGGCGCGGCATCGAGGTGGAGGCGTCCATGGCGGCCGCCCGCCGCCGCACGGCAGAGGATATCGCCACCATGGAAGCGCGGCTTGACGAGATGGAGCGGGTGCATCTGGCTGAGGGCACTTCCGGCAAGGCCGACCTTGCCTTCCATCTGTCGATCTACGATGCCACCCATAATACGCTGTTCAAGCAGCTGCTGGAGCAGATGCGCGAAGGTTTCGAACGCTTCTGGCTGAAGCCGTTCGACCGGCCGGATTTCGCAAGCCGCTCCTTTCCCTTCCACCGCACGCTGTTCAACGCCATCGCCGCCGGTGATGCCGAGACCGCGCGGCAAGAAACACTGAAAATCCTCGCTGTCGTCGAGGAGGATATCAAGGACATGTCGAAATGAACCATGGCAACGATCTCTTCGATCCCGCCTCATTTATCGTTGCGCATGACGAGGCCCACGCCTTCGAAGCCGTGGTGCCGCCCATCGTGCAGACGTCGCTTTTCACCTTTTCCAGCTATGACGAAATGGTCTCCACCTATCGCGGCGAAAAGGTGCGGCCGGTCTATACGCGCGGGCTGAACCCCACGGTGCGGCTGTTTGAGGAGATGCTGGCGAAGCTGGAAAGTGCCGAAGATGCGCTCGGTTTTGCGAGCGGCATGTCGGCCATTTCCTCCACCGTGCTGTCCTTCGTTTCGCCGGGTGACCGGATCGTGGCCGTGCGCCATGTCTATCCCGATGCCTTCCGCCTGTTCGGCACCTTCATGCAGCGCATGAATATCGAGGTGACCTATGTCGACGGCCGCGACGAGGCGGCGGTCGAAAAGGCGATGCCGGGTGCAAAGCTGTTCTACATGGAAAGCCCGACCAGCTGGGTGATGGAAGCTCACGATGTCGGCGCGCTGGCCGCCATCGGCAAGCGGCATGGCGCCGTTACCGTCATCGACAATTCCTGGGCAAGCCCGGTCTTCCAGCAGCCGATCTCGCTCGGCGTCGATCTCGTCGTGCATTCGGCCTCGAAATATCTCGGCGGTCACAGCGATGTGGTCTCCGGCGTGGTGGCCGGTTCGAGGGCGATGATCGATCGCATCCGGGCGGAGGCCTATCCCTATCTCGGCGGCAAGATGTCGCCCTTCGAT
The DNA here is from genome assembly GCF_044900305.1 of Agrobacterium sp. NPDC089420. Taxonomy (NCBI): domain Bacteria; kingdom Pseudomonadati; phylum Pseudomonadota; class Alphaproteobacteria; order Hyphomicrobiales; family Rhizobiaceae; genus Agrobacterium; species Agrobacterium sp. NPDC089420. The sequence continues at coordinate 6,791 of NZ_JBJDMY010000015.1, read as the reverse complement.
GCCTGGCTGCTCATTCGCGGGCTTCGCACCCTGCCGCTGCGCATGAAGGCGCATCAGGCATCGGCGCTGGAGATCGCCAGCCGGCTGCAGGCGCTGGATGTGGTGGAGAAGGTCTGCCATCCGGGGCTGGCGAACCGCCTGCCGCCCGGCCTTCACGGCACCTCTGGCCTGTTTTCCTTCATCTTCAAGGAAGGGGTGGATGTGCGCGCTTTTGCCGACCGCCTCAGGCTTTTCAAGCTGGGTGTTTCCTGGGGCGGCCATGAAAGCCTCATCGTCCCCGGCGAAGTGGTGCTCGAACAGAAGGCGCAGCCAAACTCCGCCCACACCTTCGGCATCAGCGCGCGTTCGGTGCGTCTGCATGTCGGGCTGGAGGGCACGGAAGCGCTCTGGAACGATCTCGAACCCGCGATCAAGGCGGCCACCGCCGCCTGACGTGTTTTTAAACTGACCACAAAAAGGGGAGAACGACATGAAAAAACTGGTAACAGCAGCAATCTTCACCGCCCTGATGACCGGAACGGCGCTGGCGGACACGACCTTGAAACTGGTCGAGGTCATCACAAGTCCCGAGCGGACGGAAACGCTGAAAGGCATCGTCTCGAAATTCGAGGCCGCCAATCCCGGCACCAAGGTCGAAATCATCTCGCTGCCGTGGAGCGAGGCCTTCCAGAAATTCGCGACCATGGTCTCGGCCGGCGATGTGCCTGATGTGATGGAAATGCCGGACACATGGCTGTCGCTTTATGCCAATAACGGCATGCTCGAAAGCCTTGAGCCCTATCTCGCCAAGTGGGAGCACACCGCAGGCCTGAGCGATCGGACGCTCGAACTCGGCCGCGACGTGAAGGACACGGCCTATATGCTGCCTTATGGCTTCTACCTGCGCGCCATGTTCTACAACAAGAAACTGCTGGCCGAAGCCGGCGTGAAGGAGCCGCCGAAGACGCTCGACGAATTTGCCGATGCCTCCAAGAAGGTCGCGGCCCTTCCTGGCAAATACGGCTATTGCCTGCGGGGCGGCCCGGGCGGCCTCAACGGCTGGGTCATGTTCGGCGCGTCCATGGCCGGCTCGAACGAGTTCTTCACCAAGGACGGCACCTCCACCTTCGACAGCCCTGGCTGGGTGAAGGGCCTGACCTATGTGATCGATCTCTACAAGAACGGTCTGGCGCCGAAGGACAGCGTCAACTGGGGCTTCAACGAGATCGTCGCCGGTTTTTATTCCGGCACCTGCGCTTTCCTCGATCAGGATCCGGATGCGTTGATCGCCATCGCCCAGCGCATGAAACCGGAAGATTTCGGCGTCATGACCATGCCGAAGGGGCCGGACGGCAAGACTTTCCCGACAATTGGTTTCGCTGGTTGGTCGATGATGTCGAAATCCGAAAACAAGGATCTTTCCTGGAAGCTGATCGAGACGCTCGAAGGGCCGGAAGGCAATATCGAGTGGAACAAGAAAACTGGCGCGCTGCCGGTGCACAAGTCGGCGGAGAAGGACCCCTTCTATGCCAGCGAGCAGTTCAAGGGCTGGTTCGACGAACTGGCCGACAAGAACGCCGTGCCGACGACGATGCCGACCTATCTTGAGGAATTCGCCTTCTTCAAGGATTCGCTGGTCATCAAGACATCGCAGGAAGCGCTGCTCGGCGATATCACGCCGGAAGACCTTGCCAAGCAATGGGCTGATTACATGACCAAGGCGCAGCAGAAGTTCCTCGCCTCGAAGTAACGACGCGGACCAGCCGTGCGGGCGAAAATGCCCGTGCGGCGTTTTGCCGGCCTTTCGCTGCGACAGGCCTTTTCCTCGCAATTTTTCGGATCGGTGAGCCGAGAGGCTCTGAAACCCGTCCGTTCCGTCGTCCGATCAGGGAGCGATATTATGTCCTATGCCCATGGCGCCGGGCCGGTGGCCGCGCGCAAACCGGCTGGCAAGCCTGCGATGCGGCGGTTTGCCGATTGGGCCGAACCGTGGCTCTACAGCGCGCCCGTGCTCGTGCTCATCGTCGCCGTCATGCTGGTGCCGCTGGTGCTCGGCCTTTCCTATGCTTTCCGCGATGTACAGCTGCTCAATCCGTTTTCCGGCGGTTTCGTTGGCCTCAAACATCTGGAGGCTCTGTCGCAGGATGCGGCCTTTTACCGGGCGCTGAAAAATACGCTGTGGTGGACAGGCGCTTCGGTTTTCCTGCAATTCTTCTTCGGCCTCATTCTGGCGCTGCTGCTCGATAAACCCTTCGCGGGCAGGGGGCTGGCGCAGGCGCTGGTGTTCCTGCCATGGGCCGTGCCGACCTTCCTTGCCGGTCTCAACTGGGCATGGCTGTTCAATCCGGTCATCGGGCCGCTGCCGCACTGGATGGTGTCGCTCGGGCTGTTATCCGCACCCAACAATATTCTCGCCGATCCGCAGCTGGCCATGTGGGGGCCGATCATCGCCAATGTCTGGTGGGGCATTCCGTTTTTCGCCATCACTTTGCTTGCGGCCCTTCAGGCCATCCCGCGCGATCTTTACGAGGCGGCGGAAATCGATGGGGCAAACCCGCTGCAGCGTTTCACCTCCATCACCCTGCCGTTTCTGGCGCCCACCATCGCCATCACCATCCTGCTGCGTACCGTCTGGATCGCCAATTTCGCCGATCTCATCATCGTCATGACCAATGGCGGGCCGGCCGACCGCACGCAGATCGTTGCCAGCTACATCTTCACCCAGGCCTTCCGGCGTCTGGATTTCGGTTATGCCTCGGCCATTGCGCTGGTGCTGCTGGTGCTGCTGCTCGCCTATTCCATGCTGATCGTGCTGCTGCGCCAGCGCCTGATCGAGAAGGACTGACCGATGACCTCAAGGATATTTTTGACCCTTGCCCATCGTCTGGCGATCCTCGCCTATATCGCCTTCGCGCTGTTCCCGCTGTTCTGGCTGCTGAAGGTGTCCGTCACGCCGAATGATCTGCTCTATAGCGAGGGTGTCAGGATGTGGCCGTCGCGCGCGACATGGGATCATTATCGTTTTGTCATTGAAAACAGTGCCTTCCCGACGTTTTTTAAGAACAGCGTCATCGTCGCGGGCTCGACGGCAATTGCCGTGACGATACTCTCTTCGCTCTCGGGTTACGCGCTGTCACGCTTCCGTTTCAGGGGCAAATACTGGATCGTGGCGCTAATGCTGATCACCCAGATGTTTCCGCTGGTCATGCTGGTCGCGCCGATCTTCAAGATACTGTCGCCGCTCGGCCTCACCAACAGCCTGACGGGCCTCGTCATCGTCTACACCGCCTTCAACGTGCCTTTCGCCACCTTCCTCATGCAGTCGTTCTTCGATGGCATTCCGAAGGATCTGGAAGAGGCGGCGATGATCGACGGGGCAAGCCGGTTTACCGCCTTCCGCCAGATCATCCTGCCGCTGACGCTGCCGGGCATTGCCGCGACGCTCGGTTTCGTCTTCACCGCCGCGTGGAGCGAGCTTCTGTTTGCGCTGATGCTGATTTCCGGCAACCAGAGCGCCACCTTCCCGGTCGGGCTTCTGACCTTCGTTTCGAAATTCTCCGTCGATTTCGGGCAGATGATGGCGGCGGGCGTTCTGGCGCTCATTCCGGCCTGCCTCTTCTTCCTGCTCATTCAACGTTATCTCGTGCAGGGCCTGACGGCCGGCGCGGTGAAAGGATAATCCCATGGCTTCCATCGAGCTGAAGAATGTCGGCAAGACCTATGGCGACCTCGCCGTGCTGCATGGCGTCGATCTTGATATCAGGGATGGCGAGTTCATCGTCCTCGTCGGTCCCTCCGGCTGCGGAAAATCGACGCTGCTGCGCATGATCGCAGGGCTTGAAGAGATAACGTCCGGCGACCTGTCCATCGACGGCGAGCGCGTCAATGATCGCCGGCCGAAGGATCGCGATATCGCCATGGTCTTCCAGTCCTATGCGCTTTATCCGCATATGAGCGTCGCCGACAATATGAGCTATAGCCTGCGCCTGCGCCGCAGCCCGAAAGAAACCATCGCGGCGGCGGTGGCCGGTGCTTCCGCCAAGCTCGGGCTCGATCCCTATCTCGCCCGCCGCCCGAAGGCGCTCTCCGGCGGCCAGCGTCAGCGCGTCGCCATGGGCCGCGCCATCGTCCGCCAGCCAAAGGCCTTCCTGTTTGATGAGCCGCTGTCCAACCTCGATGCCCGGCTGCGTGAACAGATGCGCGCCGAAATCAAGCGCATGCATGCCGATCTCGGCGCAACCTCGGTCTACGTCACCCATGACCAGATCGAGGCGATGACGCTTGCCTCGCGTATCGTCGCCATGAATGCTGGCCATGTGCAGCAGATCGGCGCGCCGCTCGATCTTTACGACCGCCCCGCCAATCTTTTCGTCGCCGGCTTCATCGGTTCCCCCGGCATGAATTTCCTCGAAGGGAGGCTTGGGCAGGAGAATGGCGGCAGTTTCGTCGTGCTGGGTGACGGCACGCGTCTGGCGCTTGGCCGCGATGTGAAGCTGGCCGATGGCGAGCCGGTCACGCTCGGTATCCGCCCGGAACATGTCACCGTTGCGCCGGCCGAGGGCGGTGTGGAAGCGACGGTCGATCTGGTCGAGCCGACCGGCCTCGGCGTCATCCTGCACCTCACCGTGCATGGATTGCCGTTCAAGCTGTTTTCATCGGACCGGGCATTGTTGCAGCCGGGCAAGTCCCTGCGGGTCGGTTTCCCGCAGGAAAGGCTGCATGTCTTCGACAGGAATGGCGTCAGGATCGGGGAGGCGTGAGGCTTCATATAGTACTCGGCGGGAGGGTTCCCTGTGCCGTTGCATGGCCCCTCCGTCATTTTGGCGAAAGCCGGAACGACGGAAAGCTGGAGACGTTGAGAACCGTCGCAAACGCGCCAACCGTGGCATCAGATTGCCCTTCGGTCGTCTATTGTGGAGGCTCCGGCTGGATGTGAGCTTTCACAAGGTTTTTCATTCACAGCGGACCCGAGGGCGCGTGGGGCTTACCCCCCTCTGCCCTGCCGGGCATCTCCCCCTCAAGGGGGGAGATCGGCAAGAGGCTCTTTCATCGCTTCATTCGCAAGCTTCGAGATGCGCGAGACTTTGCCGCAGATCGATCTCCCCCCTTGAGGGGGAGATGCCCGGCAGGGCAGAGGGGGGTAAGCCCTCGCGCCCTCGGGTCCGCTGTGAATGAAAAAACCATGTGAAAGCCAGCACCTAGATCGCCACACCCATCTCATCGAACCTGTGTATCTTGGTGTCGTCGGGGGTGATGAAGACGGTATCTCCGTGTTTGCATTCGAACTCGCCATCGGTCCTTGCGGTGACGGGTCCGATGCCGGCGACGTCGAGATGCAGGAAGGTGTCCGAGCCGAGATGTTCGGCGACGGTGACCTTGCCCTGCCACAGGCCATTTTCCTTTGACAGCAGCAGATGCTCGGGCCGCACGCCGGCGGTGGTCGCCCCCTTGCTGCGGGCATAATCGCCGGTGATGAGGTTCATGCGCGGCGAGCCGATGAAGCCGGCGACGAAGAGGTTGGCGGGGGAACGATAGAGCTGCATCGGCGAGCCGACCTGCTCGATATTGCCGCGGTTCAAGACGACGATCTTGTCGGCCATGGTCATGGCCTCGACCTGGTCGTGGGTGACATAGATCATCGTCGTCTTCAGCGTGTTGTGCAGTTCGGAGATTTCCAGCCGCATGGTGCCGCGCAGCGCCGCATCGAGGTTGGACAGCGGCTCGTCGAACAGGAAGGCTTTCGGTTCGCGCACGATGGCGCGGCCGATGGCGACACGCTGGCGCTGGCCGCCCGAGAGCTGCGAGGGCCGGCGCTCGAGGTAATCGGTGAGGTTCAACACCCGGGCGGCATCCTCGACCTTTTTGTCGATCACCGCCTTGTCGAGCTTGGCCATCTTCAGCGGGAAGGCGATGTTGTTCCTGACACTCATATGCGGATAAAGCGCATAGGACTGGAACACCATGGCAAGGCCGCGCTCGGCCGGCGCCTTTTCCGTCACATCCTTGCCGTCGATGACGATCTTTCCGCCGGAGACGTCCTCCAGCCCGGCGATGAGGCGCAGCAATGTCGACTTGCCGCAGCCGGACGGGCCGACGAAGACGACGAATTCGCCGTCGTTGATATCGAGATCGATCGACGGGATGACTTTCGCCTCACCGAAGAGCTTGGACACGGTCTGAAGGGAAATGCTGCCCATGATTGTCGTTCCTTATTTCACGGCGCCGAAGGTCAGGCCACGCACGAGTTGTTTCTGCGAGAACCAGCCGATGACGAGAATGGGGGCGATCGCCATCATCGAGGCGGCCGAGAGTTTGGCCCAGAACAGCCCCTGTGGGCTCGAGAAAGAGGCGATGAAGGCGGTCAGCGGCGCGGCATTGGTGGTCGTCAGCCGGATCGTCCAGAAGGCCTCGTTCCAGGCGAGGATGACGTTCAGGAGCAGCGTCGAGGCAATGCCCGGCACCGCCATCGGGGTGAGCACATGCACGATCTCGTTCCACAGGGAGGCGCCGTCCATGCGGGCGGCCTCGAGGATCTCGCCGGGGATTTCCCGGAAGTAAGTGTAGAGCATCCAGATGACGATCGGCAGGTTGATGAAGGTGAGCATGATGGTGAGCCCGATGCGGGTATCGAGCAGGCCGGCATTGCGGAAGAGCAGATAGATCGGCACCAAGACGGCGACGGCCGGCATCATCTTGGTGGAGAGCATCCACATCAAAATGTCCTTGGTGCGCTTGGTCGGCGAGAACGCCATGGCCCAGGCGGCGGGAATGGCGATGATCAGCGCGATGATCGTCGAGCCGAGCGACAGTAC
>NZ_JBJDMY010000014.1:0-180269 GCF_044900305.1 Agrobacterium sp. NPDC089420 | reverse complement strand
CCAGCGGCTGGAACTGCTTGGGCAGCTGGTCACGCGAAACAGGCCACAAACGGGAACCGGCACCGCCGGCCAACAGAACCGGTGTGATCTTTCGAAAGTCTTCCTTCACAACAAAACCTTTCCAACGTCAAAAAATTTCCCGGCGCGCCGGACAATATAGATATTTGCCAATACCGCCATCATCCGTTCAGGGGCGGACAAGAGCAAGCTCATAAATACGCCTTGTGAAAGCATGGTGAACGGACGGCGCGGCATCTGGAAGACATGTCGATTGCCTGCGGACCACTCCGCTAACGCAAGGTGACGCGCGTGGTTCCGCACGGCCCGCCACAAAACAGGCTCCGCGAGCGGAGGAATTTTTCTGCCTCCAGCAGCCGCATCCGCGGCCCGGCGGACACCGCGTCAGGCCTGCCGACCCCATGCCCGGCCCAGAATATCGACTTAATCGATTGAATCGGCCGCAAATTTCCCTGGCGCTAAATTTGCTGCACTGAACAACATTCAAGGCTTGGCAGGGGTGCGAAAAATACAATAACAACGGCGGATATTTTTACAGGATTATCGACAGGAAAGCACCCACAGCCCATGTCCGACACGACGAAGCCCGCCAGCACCAGAACATCGGTTACGGATCAGGAAGCCCTGGATTTCCACGCGCAAGGCCGGCCAGGAAAACTGGAAATCACCCCGACCAAGCCGATGGCGACGCAGCGGGACCTGTCGCTCGCCTATTCGCCAGGCGTGGCCGTGCCGGTGAAAGCCATCGCCGAAAATCCGGCGAGCGCTTACGACTACACGACACGCGGCAACATGGTGGCGGTCATTTCCAACGGCACTGCAATCCTCGGGCTCGGCAACCTCGGCGCGCTTGCTTCCAAGCCGGTGATGGAGGGCAAATCGGTCCTGTTCAAGCGCTTCGCCGATGTCGATTCCATCGATCTCGAGGTCGATACCGAAGACGCCGATGAATTCATCAATTGCGTGCGCTATCTCGGCCCCTCCTTCGGCGGCATCAATCTGGAAGACATCAAGGCGCCGGAATGTTTCATCATCGAAAGCCGCCTGCGCGAGCTGATGGACATTCCCGTCTTCCATGACGACCAGCACGGCACCGCCATCATCGCCGCCGCCGGCCTCATCAACGCCATCGAGCTGACGGGCCGCGACTTCAAGACCACCAAGCTCGTCTGCAACGGCGCAGGTGCCGCGGCGATTGCCTGCATGGACCTCATCAAGGCCATGGGCTTCAACCCGGAAAACATCACGCTCTGCGACACCAAGGGAGTGATCTATCAGGGCCGCACCGAAGGCATGAACCAGTGGAAATCCGCGCATGCGGTGAAGACCGACAACCGCACGCTGGCCGAAGCTATGAAGGGTGCGGATGTGGTGTTCGGCCTGTCGCAGAAGGGCGCCTTCACCGAAGAGATGATCCGCTCCATGGCGAAAAAGCCGATCATCTTCGCCATGGCCAATCCGGATCCGGAAATCACGCCGGAAGAAGTCTCCCGCATCCGCGACGACGCCATCATGGCGACCGGCCGGTCGGATTATCCCAACCAGGTCAATAACGTCCTCGGCTTCCCCTATATCTTCCGCGGCGCTCTCGATGTACGCGCCCGCCAGATCAACGACGCAATGAAGATTGCCGCCGCACAGGCGCTCGCCGATCTTGCCCGCGAGGACGTGCCGGACGACGTGGCCGCCGCCTATCAGGGCAACCGCCCGCGTTTCGGGCCGCAATATATCATTCCCGTGCCCTTCGATCCGCGCCTGATCTCGGCCATTCCGGTGGCGGTCGCAAAAGCCGCGATCGAAACCGGCGTCGCCCAGCGCGAATTGCCCGATCTCGATGCCTATGCCCGCGAGCTTTCCGCCCGCCGCGACCCGATGGCCTCGACGACGCAGCGCCTTTACGAGCGCGTGCGCCGCTCGCCGAAACGCGTGGTCTTTGCCGAAGCGGAAGAAGAACAGGTCATGCGCGCGGCAATCTCCTTCACCGCCCAAGGGCTTGGCACCGCCATCCTGCTTGGCCGCGACGATATCATCAAGGCCAATGCGGAGCGCGCCGGCATCGATCTCGACCGCGCCAATATCGAGATCACCAATGCCCGTCTCTCCAGCCGTGTCGACGCCTATGTCGATTATCTTTATGCGCGGCTGCAGCGCGGCGGTTTCCTGCTGCGCGACGTGCAGCGCCTGATCCACAATGACCGCAACCACTTCGCGGCCTGCATGGTGGCGCTGGGCGATGCGGACGCCGTGGTCACCGGCGTGACCCGTAATTATTCGACGGCGCTCGAGGATATCCGCCGCTGCATCAACACCAAGCCCGGCCATCGCGTCATCGGCGTTTCGCTGGTCGTCTCGCGCAACCGCACCGTCTTCGTGGCCGATACCGCCGTGCATGACATGCCGTCGGCCGACGACCTTGCCGATATCGCCGAAGAGGCGGCCGGCCTCGCTCGCCGTTTCGGCTACGAACCGCGCGTCGCCATGCTTGCCTATTCCACCTTCGGCCAGCCGACCGGCGAGCGTTCCGACAAGGTGCGCGAGGCGGTGAAAATTCTCGACCGGCGCAATGTCAACTTCGAGGTCGATGGCGAAATGTCTGCCGATGTGGCGCTGAACCATCACCGCATGCAGAGCCAGTATCCCTTCGCCCGGCTTTCCGGCCCGGCCAACGTGCTGGTCATGCCAGCCATCCATTCCGCCTCCATCTCCACCAAGATGCTGCAGGAACTGGGCGGCGCAACCGTCATCGGCCCGCTTCTCGTCGGCCTCGACAAGTCGGTGCAGATCACCTCGATGGGTGCGAAGGACAGCGATATCGTCAACATGGCGGCAATCGCGGCCTATAACGCCGGTCGATAAGCACAGGGCGTGCAGCTTTTTTTCTTCTCCCCGGTTTCTTCTTCCCGGGGAGAAGAAACAAGCCGGATGCGTCGCTCCGCATGTGGCCATACGGCCCTCAGCAACATCCGGATGCCTTTCCCACCCCCGACGGACAGGCAAACAGCAACGGACGGAAAGAACAAGATTCTACTTTTTCAAATTATTAGGATAATTTTTCTCTAAAGAAGATTCATTGGAACCGGATTTTATTCATAGTATTTTTTGCGCAATGCCAATTCTCGCTCTTGGCGGGTGCCTCATGTAGTTTCCGCCTACAATCAAAAGGAAATACCCATGGCCCTCTCTTTCTCCAGATTTGCCGCAAAACTCATCGCCGGAACCGTCGTCATCGCGTCGATGGCCAGCGCCGCCCATGCGGATGCAACGCTCGACCGGATCAAGGGTCGTGGCAAGCTCACCGTCGGCGTGATCCTCTCCGGCGCGCCCTTCGGCTTCATCGATCCGAAGACGCAGGAGCAGAAGGGCCTCAACATCGATGTCGCCAAGGCGCTGGCCGCCGGCCTCGGTGTCGAGCTGGTCACCGAAACCGTGACCCCGCCCAACCGCGTGCAGTTCCTGCAGCAGGGCAAGGTCGATATTCTGATCGCCAACATGCAATACACGGAAGAGCGCGCCAAAACCCTCGATTACGTGCCCACTCCCTATGACCGCCAGGGCGGCGCCGCCATTGGCCGCAAGGATTCCGGCATCAAGGACTGGCCGGACCTGAAGGACAAGATCGCCTGCGTTTCCCAAGGCTCCAACTATACCCAGCCGCTGATCGAGGAATATGGCGCGCAGGTAAAGGCTTTGCCGAGCCAGCCGGAATCGCTGCTGGCGCTGAAGGGCGGCAATTGCGATGTCTCCGTCCATGTCAACGGTACGCTGAGCCTGATGCTGCAGGACCGCGCCGACGAGTGGAAGGATTACGGCATCCTGATCCCCACCGACCTCATTCCTTCCGATTCCGTGATCTGGCTGCGCAAGGGTGAAAGCGACACCCAGGCCGCACTCGACAAGATCGTCAAAGAACTGCACGCTTCCGGCAAGATGATCGAATTCGCCAAGGCCAACCGCCTGCCGAGCATCGGGTACATGGAAGAGCAGAAGAAAAAGCTTTCCGCCGCCCAATAGGACAGGCGCAGGGCTTTTCGTTATCTGCCCGTCCCCACCGCTGGGTGACGATGGCGAAATGGCGGAACGATTTCCCCTGACGATCAGGAACGGCCGGTTTCGCCTGCCGTTCTTTTCTGCTTTATAGCAAGACAGGTCATTCTGGCGCCGCCCGCCGGGCGGCACCCGCAATAACAGCATGGATTTCCGATGCAGGATTCATTGACAGCGCGCTTCATAGAACTGGCCGCGCATCTCGGCCTCAACTATGATTTTCTGAACAGCGGTTACGAAGTGCAGATCTGGCTGGACGGCATGAAGATGACGCTCATCCTCGTTGCCGTCACCCTGCCGCTCAGCCTCGTTTTCGGCTTTGTTTTCGCCGCCATGCTGACCTCCGGCAAGGTCTGGCTCGCCGGTCCCGTGCGCGCCTATGTGGAGCTGACGCGCAACACGCCGACGCTGGTGCAGCTGATGTGCGGTTTCCTCGTGCTCAACATGCTGATTTCCAATGCGTTGGGCGGCGCACAGAACAATCCGCTCACGCCGTTCTTCTGGGTTGTCGCCGTCACCGGCCTTCACATTGCCGCCTTCCATGCCGAAGCGCTGCGCGGCGGCATCGAAGCGGTGCCGGCCACCACCATCGAGGCGGCGCGCGCCATCGGCTTCAGTTCCTTCGAGGTTTTGCGCTATGTCGAGTTTCCGCTGGCGATCCGCACCGCCCTGCCCTCGATCATCAACAACCTCGTCAATCTGGTGAAGCTCACAACGGTCGGCTCGGCGATTGCGGTGGGTGAAATCACCTATGCCTCGATCCTGATCTGGACGCAGCGCGACAATGTGGTCGAGCTGATGCTCGTCATCCTCATCTTCTTCAGTGTCATCAATTTCATCGTCGCAAGGGCCGGTCTCTGGCTTGAACGGCGTCTTGCGGTTCCGGGGTTCGGCCAATGAGCGCGGTGGTTTCTCCAGCACAGGCGGTCAAGAAACCGCCCTTCGGCACCATTCTGCTGCTCGGCGTTTTGATTGCCGTGGTCCTGTGGCTGATCCTCGATCCGTCGCTCGGACAGGTGCTGCTCGAATGGCTGCCCTATCTCGGCAAGGGTTTCGCCATGAACGTGCTGATCAGTATTCTGGCGATCACCATCGGCACCTTCATCGGCGTCCTGCTCGGCATCATGGAACTTGCGCCCTATCGCCTCGTACGAGCGCCGGCGCTCACTTATGTGCAGGTCTTCCGCAATGCGCCGCATCTGGTGCTGATCTTTGCCGCGACCTACATCTTCCCCTTCGAGATCGTCGCTTTCGGCAACTACATTCCCTTCCCGGACTGGATCAAGGCCGTTGTCGGGCTTGCCATTCCGGCCAGCGCCCATATCGCCGAAATCACCCGCGGCGCCATCCAGTCCATTCCGACGGCGCAATGGGAAGCCGCCCAAGGCCTTGGCTTTTCACGCAACCAGACGCTGCGCTGGATCATCCTGCCGCAATGCGTGAAACGCTCGCTGCCGCCATGGATGAACCTTTACGCATCGATCACCATGGGCACGGCGCTCGCCTCGCTAGTCGGCGTGCATGAGCTTCTGCATGCCGCAACGGATGCCAGCACCGCCGTGCAGCGCAATGATTTCACCGTGGTGGTCTATCTCACCGTTCTGATGGCGTTCTTCCTGTTCTGCTATCCCGTCTCCCGTTTCACGCAGCGCCTCGAGCGGCGCTTCGCTTCCCGCTGATTGGAACAAGCCATGTCCGCACCCGCATCACAAACCGCCCAAGCGCTTGTCCAACTCGAAGGGATTCATCTCTCCTTCGGCGACAATCAGGTCCTGAAAGGCATCGACCTTACCGTCAACAAGGGCGACGCCGTTTCCATCATCGGCCCTTCCGGCTCCGGCAAGTCCACCATCCTGCGCTGCATCAACGGCCTGCTCATTCCGCAATCGGGCAAGATCACCGTCGGCGGCACCCGGGTAGACCAGCTGAAGAGCGAGGCCGAGCGCATTGCGCTGCGCAAGCGCATTGGCATCGTCTTCCAGCAGTTCAATCTCTTCCCGCATCTGACGGTGATGGAAAACATCACCATCGCGCCGGTCAAGATCCTCGGCACACCGAAGGCTGACGCCGAACGCCACGCCCGCGAACTGCTGGAGAAAGTACGCCTCTCCCAGAAGGTCGATGCCTATCCCGGCCAGCTTTCCGGCGGCCAGCAGCAGCGCGTGGCCATTGCCCGCGCGCTTGCCATGCGGCCGGAACTGGTGCTGTTCGATGAGGTCACTTCCGCGCTCGACCCGGAAACCGTGGGCGAAGTGCTTGCCGTCATCCGCGATCTCGTCAATGACGGCATGACCAGCATTCTCGTCACCCACGAAATGCGCTTTGCCGAGGAAATCAGCGACAAGATCGTCTTCACCGAAAACGGCCTGATCGTCGATCAGGGTACGCCGGAGCATATTTTCTACAAATCAACCAATCCGCGCATCAACGCCTTCGTCAAGGGGCTCGGCGGGCAGGTGGCGCGGGTCAATGATGGCGAAGGAATCTGACGCCATGGCCGCCGAGGAAAAACTCAGCCTGCATCTCGCCGAAGCCATTGCTGCCTCCGATCCGCTGCGCGATGACGAGGCGATGACGATTGCCCGCACGGCGCTGATCGATTTTTTCGCCTGCGTGCTGGGCGGCGCCTCGGATAGAAGCACAAGAATCCTGATCGACAGCTTTACCCCCGGCACATCCGGAACAGTGGGCATAATCGGCCATGACCTGCGCACGGATGCCTTTACCGCCGCCCTCATCAACGGCCACGCCGGCCATGTCCTCGACTATGACGATGTCCATGGCAGCGTGCGTGGCCACCCCACCGTCGCCATCATTCCCGCCCTCCTGGCCGCGGCGTCCGAGGAGGGCTCGACGGCGGAAGCTTTCATCGCCGCCTATATTGTCGGACTGGAGACCATGGCGCGGATCGGCCTGTCGCTCGGCACGAAGCACTACGAAAACGGCTTCCATGCCACGGCCACGCTCGGCCCCATCGGCGCTGCGGCCGCCATCGCCCATCTTCTGAAATTCGATCCGCAGACCACGGCCGTGGCACTCGGTCTTGCCGCCACGCAATCGGCCGGGCTTCGCCTGCAATTCGGGTTCGACGCCAAGCCGCTGCATGCCGGCCTTGCCACGCGTGCCGGGCTGACCGCCGCGCGGCTGGCGCGGGCCGGCTTTCAGGGTGCGACGGATTTTCTGGAAAACCCCATCGGCTTTTATTCCGCTTTCGCCTTCGGCGCCGAACAGCCGAAACGGGTTCTTTCGGGCTGGGGCTCACCCTGGCAGATCGTCTCGCCCGGCCTCACCCTCAAGGCCTTTCCCTGCTGCACGGCCGCCCATCCCGTCGCCGTCGGCGCGCTCGCGCTGCGCAGCGCCCATGATCTGATGCCGGACGCGATCGAAACGGTGATCATTACCTTCCCGCCGGGCGGTGACGCCGCTCTCGTCGGTCCGGCCACGCCCGTAACCGGCATCGATGCGCGTTTCAGCCCCGAATATGTCTTTGCCGCAGCCCTTGCGGATGGCGCCCTCGGTATTGGCCATTTCGACGAGCGGCCGACGCGTGCCGACCTGCTCGCGCTGTCCGCCAGGGTTTCCCGCCGGCACGACGAGACCGCCCGCCGCCTCTCGCCGGACCCGACCACCCGTTTCGTGGTCATCGACGTGACGAAAAAGGACGGCACGCTGGTGTCTCGCCGCATCGAAGGCCTGCCGGGCATCGACGACCCGACGGACAAATTCGCCGATGCCACCCACGGCAATGAGAAATTCGCCGGGATTCCGGCACTGGTGCGGAACATGAAATCCGCCGCCGACCTCCGGAAGCTCGAGACGCTTCTGGCAACCGACATATAACTTGACCGACACGAAGGCATGACCCGATGACCAACACGACCCGCAAAAGACAGATGCATCTCGGCCTTTTCCTCCAGGGCGCGGGACATCACGTTTCCGGCTGGCGTCACCCCGATGCGGAGGCGGGCAGCGAGAATTTCGACCTCCTGACCCGCGTCACGAAAATGGCCGAGGCCGCGAAGTTCGACATGGTATTCCTGGCGGACGGGCTGACCAGCGGCGTTGACGCCCACCCTTCGATGATCGCCCGTTTCGAGCCTCTGACACTGCTTGCCGCCCTTGCCATGGTGACCGACAAGATCGGGCTGGCCGCCACCGCCTCCACCACCTATGGCGAACCCTATCACACTGCCCGCGCCTTCGCCTCCATCGACCATCTGAGCCATGGCCGCGCCGCCTGGAACATCGTCACCACCTCCTATGCCCGCACGGCGGCCAATTTCTCCAAGAGCCACCCCGAACATGACGAGCGTTATGCGGTGGCGGAGGAATATGCGAACGTCGTTCGCGGTCTATGGGACAGCTGGGATGACGACGCCTTCATCAAGGACAAGCAGGCCGGCCGTTACGTCGATCCGGAAAAGGTCCACATCCTCAACCACGAAGGCAAATATTTCACGGTCAAAGGGCCGCTCAATATTCCGCGCTCGCCGCAGGGCCACCCGGTTCTCATCCAGGCCGGCTCTTCCGGCCCGGGACAGGATCTCGCCGCACGCACCGCCGATATCGTCTTCACCGCCCAGCAGGCGATTTCCGAAGCCCAGGCCTTCTACACCAGCCTCAAGGCGCGGGTGGAAAAATTCGGCCGCGATCCGGCAAGCGTCGCCGTCATGCCGGGTTTCATGCCGATCATCGGCCGGAGCTTCGAGGAGGCTGGCGAAAAGCTGAAGGAGCTGAACCGCTGGACGGATATCAGAAACGCCATGCCGCTGCTTGAAGAACGCATCGGCCACAGCCTTGCCGATTACGATCTCGATGGCCCGCTGCCGGACCTGCCGATCTCCGACCAGCTGCGCAGCCGCGCCGAACTGCTGACAGAGCTCGCCCGCCGCGAAAATCTTACGATCCGCGAACTGGCGCTGCGCGTCGCCGCCGGCCGCGGCCACCATATCGTCATGGGCACGGCCAAGGATATTGCCGACCGGATGCAGGAATGGTTCGAAAACGGCGCGGCTGACGGCTTCAACGTCATGCCGCCCTTCTTCCCCGGCGGGCTGGAAGAATTCAATCGCGACGTCGTGCCGCTGCTGCAGGAGCGCGGCCTGTTCCGCAGGGACTACGAAGGCTCGACGCTGCGTGACCATCTCGGCATCGAACGTCCCGCCTTGCGGGGATAATGGCGTTGGGGTGCCCGCTGCCGGGCACCCGCGTCACATGCATCATGGGCAAGACGACGTGGCCCCAGCCCGCTTCTTCAGGCGGCCGCGCGTCCGGCGTCCTGATTGCGCTGACCGTTATCGGAAGCCTCTGGCCGGGTGGATGAGCCGTCTTCGCGCTGCACGGAACGGCGGTTCAGTTTGAACAGGCTGACAAGCTGCGCCAACACATCGGCGCCCTGCGCGAGCGTGGTGCTGATTGCGGTGGTGCGGGCGCTCATCGCGGCATTTTCCTGCGTCATCCGGTCGAGCCGGTTGACCGCCTTGTTGATTTCAGTGATGCCGGCGGCCTGTTCGTCGGCCGCTTTCGAGATCATGTCGACATTGCCGTCAATGTGCCTGACCAGCGCGTCGATCTGTTTCAGCGCCTCGCCGGTCTCGCCGACCAGCCGGACACCTTCGAGAACCTCGGTGCCGGAATTGTTGATCAGCACCTTGATTTCCTTGGCGGCATTGGCGGAGCGTTGCGCCAGTTCGCGTACTTCCTGCGCCACGACCGCGAAACCCTTGCCGGCATCGCCCGCACGCGCCGCTTCGACCCCGGCATTCAGCGCCAGAAGGTTGGTCTGGAAGGCGATCTCGTCGATGACGCCAATGATCTGGCTGATTTCCCGCGATGCCGTCTCGATGCGCTGCATGGCGTCGACCGTCCGCTCGACCACTTCCGTGGAAGCCACCGTGGATGCCCGCGCGCTCTGAACGAGTTTGCGCGTTTCCTTCATGTTTTCGGTAGAGGAGTGAACCGTCGCAGTGATCTCTTCAAGCGCCGCCGAGGTTTCCTCCAGCGCCACGGCCTGTTCGCGGGAGCGTTCGGCAAGATTGACGGAAGCCTCGCTGACTTCCTGGCTGCTGCGCGTCAGGTCGCCGGTCTGACCGAGAACATTCTCCAGCGTCTTCTGAAATTCCGCGATCGATTTGTTGAAATCCCGCCGCAGCCCCTCGAACTCGCCGACAAACGGCTTGTCCAGCGTGATGCGGATGTTGCATTGGGAAAGCCGCTCCAGCGCCGCACCGAGTTCCTCCACCGCATGGACCCGATCCGACACGTCGAAGGCGAATTTGACGACCTTGAAGACCTGTCCCCGATCGTCGAGAATGGGGTTATACGACGCCTGGATGAAGATGCGCCTGCCATCCTTGCCAAGCCGCATGAACTGGCCGGTGGAGAAACGGCCGGTTCGCAGCTCTTCCCAGAAGGTCCGGTATTCCACCGATCTGGCATAGGAGGGCTCGCAGAACATAGAGTGGTTCTTGCCGATGATTTCCTGCGCCGAATATCCCATCGCTTCGAGGAAATTTTCGTTGGCGCTCAAGATCGTTCCATCCGGTGAAAATTCGATCATGGCCTGCGCGCGGGACAATGCCGCCAGCTTGCCGTTATCCTCGGCGCTCCGGCGCTTGACCAGCGTAATGTCGGTGGCGATCTTGACCACCTTGTAGGGTTTGCCGAAGCGGAAAACCGGATTGTAGGAGGCTTCTATCCAGATGTCGGCGCCGCTTTTCGCGCGCCGGCGGTACTGGCCGTTATCGTGTTCGCCGCGTGACAGTTTTTCCCAGAAAGCCTTGTATTCCGCGGAGGCCGCATCTTCGGCAGAAAGAAACAGGCGATGATGGCGACCCACTATCTCGTCCTGGCCGTAACCGATGGCCTTGCAGAAATTCTCGTTCGCCTTGAGAACCCTGCCGGTCAGATCGAACTCGATGATGGCCTGTGAGCGGTTCAGGGCCTCCAGTACCGCAGACGCATCCAAACCAAACCTAGAAAAGTGAGACATGCTTTTGAACCCCCAACAAAGACCGGTTTGCGGACCTCCGCAACCCTGAATAATCCAGGCGATTAAAACCGGTCGCTCTGCCTGCCCGCGAAACTAGCCGGACACCGTTAAATAGCAATTAATAATAACCCATAACTATTTCACCCGTGTCCCTTATTGGGGGATCCATGGCTGCGGGAACCCGCACCGCGGCCCGCGACATTCCCGCCAATGTGAACCGCTTATTTGCCACAGTGCTGATATTTCTGCCGCCATGACGCAATGCGGCCTTTCATCGAAGCGTCATTCATTGGTATGGCGGGCTTGAAAGATTTGTGTTGCAGGAGCGCCGATGACCAAAACCCTGAAATGCGACGTGCTGGTGATCGGCACCGGCATTATCGGTTCGATGGCGGCGCTCTATCTGCAAAATGCCGGACGCGAGGTCGTCCTTCTGGAGCGTGGCGAGGTTGCCCGCGGGGCAAGTTCCGGCAATGCCGGCATCCTGGCCTTTCCGGAAATCATCCCCATTCCCGCCCCCGGCATCATGAAAAAAGCGCCGCGCTGGCTGTTCGATCCGCTCGGCCCGCTCAGCGTGCCGCCGGCTTATGCGGCGAAGATCGCGCCCTGGCTCTGGCGTTTCTGGCGGGCCAGCGCCGAACGCAATTTCCGCCATGGGCTGAGAGTGCTGAGCGACATCAACCGCCTTGCGGCCACCGAAATGGCGCATGTCGCCGCCATGCCGGAACTTTCGGACTTCGTGTCGAAAACCGGGACGCTCGATCTCTATGACAGCGAGGCAAGCCTGAACGCCGCCGCCAGGGACTGGGATGAAAAGCGGCGCGCGGGCTTCTCCTTTGAGCGTGTCGGCCGCAACGAGATAGACGAATTGCAGCCGGGACTTGCCCCGCAGTTTCGCCACGCGATGTTCTCGCCGGACGGTATGCAGGTCTCCGACCCTCACGATTTCACCCGCGCGATTTTCGATCTGGTGATTGCAAGGGGGGCGAGCCTGCGCAAGGGCGAGGCGGAACGTATCGACGCCGTCGGTGAAAGCACGATCGTCACCCTGGAGAACGGCGACAAGATCGATGCCGACAGGGTGGTGATCGCCTGCGGCGCCTGGTCGAAGAAACTCGCCGCGACGCTCGGCAACATCGTGCCGCTGGAAACGGAGCGGGGCTACAACACCACCCTGCCCGCCGGAGCCTTCAACCTGACGCGTCAGCTTTATTTCAACGATCATGGCTTCGTCGTTACACCGCTGTCCTCCGGCATCCGTGTCGGCGGCGCGGTCGAGCTTGGCGGTCTGGAACTGGATCCGAATTTCAAACGGTCGGAAGCCATGCTGAAAAAGGCGGGGCGTTTCCTGCCCGGTCTCAAGATGGAAGGCGGCCGGCAATGGATGGGGTTCCGCCCGTCAATGCCGGACTGTCTTCCCGTCATCGGCACCGCGCGCACCACGCCGTCCGTCATCTACGCCTTCGGCCATGGTCATCTGGGCCTGACGCAGTCGGCAGCGACGGCCCGTCTCGTCACGCAATTGGCCAATGGCGAAGAGACGGCGATCTCCGTCGACCCGTTCCGGCCCGGGCGTTTTTCCTGAACCAGGCAAGGCTGGCGCAATGGCCGGCCTGCGGCAGGCATAACCCGCTCGCCCGCAAGACCCTTCCGCCGATGAAGGCTATTTCACCTGCTGCATGGAATCGTCTGGAAACTCCACCGTGGCGAAAGAGGGATAAACCTTCCGCAGGATCGTGACCTGCTGCTGGTCGCTCACGCGCAGCAAATACCAGTCCGGACCGTCCATCAGCGCCAGCGTGTGGGAATTCGCTTCGATCGTCTGCCCGTTGGTTTCCATCACCGTTTTCGTCGGGATGAGCGCATAGGGCGTTCCATCCGGCGTCTGCGCGAGGCTGATCGCCTGCCGATCCATGGTAAACTCGGTTATCTTGACCGCAGCGAGCGCCATCTGCATCTGCGTCGTCAAGGCGCTGCGCAACTGCTCGACGGTCACGCCGGCATCGCGCGCGATAAACTCGAAGATTTTCGGCGGCACCGTCTTGCCGACGGTCTCGAAATCCTGCCCGTTCAGGGCGGTGCTGAACCGTTCGATCTGCTTGTGCAAACTGTCCTGCTCAGACGGCGAGACATCCCGC
The DNA here is from genome assembly GCF_044900305.1 of Agrobacterium sp. NPDC089420. NCBI lineage: Bacteria > Pseudomonadati > Pseudomonadota > Alphaproteobacteria > Hyphomicrobiales > Rhizobiaceae > Agrobacterium > Agrobacterium sp. NPDC089420. The sequence goes on along the minus strand of NZ_JBJDMY010000014.1, from coordinate 167,078 downwards.
GACAGAACGGGCTGCGCAAGCGCCGCGAACAATAACAGACAGGACAACAGGCGTTTCATGGCTTGGCCTTTCCGTAGTCCGCCTCGCCCGGTATCCACGACGGAGCCACCCGCGACCGGCGGCTCGTTCAGCGCAGCAGAATGAAACCCGCAGCCGAAAGCACGAGGAAGACGATGAGGCCGCCAAGGAGGCCCGCAGACGTGAAGAAACCGGCCACCATGGCCAGTAACAGCACGCACAGGAGCATGGTGCCGTATTTCGTCAAAGCCAGAAAGCCGTTATAGGTCTTTTCGTGCTCGGCATAGTTCATCTCGGCGCCAACTTCGACCGGACCCGTGTGGTGTTCGCTCATTCCGCTTCCCCTTTGCTCCATCCGACATTCCCGCCATGGGGGAAATCTGCCCCGCGGCCGACCGCGGGCTCATGCCGGATTCTCCGTAGCCAGAGGTAACATGAAGTCGAAGAAAAGCGCAATGCGTTCCGCGTGAAAGAGCAGCGATGCCGCAAGCGGTGCGGCGGAACCGGACAAAATGTGCGACCGGGCAACATTCTGGCGCAAACGGTTGAAAAGCGTGGCGCTTCGGCCTGTCTGATGGCGGTTTTGGTTGCTTTTCGAGCGCCCTGCCCATACACGGGATTCCATGGGAGGAACACCGGAACTCGGCTGAGCGGATGCACGTGGAGGCGTGACCGCCGCAAGAGCTGTCTGGCTTTGCTCCCCGCCATAACCCGCAAAGGGAAAAGGGGAAAGTCATGAAGTCGCTTTTGAAACTAAGTGCCTTGATAGACCTTGCGAGCGAAGCTCTGGGTAAGGTCGCCGGTTACCTGGTGCTTATCTGCTGCCTCGTCAGCGCCGGCAACGCCATGGTTCGTTATGCTTTCAACTACAGCTCCAACGGCTGGCTTGAAATCCAGTGGTACATGTTCGCCTTCATCGTGCTGATCGGCGCATCCTATACGCTGCGCATGAATGAACATGTGCGCGTCGACATCATCTATGGCGCGATTTCGCCGCGCAGCCGCATCTGGGTGGATATTGTCGGCATCGTTCTGTTCCTGCTTCCCGGCTGCTTTTACCTCGCCTGGCTGTCCTGGCCCATGTTCACCCTGTCCTGGCACCAGGGCGAAATGTCCTCGAATGCCGGTGGCCTCATCCGCTGGCCGGTGAAACTCGTCATCTTCGCCGGTTTCGCCCTCCTGGTTCTTCAGGGGTTTTCAGAACTCATCAAGCGCATAGGCGCCCTCAACGGGCTTTATGCGCTGGATACGAAGTACGAAAAACCGCTGCAATGATCGCGCCGATCTGAACCTTTAGGATATTTCCCATGTTCGAATATGGTATTCTTCCGCCACTGATGTTCCTCGGCATGATCATCTTCATGCTTTACGGATTTCCGGTCGCCTTCTCGCTTGCCACCGTCGGCCTCGTTTTCGGCGTCATCGGCATCTTCACCGAGCATTTTTCGCCGGCCTTTCTTCAGGCCTTGCCGTTGCGCATCTTCGGCATCGTCTCGAACGACCTTCTGCTCGCCATTCCCTTCTTCACCTTCATGGGCGCGATCCTGGAGCGATGCGGACTGGCGGAGGATCTGCTGGAGGGAACGGGCAAGCTGTTCGGCGCCATTCCCGGCGGCCTCGCCTATGCCGTCATCATCGTCGGCGCGATCCTTGGCGCAATCACCGGCACGGTTGCGGCCTCCGTCATCACCATGGGCGTCATCTCGCTGCCGATCATGCTGAAATACGGGTACAATCCGCGGCTTGCCACCGGCGTCATCGCCGCATCCGGCACGATCACGCAGGTCATTCCGCCGTCCCTCGTGCTGATCGTGCTTGCCGACCAGCTCGGCAAATCCGTGGGTGACATGTATCTCGGCGCGATCGGTCCCTCGATCCTGCAGGTGGCGATCTTCATGCTCTTCATCCTGCTGATGTCGATCGTGCGGCCGAAGGATCTGCCGGCGCTGCCGCCGGAAGCCCGCGGCGAACTCGACCGCAAGCTGGTGTTCCGCGTGCTGGCGGGCATGATCCCCTCGATCGTCCTGATCTTCCTCGTGCTTGGAACCATCTTCCTCGGCCTTGCCACCCCAACCGAGGCGGGTGCGCTCGGCGTCGTTGGCGCCATGGCGCTGGCCGCAGCACATCGCCGTCTTACCTGGGACCTCGTCAAGCAGGGCATGCATTCCACCATGCATATCACCTCAATGGTGGTGTTCATTCTGGTCGGCGCCACCTGCTTCTCCCTCGTCTTTCAGGGCATGGACGGGTCGCTGTGGATCGAACACATGTTGTCGGGCATTCCGGGCGGGCCGATCGGTTTCCTGATCTTCGTCAACATCTTCATCTTTTTCCTCGCCTTCTTCCTCGATTTCTTCGAGATCGCCTTCATCGTCATCCCGATGCTGGCGCCAATCGCCCAGTCGCTCGGCATCGACCTGATCTGGTTCGGCGTGCTGATCTGCATCAACATGCAGACGAGCTTCATGCATCCGCCCTTCGGATTTGCGCTGTTCTACCTGCGCTCCATCGCGCCGCGCTCGGTCAAGACGTCGGATATCTACATGGGCGCCATCCCGTGGCTCGGAATGCAGCTCATTCTCGTCGCCATCGTGATCTTCTGGCCGGAATCCGTTACCTACTGGCTGGACAAGGCGCCTGAGGTCGATCTGAACTCCATCAAGATCGAGGTGCCCGCCTTCGGCAATCAGGGCGGCAACACCATGCCTAATTTCGGCCAGCCGGGGGGCTTGCCGGGCATGCCTAATCTCGGCGAACCCCCGAAGATCGGACCGTAAGAGCTGTCTTGTAAGGATTGGGCGAAACGCTTATGATTGCGGAGTGGAAGACAGGGTTCCAGCCCTGCCTTCCGTTTGCTTATCTGCTTAGAAAATTGAACCGGACGGAGATAGACCAGCCCGTCCGGTTCTTCCTAAACCAAAGCGTAATGCTCAGCGGTTTCCACATCGCATCACCTCCACAGTTGAGAGCAAGGCCTTTGCCGAGGTCGGCGTGGCCAATCCTCGCCGACACTCCGGCTGGTCGCGGAGCCTGCTGCTTTCGCTCACAACAGGTCCGATCGTAAATCATCCTTTGTTGTCGGAGACATGAAGGCTTCCGCACAGCAAAAACCCCGGAGACCGAAATCTCCGAGGCCTTTGCCCGGTCCGCCGCCGTTACCGAATAATCAGAGCTTGCCGTTACGCTGCTGGATCATCATGAAGGTATCGAAGGTATATTCCGCAAGCTGCATCCACAGATAACCTTCACGCTTGAAGGCGACCTGGTCCTCGTAGATCTTCTTGAAGTCCGGGTTGGATGCCGAAATATTGGCATAGACCTCCAGCGCGGCCTTGTAGCAGGCCTCGAGGATTTCCTGGCTGAACGGCCGGAGCACCGCGCCTTCCGAAACCAGCTGCTTGATGGCGATCGGGTTCTTGGCGTCGTATTTCGCCATCATGCTGGTGTTGGCGAAGGCGCAGGCATCCTGAAGGGCCGTCTGATAACTCTTCGGCAGGCTGTTCCACTTGTCCAGATTGACGAAGGAATGGATGACCGGGCCGCCTTCCCAGAAGGCCGGATAATAATAATATTTCGCCACCTTCTGAAAGCCGAGCTTGTGGTCGTCGTAAGGACCGACCCATTCGGCGGCATCGATGGTGCCCTTTTCCAGCGCCGGATAGATGTCGCCGCCGGCGATCTGCTGCGGCACGACACCGAGCTTTTCCACCACCTTGCCGGCCAGACCGGCGATGCGCATCTTCACGCCCTTGAAATCGTCAACGGTGTTGATTTCCTTGCGGAACCAGCCGCCCATCTGGGCGCCGGTATTGCCGGAGATCATGCCGTAGAGATTATGTTTGGCGTAAAATTCATTGAGCAGCTTGTTGCCGTTGCCTTCGTAAAACCAGGAATTGGTCAGGCGGGCATTGAGGCCGAAGGGTATCGCCGTGCCGATGGCGAAGGTCGGATCCTTGCCGACATAATAATAGGAGCAGGTATGGCACATTTCCACCGTGCCGGACGATACGGCATCGGCCGCCTGCAGGCCGGGCACGATTTCACCGGCGGCAAAGGGCTGGATGGTAAAATTGCCGTCGGTTGCCGCGGCAACGTGCTTGGCAATGTCCTCGGCGCCGCCATAGATCGTGTCGAGCGATTTGGGAAACGACGACGTCAGGCGCCAGTTGATCTTGGTGTTCTGCTGCGCAATGGCGGGCGCGGCCAGAGCCGTCACGGCTCCCGCAAGCGCACCTTTTTTCATAAAGGAACGGCGATCCATCTATATCCTCCCAGATATGAACGCTGCCCGCAGCTTGAATTCCCCTTTTGCTGTTCAGGCATCACCGCAAAGTAAGCACGGTTACCGGCCAGATGACAAGCACCCGCACAAAGAATTAATCGCGGAAAATCCGGGCTTTTCCGGAACTTTCCTGCGTATTTTATTTGCAACTGAAATATCATCGCGCCGCCTTATACTTTAGACGCATATCCGACCCCAACAAAGCAAAAGGCGCGCTTGACTTGGCACCTCGGCAGTCGCACATATTTCGAAAATTCGCCGCCGGAGCCACCATGCCAAAACCGATCATCGCCGTCCCCGCCGACATCCGGCATTTTACCGGAGCCGACTGGCACGCGGCGCAGAACCAGTATGTTTCCGCCGCATTAAAGGTGGCGGGTGTCATGTCCTTCATCGTCCCCGCCTTCGAGGATGGTAACGAAGTGGATGCTATTCTCGACCGGGTCGACGGCCTGCTTGTGTCCGGCTCCGCCACCAATGTGCATCCCTCGATTTACGGAAAAGAAGCGCAGGAAAGCGACGGCCCTTTCGATCCGGCCCGCGACGCCACCAGCCTGCCGCTCATTCGCCGCGCCATCGAACGCGGCATTCCCATGCTCGCCATCTGTCGCGGCATTCAGGAATTGAACGTCGCGCTCGGCGGTACGCTGGCTTCCGAAATTCAGGAACAGCCCGGCATATGGGATCACCGCAAGCCCGAACATGACAACCGCGACGTGGCCTTCGCCATCCGCCAGCCCGTGCAGGTGCGCGAAGGTTCCTGCATTGCGCAGCATCTCGGCATGTCGGGGGAAATCCAGATCAATTCGCTGCACCGGCAGGCGATCGCCGAAACCGCCCCGCGCCTTCAGGTGGAAGCGACGGCGGCGGACGGCACCATCGAGGCCGTCTCCGTCATCGACGCCAAGGGTTTTGCCGTCGGCGTGCAATGGCATCCGGAATATTGGGCTGAAACGGACGCACCATCGCGCGCCCTGTTCGAGGCATTTGGCAAGGCTGTTTACGAATACCGAAACAGCAAGGCCTGAAACCGGCCAACCGCACCGCAAGAAAATCGGGCTTCAGTGCCACAACATAAAAAGGGGCAAGCCTGAAAGCTTGCCCCAGGTCCGGGAGGAATGCCTAACGTTTTGCGCGTTTCTTCTGCCGGTAGACGTCGGCGACAACGGCCGCCACTATGATCAGGCCCTTGACGATCTCCTGGTAATAGGCGTCGACCCTGAGGAACGTGAAGCCCGATGTCATGACACCGAGGATGATGGTGCCGATCACCGTTCCGGTGATGCGGCCCGCACCGCCGGCGAGCGACGTGCCGCCGATGACGGCAGCCGCGATGGCATCGAGCTCATACATCACGCCCATGCCGGCCTGCGCCGTCTGCGCACGGGCGGCGGTGACGACGCCGGCAAGACCGGCCAGCATGCCGGCAATGGCATAGACCTTGATCAGATGCGCCTCGATATTGATACCGGACACGCGCGCCGCCTGCTGGTTGGCGCCGATCGCATAGGTGAATTTGCCGTAGCGCGTATAACGCAGCGCCACATGGAAGATGACGGCGACGACAAGGAAAACCACCACCGGCCAGATACCCGTGCCGATGAAGTTGAAACCGTCGGTCAGGCCGGAAATCGGCTGGCCCTTCGTATACCACTTGGAAAGCCCACGCGCCGTCACCATCATGCCGAGCGTGGCGATGAAGGGCGGAATTTTGGTGCGCGCGATGAGCTGGCCGTTGATGAAGCCGGCCAGCGTACCGGCCAATATGCCCACGGCCAGCGGTATGAAGAAGGGCAGATCCGTCAACCCCGGATACAGCGCCCGCGGCCAGGTGGATGATTGCGCCACGCTGGCGGACAACATCGCCGTCAGGCCGACGACGGAACCGGAGGACAGATCGATACCGCCGGTGATGATGACCTGCGTGACGCCGACCGCGATGATGCCGATCACCGAGACCTGCAGGATCATGATCGTCAGGCGCTGCTGGTTCATCAGGAAGCTCTGGCCGATGAAAATCCAGCCGAGCAGTTCGTAAACCAGTGCGATCCCGATCAGCACGAAAAAGATATTGGCCTCCGGCGGAATGCGCCTGTGCGGCCTGCGTCCGGATTTTCCATCCAACTCTGTGTTGGCGGCGGCGTTCGTATTCATAGTCATTCCTCCTCGAGAAATCCCGGCGCGCCTCACCGCGATGCGAGATCCATCACCTTCACCTGCGTGGCTTCACTTCTGTCAAGGAAACCCGTCACCCGACCTTCATGCATGACCATGACACGGTCGCTCATACCCAGAACCTCCGGCATTTCGGAGGAAATCATGATGACGGCGACGCCCTGTCGCGCCATCTCGCAAACCAGCTTGTGAATTTCCGCCTTGGCCCCGACGTCGATACCGCGCGTCGGCTCATCCAGAATGAGAATGCGCGGCTTGGTCAGCATCCAGCGGCCGATCAGCACCTTCTGCTGGTTACCGCCGGACAGGTTCTCGATGCGCTCGTAAAGATGCGGCGTCTTGACCCGCAGCTTGCGGCACATCTCCTCGCAGGCGTCCGACAGCGCGTTCTCCTGCACGAAACCGTTGGCGACATATTTGTCCTGCAGGACGGCGATCTGCATGTTCTCGAGAATATTGAGAATGAGCAGGCATCCCGTATCCTTGCGATCCTCCGTCAGAAACGCCATGCGGCGGCGGATAGCCTCCGTCGGACTGTTGATCGCAACCGGTTTGCCGTCGATCGCAATGGTGCCAGAGGACGCGGGTGTCACGCCGAAGACCGTTTCCGCCACATTGGAACGGCCGGAACCGACGAGGCCGGCAACGCCGAGAATTTCACCGGCCCGGACCTCAAAGGACACGTCATGGAACACGCCGTCGAGCGTCAGGTCCTTGACCGACAGTACAACGTCGCCGATCGGAACCTCTTCCTTCGGAAACATCTGGGTGATTTCGCGACCCACCATCATGCGGATGATGTCGTCGCGCGTCACGTCGGAGGAAGCATGGGTGCCGATATACTTGCCGTCGCGGAAGACTGAAAACTCGTCGGCGATCTCGAACAGCTCGTTCATCTTGTGGGTGATGTAGACGATGCCGATGCCGCGCTCTCTGAGGTCGCGGATGATACGGAAAAGATGCTCGACCTCGCGTTCCGTCAGCGCCGATGTCGGCTCGTCCATGATCAGAACGTCGGAATCATAGGAAACCGCCTTGGCGATCTCGACCATCTGGCGGCTTGCGACCGATAGCTCGCCGACGCGGGTTTCCGGATCGAGATCGATGCCAAGCCTTTCCAGCAGAGTCTCGGTGCGGCGATACATTTCGCCATGGTCGATGAGACCCAGCCGATTCTTCGGTTCGCGGCGGATCCATATGTTCTCGGCCACCGTCATATAGGCCATCAGGTTGAGTTCCTGATGGATCATGGCGATACCGTTTTCGAGCGCATCGAGAGGGGAATCGAGGCGTATCGCAGCGCCTTTCAGGCGGATTTCACCGCTGTCGGGCTGATAAATCCCCGCAAGGATCTTCATCAACGTCGATTTGCCGGCACCATTCTCCCCCATCAGCGCATGCACCGTGCCACGCTTGAGATGGAACGACACATCATCGAGCGCCACGACACCGGGAAACTCCTTGCGCACACCTTCCGCCGAGAGAAGAAATTCCGAATTCGGCACGGCGCCGCTGGCGCGCACGGCAGCCATTGTCGATGGACTGACGACCATCTCATCCTCCACAATAGAAAAAATGACCGGAAAAACGGCCCTGCGAAACCGCGCCCTTCCTCCGGGGAGGCTTACAGCGCCGTGTCTCAACGACAGGGAACAGCGCTGTAACACTTTGAATTAACTGAAATTCTATTACCCGCATCGGCCCACGGGCCTGGCCTTCGGCTGCCGTCCGGCTGCGGCATCTGCTTGCGACCATATTTTGGTCGGTCGCAGATGCCGCAACGGGATCGTCAGTTCTTGGCCACGTAGTCCTTGACGTTTTCCGGCGTGACGAGCTGGAAGGGAATGTAGACCTTCTTCTCGACCTTGTCGCCCTTGACGAGCTTCAGAGCCGCATCGAGAGCGCCCTTGCCCTGGCCGGCAGCATCCTGGAACACCGTCACGTCGAGATCGCCCGCCTGCATCGCCGCAAGCGCGTCCTGGGTAGCGTCCACACCGGCAACGACATACTCCTTCATGTCCTTGCCAGCAGCTTTCAGCGCCTGAACGGCACCGATCGCCATTTCATCGTTGTTGGCGATGACGGCGTTAAATTCGATACCGCTGGAGAGCCAGTTGGTGACAAGGTCGGAACCCTGCGTACGCTGCCAGTTGGCGGTCTGCTCTTCAACAACCGAAATGCCCTTGCATTCGTCGGTCTGCAGAACGTCCTTTGCAGATTGCGTGCGCATGCGCGCCGCCTGGTTGGAAAGCTCGCCCATCATGATGACGGCTTTGCCCTTGCCACCGAGAAGGCGGCAAACTTCTTTCGCTTCAAGCGTGCCGGCCACCGTTTCATCGGAGGCGACGAATGCCTGTCCGTCCGGCAGCGTATCCACGTTCACCGGCTGGCGGTTGACGTAAACCAGCGGAATTTTCGCGTCCGCGGCCAGCTTGGACATGGCCGCCGTCGCATCGGTATCGACCGGGTTGACGATGATGGCATCGACCTTGGAAGCGATGAAATTCTGGATCTGGCTCTGCTGCTTGGCGACGTCGTTCTGCGCGTCTTCAACTTGCAGGGTAACGCCCTTCAGTTCCTTGGAATAATCCTGCATGCCGTTGCGCAGCACGGTCAGGAAGTTGTCGTCGAACAGCGCCATCGAGACACCGACTGTCTCCGCATGCGCCGCCGTACCGAGAAGCACAGACATGGCTGCGCCGATAATAAACTTCTTCATTGTTTTCTCCTCCTCGGTGTCCGGCGCCACCTCTCCCAGCCGGAGGCGACCCCGAAAGCTCGCCGCTGCCTCCTCACATACAGAAAACGGAATAATGAAACCGATTTTCTGCTGTGCGATATATTTATTCCATTTTTGGTCCGAACGTCAATGCTTTCTTCACGGCGAGACGGCGAAGCGGCACACAAGGCGGTGATGAGGAGAATTTTGGGAAGGGCGCGGAGCGGAGGCCGGATTGCGATAAGCGGACCGAAGCCGCTTTCGGTCACCCTCGCCTTTGAGGCGAGGATCCATAAGCCGTTGAAATCGTGGAGCCTGGGCTCGAACCCAAGAATGGCGCCGAATATGACGACGGATCTGCTTCCGACTTCAGACCCGCAGACCTGCGCCGAGGCGGGTGCGCGAACACAGGTGCTCTAGCCGTGCGAACCGGGCATCACATCGGCCGGAATCGGGCAGACATATTCGCTGCCTTCGGTCTTTTCCTGCCATTCTTTTTTGGCGCTGGCGAGCAGTGGCGGCGAGGTCATCAGCGCCAGGCCGGTCGATGCAAGTGTTTTGGCGGCATGCGCCATAGCCTTGTGGGCAGCGGGGCTTTTGCCCTGCGCCACCACCTGCCAGGTATGAGGATTGGTGCCGATCGCCCAGGCCGGCGTCCAGCACTGCGCCGTCGGCGTCACCCAGCTGACATCACCGACATCGGTGGAACCCGCCCGGAAATGCGACTGGCCCTCGAAATCCCGCAGCCCGAGATGCAGCGGCGTCGACCCGTCGATCTTCCGGTTGGAAAAGACATCGCCCTTTATCTGATAGAGCCGGATGCTGCTTTTGATCGCCTCGTCGGTGAAAGTATCCTGAATACGTTTGGCGAAAGCGATATCCGCCTCGTCGAAAGCGATGGGGCCGAGCGCCACCATGTTTTCATGCATCGCCGTTTCCAGCGTGATATTGGGCAGGAGATTGGTGGAAGCGGTATCGAAGACGATTTCCACCTCCGTTTCGGTCATCATCGCCGCGCCACGCGCCACCTTGTCCACCCTAGCGGCGAGATCGAGCGCCTGGCGCATCTCCGGCGCTCGGATCAGGTAGAGCACTTCCGCCTTCGCCTGCACCACATTCGCCGCCTTGCCGCCGGTATCGGTGATCGCATAATGCACCCGGCAGTCCTGCGGCATGTGTTCGCGCAGGAAGTTGACGCCGACATTCATGAGTTCGACGGCATCGAGCGCCGAGCGTCCGAGATGGGCCGCGTTGGAGGCGTGGGCCGCAACACCCTTGAAACGGTAGAAATATTCCAGCACGGCAAGATTGTTGGTGGAACGCACGCCGTTGAACGGTGCCGGATGCCAGGTCAGCGCCGCATCGACATCGCCAAACAGGCCGGCGCGCACCATGAAGGTCTTGCCGGAACCGCCCTCCTCACCGGGGCAACCGTAATAACGCACGGTGCCGGGCAGATTATTGGCTTGCAGATGCCGGGCGAGCGCAATGGCCCCCATCAGCGAACCGACTCCGAGCAGGTTATGGCCGCAGCCATGGCCGGTGGCGCCCGCCTCGCGCGGCTGCACCTGCGCCACATCGGCCACCTGGCTCATGCCGGCCAGCGCATCGAATTCGCCGAGGAAGGCAATGACCGGCTTGCCGCAGCCGAATTCGCCGATGAAGGCCGTTTCCATGCCTGCCACACCGCGGCGAACCGCAAAGCCGTTTTCCTCCAGCGCACTTGCCAGAACGCCGGCGGATTGCCGTTCTTCGAATTTAAGCTCGGCAAAATCCCAGATGCTGTCGCTCAAGGTGGTGAAGTCGGACTTCATGGCCTCGACTTCGGCAGCAATCGACATCACGGCATCACGGTTCATGGCTTGTCCTCGCATTTCCGCCCTTTGCGGGCACGCGCAAGCGCTTCGGCGGATGCACCGCCAAATCCTTGCACCCTATGATGGAAAGCCCGTGCCGGGGTCCGCCTCCGGCGCGGGCAAGAGTGGATCAGTTTTCGACCGAGACTTCCCAGAGGCGGGCGTTCGACTGCCAGACCGGCTGGCCCTTGAGCTTCTTCGTCGCGCCCCAGACATCGACCATGTCGTAGAGGAAGATGCCCGGCATTTCCTTCAGCATCAGCTCATGGAACTCGTCGAAAATCTTCTGGCGCTTCGTCTGGTCGGCCTCGACATAGGCCGCCTTCATCAGCTCGATCGCCTTCGGATCATCCCACATCAGCGAGGCATTCTTGTCCTTGTTGCCGACATAGAAGGCATACATCAGCGCCGGGTCGAGGCGCGGGGCAACCGACTGCGAAATCACCTGATAATTGCCGGAACGGCGGCGATCCACCTGCGTGGCATAGTCCAGCACCTCGATCTGCACGTTGAGACCCGCCTGCTGCATCATGGCCTGCGCCATGACGGCGGCCGGGAAACTCGGCACGTTGCCGCGCTTGTTGGCGATGATGGAGATCGGCTCGCCCTTGTAACCGGCGGCCTCCAGTTCCTTCTTCGCCGCTTCGACATCATAGGCCGGACGCTTTTTCTGGGTCTCGTCGAAATAGACCGAGTCCTGCGAGACCATCGAACCGTTGGCTTCCCCCGTGCCGTTGGATGCCGCCGCGACCAGTTCATCGAGATCGAGCGCCATCGCCATGGCGCGGCGCACGCCGGGATTGCTCAGCACCTTGTCGCGGGTCTGGATGTAGAACAGGTTCTTGCCGTTGTTGCGGGCAACGATGAGCTGCATCTTCTCATTGGTCTTGAATTCCGGAATGAGATCGGGAGAAATCTCGGCCGTGTCGAGCACACCGGATTCAAGGCCCGCCTTCACCGTCGAAGCATCAGGAATGACCATGAATTTGATGCCGTCGGCCAGCGGCCGCTTGGAGCCGACCATGCCATCAGGCTTGCCGTCATTTGCCGGCGAAACATAATCGGCAAATTTGGCGAGGCGGATATATTCGCCTTTCTTCCACTCGTCCCACTGGAACGGCCCGGTGCCGATCGGCTTGACGAAGCCGCCATCGGCAGCAACCGATTCCGGCGAGATCATGCCGGTATAACCACATTCCGGCCGCGACATGAGGCCAAGGAAAACGCCGGAGGGTTTTTCAAGGGTGATCTCGACCGTGGATGCATCCGTGGCCTTGACGCCGGTGACATGTGCTGCCCCGCCTTCGGCGAAATCGTTGAGGCAGGTCCATTTTGTTTCCGGTTTCAGATACCGTGTCCAGTTCCAGACGACATCCTCTGCGGTGAGCGGTTTGCCATTGTGGAATTTCACGTCCTTGCGCAGCTTGAACGTATAGGTCAGGCCGTCAGGCGCGACCTCGACGCTTTCGGCCAGAAGCGGCTTCACCTCGCCGGCATTGTTATAACCGACGAGGCCCTCGACGATGTGCAGGATCACCCCGTCCGTATTGCCGTCGCGGTTCACGCCCGGATTGTTGCTGCGCAGATCCGAGCTTTGCGCAATGGTGATGTCGCGGGCCGCCGCGATATTGACCGTTACCAGCAGGGCAACGCCTGCGAGAAGAAGTTTTTTCACTGTTCTACCCTCTTTGTTGTCGTTGATTGTGACTAGAGCACGTCCGTTTAAATTGAAGTTTTAGACGTGCTCTATCTCTTTGTTTTTACGCATTTTCCGGACGTAAAACCGCTACGCACTTTTACTGGAAATGCTCGGTTAAAAACCGTCCCAGCAGGCCTGTGCCAGCCGGCCGATCGTCTCGAGCGCGATGGTGTATCCCGGCGTGCCGTCAGGCATGGTTTGCGGCACCTCGTCGGTGTAGGTGGTGATGATGAAGGACGGCGCGCCGTTTCTGTAGACGATGCCGGCATCCATGCGCCCGCGCTTGCCGCGCCCACTCTTGCTGGCCACCACGGCCTCGAAAGGCAGGCGGGAGCGGATTCCATAACGCAAAATCTGGTTTTTCAGCGTCTGCATCGCCCATTCGCACAATTGCGGGCTGCAACCGAGCTTTGCCTGCGCTTCCGGCGAGGATTGCGCATCCAGAATTGTCTGCAGCAGAAGCACCTGATCCGCCGCCGAGGTGGTCGTAACTGTCTTCAACGGATGGTCGGCCGCCAGCGCCAGCGGCGGGATGAGGAAACGGTGATGGGTATTGGCCATGCCGAGCGACTTGCAATAGCCGTCCACCTCTTCCAGCGTCAGCCGTTCCAGCACCATCTTGGTGCAGACATTGTCGCTCAGCACCATCATGCCGGCAACGGCATCGCGCAGCGAAATGACGATGCCCGGCGTCATATAGCGGAACATGCCGCTCGCAACCTCTTCCGCCAGCCGCTCCTCATAGGTGACGGGCTGGTCGAGATCGATCCGCCCTTCGCTGGCGGCTTTCAGAACAGCCATCATGATCGACGTCTTGCGGGTGCTGCCCGATGGCGTCTCCTCGTTTTCTCCCCGCCCGATCTCTTCGCCGGTCAGGAGATTGCGCACCATGAAGCGCGTCACGAAAGGCTGTGCATCACAGATCGCATTTAATTGGGCAGCCACAGTCATTGTCATCTTCCTGTTAAACTTCATCTTCCAGACGCCATTTCAGTGTCACGCCGCCCTTTTCATTCTGGTCGAGGGCGGGAATGGCCGAGAGCAGCCGGCGCGTATAGGCTTCCTTCGGACTGTCGAAAATCGTGTTGCGGTCACCCTCTTCGATGATGCGGCCGTCCTGCATGACGACGACGCGGTCTGCCACCTGCTCCACCACGCCAAGATCGTGGCTGATGAACAGGCAGGAAAAACCGTAACGTTTCTGCAGATCGGAAAAGAGATCGAGCACCTGCGCCCGCACCGTCACGTCGAGCGCCGAGACCGGTTCGTCGGCGATCAGGAACCGCGGACGGCGGGCAATGGCGCGGGCGATCGCCACGCGCTGGCGCTGGCCGCCGGAAAGCTCGTGCGGATAACGGGCGGCGTAGTCAGCGCCGAGCCCCACTTCCTCCAGCGTTTCCAGCGCCCGCTTGCGCTTGGCAGCCTGATCGAGATCAGGCACGAGGCGCAACGCCTCTTCCACCAACGCCTGAATGGTCATGCGCGGATCGAGCGAGGAATAGGGATCCTGAAACACCATCTGGCAATTCAGGCGATAATCCTTCCAGTCCTCGTTGCGCTCGCGGCCCTGAAAGCGGATGTGACCTTCGCTCTCCTGCACGAGCCCGGCAATGGTGCGGCCAAGCGTCGTTTTGCCGGAACCGGAACCGCCGACGAGCGCCACGACCTCGCCCTCGTGAATATCGATGCTGACGCCATGCAGCGCCCGCTTCGGTTTGGCTTTTTTCAGCAGGGATTTGCGGCCGGCATAATCGACGACGATATCGCGGGCCGAAACCATCGGCGCCCTGGAGGTGTCAATACTGCGCGGCTCACCGCGAAACGGCAGGGAGGAAAGAAGTTTTTTCGTATAGGGGTGCTGCGGCGCGTCCAGCAGGTCCTCGGTACGGCCCTGTTCGACGATCGCGCCTTTTTCCATCACCACGATGCGGCTGGTATAACGTGCCACCATCGGCAGATCGTGACTGATGAGGAGAACGGCGGTACCTTCCGCCCGCGTCAGCTCCACCATCAATTCCATGACATCGCGCTGGATGACCGCATCAAGCGCCGTCGTCGGCTCATCGGCGATCAGCAGGGCCGGTTTCAGCAGCATGACAGAAGCCAGCATGATGCGCTGGCGCATGCCGCCGGAAAACTCGTGCGGATAGGCCGTCAGCGCGCCTTCGGGATCGCGGATGCCGACCCGGCGCAGCATGTCGAGAATTTTCTCACGGCGCTCTTCGGGCGACAACTTCGTGTGAAGGATCAGCCCCTCTTCCAGCTGCCGGCCAATCGTCATCGATGGGTTGAGGGAGGTCATCGGCTCCTGAAACACCACGCCGATCTCCGCGCCGCGCAGACGCCGAAGCTCCTTCACCGGCAGGGACATGACATCCTGCCCCTTGTAGACGATCGACCCGCCGGTGACGGCGATGGCCGGCGGCAGAAGCGAGATGAGCGCGCGGGTGGCGAGCGTCTTGCCCGAGCCGCTTTCGCCGACGATGCCGAAGATTTCGCCCGCGGCAATATCGAAGGAAACATCCTTGACCACCCGATGGCCGGTTCTGGCGACTTCGAGCGAAAGGCCGCGAACGGTGAGAAGTGTATTATCCGTCATTTGAGACCTCTCATGCGCGGGTCAAGCCTGTCGCGAAGGGCATCGCCCAGAAGATTGATGCCAAGCAGCGTCAGCGCAATGCAGAGACCGGGGAAAAGCCCGAGCCAGACGGCCTGCTGGATGAAGGGTCGGCCGGCGGCCAGCATGTTGCCCCAGGTGGGGGCCGGCGGCGGCACGCCGAGGCCGAGGAAGGAGAGCGCGCTTTCCGACAGGATGGCCCAGCCAAACATGGAGGTGGCAAGAACCGTGATCGGCGCGATGCAATTGGGCAGGATGTGGCGGAACATGGTGTAGATCTCGCCATTGCCCATCACCAGCGACGCCTCGATGAATTCCCGCTCACGCAGAGAAAGCACGGCACCGCGCACCACGCGGGCCATGGATGGCGTATAGGCGATGCCGAGCGCGAAGATGATGCCATACTGGTTTGCGCCGAAAACCGCGAGCAGGCCGAGCGCCAGCAGAATGCCCGGAAAGGCCAAGAGCGCATTGTTGATGGCCATGATGACGCCATCCACCCAGCCGCGCGCATAACCGCTGACAAGGCCGATCAGCGTACCGAAGATCGTCGCGAAGCTGACCGTCAGAAAACCGATCCAGACGCTGGCGCGTGCGCCGACCATCAGGCGGCTCAAAACATCGCGCCCGAATTCGTCGGTGCCGAGAAGATGGCTGGCGCTTGGGCCGACCAGACGCGAGGCAAAGCCGAGCTTCATCGGATCATAAGGGGTCCAGAACAGGCCGGTTGCGGCGGTGATGAGCAGGAGGGCGATGAGAAAGCCGCCGATAAGCCCGTTAAGTGTGAACTTTTTCATTCGGCAACCACACGCGGATCGAAGAGAGGATAAAGAAGGTCGACGAACAGGTTGACCAGCACATAGGACAGCGAGACGAACAGCAGGCAGCCTTGAATGACCGGATAGTCGCGGGCAAAAATACTGTCGACCATCAGCCGTCCGAGGCCGGGAATGGTGAACACCGTCTCGATGACGGCGATGCCGCCGAGAAGATTGCCGAGGATGAGACCGATCATCGTCCAGGTCGGACCGAATGCGTTCTTGAAAGCATGCCGCCAGAGCACGGCGCTTTCCGAAAGGCCCTTGGCACGGGCGTGGGTGATATAATCCAGCCGCAGCACTTCCAGCGTCGAGGCGCGCGCCATGCGGATCAGAACGCCCATTTCATGGATCACCAGCGTCATGACGGGCAGGACGAGATAAAGCATGCCGCCGACGAGATTATCGCTGATCGACACATATCCCAGCACCGGCAGCCAGCCGAGCTTGAGGCCGAAAAACAGCAGAAGCAGCAGGCCCAGCCAGAATGTCGGGATGGACAGAAGCAGGGTTGCCGTTCCCACCAGCGCAAGATCGGTCAGGCTGTTCTGTTTCCAGGCCGCTATCACACCTGCCGGAACCGCAATCAGGCTGGCGAGCAGCACGGCGACCACGACGATCTCGGCGCTGACGAGGAAGCGCGAGACGACCAGCGGCAACACCGCCTCGTCATTAACGATGGAGCGGCCGAAATCGCCCTGCACCACGTTGCCGGCCCAGATGGCGAATTGTTGCGGCATGGACTTGTCGAGGCCGAGTTCGGTCCTCATGGCTTCGATCTGTTCCGGTTGCGCCATGTCGCCCAGCATCAGGGCGGCCGGATCGCCAGGAATGAAGCGGATGAGCGCAAAGACCGTGATCGACACGAATGCGATCGTCGGCAGCGCCATCAAAAGACGGCTCAGTATGAATCTTATCATCGGTTCCCCACGATTGATGGCCGGGAATGACATCCCGCCTCTATCGGTTTCGTTGCTGGTAACTATGACGGATTGATAAATATGGCGCAATATTATGCGTAAACGTCATACGTCTATGCAGAATGGTGGCCCGTTTCATCCTGACAAAGACAATGAGATTTTTCCCGAAGAATCCTGTTTTCAGTCGATTTTTTGCGACAGCTGGATTTCCCGCTTCAGGGCATCGCTCAACGCCTGCGCCGCGATGGACAAGGGTGCACCGGAGGCGCGGGCAAGACCGAATTCCTGCGTCGCCTGCGGGACGAATGGCCGGGCAACGACGGGAAGATGCCGGTAGAGATTCGCATAAAAACTGCTGATGATCGTCACCCCCAGCCCGTGCGCCACATAGGCGCAGGCGGAACTGTTGGTGTGAGTCTCGATCTTCACCATCGGCTTGACACCGGCCTTCTTGAAAACCTGATCGAGCGCCATGCGGTTCGGCCGCTGGCGGCCGATCAGGATCAGCGGAATGTTGCGCAGGTCCTTCACGGTAATCTCGGCAAGTGTGGCCAGCGGATGATCTTCCCGGACCACGCAGACGCTTTTGCCGGCCGCCACCTGCTCGACATCGATGCCCGGTCCGATCTCGCCTTCCATCCGCAGGAAACCCAGATCGATCACCCGCTCGCCCACCAGCTTGTTGATGGCCGTCGTCGTTTCGAAGAAAGTTTCGATACGCACACCGGGGAAATCCCTGACATAGTCGATCAGCATGGCCGGCGCGAAATTCTCCCACATGCTGCTCGGCAGACCGATGCGGACGATTTCCGGACCGGCGGCGCCATTGCGCAGATCTTCGGCATGGCCGGACATGCGATCGACGGCGAGCAGCACATTTTCGGCATCACGGGCAAGAAGTGCGGCCTCCGGCGTCGGAATGAGCCGCCCTTTGTCGCGGGCAAACAGTGTCAGCGACAGATCCGATTCGAGCTGCGCCAGAAGCCGGCTGACACCGGACTGGCTGAGACCCATGGCCTTCGCCGTGGCGATGGTGGAGCCGGTGGAAAGAAGCGTGCGCAGGACTTCGAGCTGCTTGATGTTCATGAGGCCAGCACCATGGATGAAAAACGAGCCGGTATCGGTTCAGACCTTTTGCCGCCGATAGCGCTTCATGTCACCGGTTTTTTACTGCGAACGGGACAGCAGCCTATAATTTCACCTCATAGACCGTGTCATGGGTGGCCACGCGCGCCTCGCCTGCCGGCGTCACCCAGCCGCGGAACATGCCGGGTGTATTATAGGGTGCAGCAATACCGCCTTCGGCATCGATCGCCACTAGACCGGCACCGATATCATAGGGGGCCAGATCCTTGTGCACGAGATCGCCGGCGGCGGTCTCCAGATCCTGCCCGAGATAGGCAACGCGGGACGCGATCTCGTGGCCGACGACATAACGGATGAAAAACTCGCCCTTGCCGGTGCCGGAGACCGCACAGGCGCCATCGCGTGCATAGGTGCCGGCGCCGATTACCGGACTGTCGCCCACGCGGCCGTCCGGCTTGTTGGTGTAGCCGCCGGTCGAGGTGGCCGCAGCAAGATGCCCCGCCGTATCGAGCGCCACTGCGCCGACGGTTCCGTGTTTTTCATTTTCCGTCGCTTCCGTGCCTGTGGCGGCATGACGCTTCATCGCCGCCAGTGCCTCCACGCGCTTTTGCGTGGTGAAGTAGGATTGCGGTTCTGTGGCGAGCCCCTTTTCCTTCGCGAAGCGGTCGGCCGCCTCACCCGTCAGATAGACGGCACGTTCATCCGCCATCAGCGCGCGGGCCGCCTTCACCGGGTTGCGGATGGCGCGGGATGCGCTGATCGCGCCTGCCGCCAGCGTGGCACCGTCCATGATGGATGCATCGAGTTCGTGAACGCCGTTTTCGTTGAGTGCAGCCCCGTGGCCGGCGTTGAAATGCGGGCTATCCTCCATGACGACGACCGCCGCCTCGACCGCCTCAAGCGCGGTTCCGCCAGCCTTCAGCACGCCATAACCGGCACGCAGCGCCGCCGCCAGATCGTCGCGCGCAGCAGCCCACTCCCCGGCCGTCATGCTGTCTTCCGGCATCACGCCGCAACCACCGTGAATGGCCAGTGCGATCTTCGTCATGTGCTCACTCCCTCGTCGCCCCGCTCCGGCAGGGCCTCTTACCATCAATGAAAGGCGATATCGCCGATGACCCGTACGCGCACTCTGCGAGCGCCGCCCGGCAGATAGGCGATTGGAATATCCTCCACCTCAAGCGTCTTGAGGCTCGTCCGCTCCGCGCCAGACGCAACGGCTGCGTTCTGCGCCTCAGACTCGGCCTTCGCAAGGGCCTCATCGCGGCTCAGGCCGGAAAAGACCTGATCGACCTCGCCGGAAACCTGCGCCATCGCCGCGCCCAGCGCATTGGCAACGCCGGCATTTTCTACGCGCAGCACTTCCGATGCGCCCGGAACCGTCTCCGGGATCAGGAAAGCCCCGCCGCCGACGGCAACCAGCGGCACGTCTTCGGCCGAGGTCTTCATCTGGTCGAAACTGTCGGCCACCATGTCACGGATGCGTTGAAGCGAGACCTGCACGAAAGCCGGATCGAGGTCTTTCACACGGTCGCGGTCACCCATCTCGATCAGGCCGGCGGCAACGGCGATATCCGACGTCGTCAGCGTTTCACCGCCGAAAACCCGGGCTTCCGTCAGAATGCGGTAACCGACCGAGCGCGGGCCGATCTTGCCTGTCTCAGGGTCAACGATGGTGCCGCCGCCGAGCGCAATCGGCAGAAGATCAGGCATACGGAAAAGCGTGCGTACCCCGCCAATATGGACGATATTGTTCGCCTCGCGCGGAAAACCGCCGACAAGGCAGCCGATATCGGAGGTGGTGCCGCCGACATCCACCACCATGGCATCGGAAAGCCCGGTGAGGAAAGCCGCACCGCGCATCGAATTGGTCGGGCCGGAAGCGAAGCTGTGCACGGGGTTGGCGGCGGCCACATCCGCGAGCGCCACGGTGCCGTCATTCTGGGTCAGATAGAACGGCGCCTTCACGCCCGCTTCGCGCAGCGCATCCGAAAATGCCTGAACAGTAGTCTTGCCGAGCGTTTGCAGCGCTGCATTGAGGAGAGCGACATTTTCTCGCTCGAGAAGCCCGATGCGGCCAAGCGTATGGGAAAGCGTGATGCGCGCATCAGGGATTACAGAACGGACGATTTCCGCCGCCCTCACCTCGCACTCCGTCGTCAGCGGTGAGAAGGTTGCCGAAATGGCGATGGAGGTGATGCCCGCATCGCGGATTTTCATCGCAGCTTCGCGGATTTCATCCGGGATCATCGGCACCAGTGGGCTGCCGTCATATTCATGGCCGCCGTGAACCATGAAGATCAGCGGATCCACGGCCTCGCGCAAATCCTTCGGCCAATCGCACATCGGCGGCAGTGAAGAACCTGTTGGCAATGCGATGCGGATCGCCGCGACCCGTTCCAGCCGGGCGCGCTCCACCACCGCATTGGTGAAATGGGTGGTGCCGATCATCACCGCATCAATCGGCCGGTCGACCGCACCGACATGGCCCGCCACATGGGCAAGCGCCGCCTTTACGCCGGACAGCACATCTTGCGTTGTCGGGACCTTGATGGAAGCGACGATGGTGTCTCCATCGATCAGAACGGCATCCGTATTGGTGCCGCCAACGTCAATACCGATGCGTTTCATGGGAATACCGATCTGAAGTCAATGTCATAACCGAAGGCGCGCGGGCCGACGGCGGCGATGCCGGCAGGTGTCGTCAAAAGCTCCGGCGCCGGCAGGGCGACAATCGTGACGCGCTGGCCATATCGCACCGATTCCGTGCCGATGGCGCCGCCGGAAACCGTGTCGAGAAGGCAGAGCAGGTCAGGCGTCATGCCGACCGGCTGGCCATCGCGGAAGGCGACCGCCCATTCGTTCTGGAAGGCCAGCTCCATGCGCGAACCCCGGTCCGCATCGATGCCTTCAATAGTCGTGCTGCCGCGCAGGAAACCACCGGTGGTCTCACGCGCCACATCCACCACCTTGCCCCGGAACAGCTGCTTGCCGCCCTCATGGTCGAGAACCGCCTGAACCGGATCGTCATGGCGCGCACGCGCCTCCATCACCGCGCGCCCGAGTTCGGTCGCCTTGGTGACGGTGTAATGAATACCCCATTCCTTCACTTCCTTGCCGGTGCGCGGCGCCTTGCAGGTGGCGGCGGTGGAGCCGACTTCGGTGCAGACCTTGCGCGAGATGCGCTCCATCCATTTCCACGAAGCAGCCCGCGTCACGATCACCTCATTGTCGCGCACATCGACCAGCGACAGCGGAAACATCGGCAGGTTGCCGATGGCGAAGGATGTCATCTGCGCTTCCGGATAGGCGCGTCCCATGGCATCGGCATTAACGACCGGCCGGTCGAGCACGGCGGCGGCGAGGAAGGACGACAGCGCATTGGAACCACCGATTTCAACGCTCATGATCGCCCGGAACGGCTTGCCGAGATAATCCTCCATAACCTCGACGGCACGGGCGAGATGCACGGGATCCCCCAGCCGCTCCTGACCGACAAGCGGCGCACCCATCTTGGAGACGACGGCAACCATATCGTCATCGGCGAGCGCCATGGGGTCCATGACCTTTACCCGCCTGCCCTCGGCATAAAGACGGCGCAGGTTGAGCGTCGAGATATAGGGATTGCCGCCGCCTCCCGTTCCCAGAATCCAGGCGCCGGTGGCCAGAGGTTCGATATCGTCTTCGGAAAATTCCTGGATCATGCGTCATCCTCGGGCATGCCGCAGCCTTTCCGGCCGCAAGCGATGCTCCTTCCCTTTGAAGTTCCAAGTCTGGCCAACCCCGCCATTTGTGGCGGGGCCGGTTTTCATGAGGCGGAGATCACTCCGCCTTGCAGTCCCAATGGAAGTTGGAGAAGTTCAGGTCCCAGCTTTGCATGGGAATGAACTCGTAACCCTGAAGGCACTTGTTCGCCGCATAACGGCGGTTCGGCGCAACGGCCCAGACGTCAGGCTGAAGATCGGCGATCTTCGTCTGCAGTTCCTTGTAGGTGGCGTTCTGCTCATTGACATCGGTGGTGGCGCGAACCTTGTCGATCAGGCCGTCGATTTCCGCGTTCTGCAGCCATTCCATAGACATCCAGGTGCCGGAAACCTTGGAATGATACTGGTTGTAGAACATCGAATCCGGCGACGGATAGGTCGGAGAGATATTCACCTGCGTCGATGCCGGGGTGGTTTCGGGCTTGGAGGACAGCTCGACGATGCGGTTCCACGGCTCCGGCTTGATATCGAGCGTGATGCCG
Organism: Agrobacterium sp. NPDC089420; assembly: GCF_044900305.1. Lineage (NCBI taxonomy): Bacteria > Pseudomonadati > Pseudomonadota > Alphaproteobacteria > Hyphomicrobiales > Rhizobiaceae > Agrobacterium > Agrobacterium sp. NPDC089420. Next base: position 144,642 of record NZ_JBJDMY010000014.1, on the reverse strand, counting down.
ATCTGCTCGAGGCTGGACTGCAACAGCAACGCCACTTCGGCCTCGAAGGCCAGCGACGCGACATAGCTGTTGACCAGCGTGATCTTCTGGCCGGCATATTTCGACTTCGCCAGCTCTTCCTTGGCTTTTTCCAGATCGTAGACGCCCGGCTGGATATCGCCGTTATGCGCATCCTTGAATGCGTCGGAGAGCGGTCCGCGCATGTCGAAGCCCGGATAGATCACGTCCTGGATCGTCTTGTAGTCGGTCGCATAGGCGATGGCGCGGCGAACGTGCACGTCGTCGGTCGGATAGACCTTGGTGTTGAGCTTGATGACGAAACCGCCGGCGGTGCGGGTCTGGATCAGCTTGTAACCCTTCATCCGGCCGATGGATTCATAGGTGTCGTTGCCAAGACCGTGCGAGGAAAGGCCGAGTTCGCCCTTTTCCGCCAGCGCCTTGACGGTGGCGTCGTCGCTGGTCTGCACGAAGCGCACTTCGTCAATCGGCTTGCCCTTGGTCCAGCCGAGGAAATAATCGGCATTGCGGGCAATGACCATATCGGCGGAACGATTGTAGCTGACGAGCTTGTAGGGGCCGGAGCCGGCGGAATGTTCGCCGACATAGGCCTCGCCCCACTTGTCTTCCGGCTTGGCATTGGCCTCGATCAGCGTCTTGTTCAGCGCCATCATCAAGGGCGTCGCCGCCATGAAGGGCGAGAACTGGCGGTCGATCTTCATGACCAGCGTCGCATCGTCAGGGGCAGTGACGTTTTCGGGCTTCAGCACGCCGACGATGAGGTTTGACGGGCCTTTGTTGATGCCGAGCAGGCGCTGGATGGACCAGGCAAGATCGGCGGCCTTCACCGCCGTGCCGTCCTGAAACTTCGCATCGTCGCGCAGGTGGAAGGTGTAAGTCAGGCCGTCTTGCGAAATCTCCCAGGATTTCGCCAGATGCGGCACGATCTCGCCCTTGGCGTTCACCGTGGTCAGGCCGTCATACATGTTAACGATGGCCATGTAGCCGGTGTAATCGGTCACCTTCGCCGGGTCGAGCGAACTGAATATCTGCATGGTGTTGACCGCAACCGACACCTTGTCTTCCGCAAGGGCTGCGGAAGAGATAAGCGGCAGCACGAGCGCCGTGCCGAGCGCCAACGCGGCGAGACGGGAAGAAAGTACAGGCATTTTCATTGTCGTTCTCCTCTTTATTGCGGGTCATTGGCCCCGCTTATGGTTAGGCAGCCTTGCTGACCGGAACGGGCAGCGGTGAGAAAGGAATGTCCGGATAACCGAAGGCCGCCGGCCCGACGACTTCAAGCGCGCGGGCGCTGCGCAGCAGGTCATGGCAGGGGATGGCGATGACGGCCACGCGCTGGCCATAACGCAGGACTTCGGTGGTGATCGGATAACCGGTGTCGACATCGAGCAGGACGATCAGGTCGGGCACCGTCACTTCCACCTTGCCGTCACGGGAAAACAGCAGGAATTCGTTCTGGATGGCGACGCCCGCCGTCTGGCCGGCGCAATCGTCGAAGCCCGACAGCGTGAGATCGCCGACCGCGAAACCGCCGCGCAGATGGCGCTTCAGATCGGTGATCTTGCCGTTGAAGATGCGCCGTCCGCCTTCGAGTGCGCAGACTGCGGCAATCGGGTCTTCCTGCTGTTTGCGGGCACGGATCACCGCCTCACCGATGGCGATCGCCTTGGTGTAGGTTTTCGGAATGCCATACTGGTGCACGTAATGCGCCTGCATCGGCGCGGTCGCCAGCATTGCGCCGCCGCCCTGCGAGACGACGCAGGCGCGCGCCATGCGCTCGTGCCAGACTTCGGAAACGGCGTGGCTGAAAATGACGGCATTGCCGTGCAGATCGCACATCACCGATGGCGTGGAACTGTGGCCGTAGATGGAGAAGGTGGTCATCTGCATTTCCGGGAATGCGCGGCCCATGCCGTCGCAATCGAGGATCGGCAGGCCGCCAAGCGCCGCCGTCACCAGCGGGTTCATCGAATTGGAACCGCCGATTTCCTCGCAGACGATGGCGTCTACGGGCGTGCGGATCAGCTCTTCCATCGCGCGCAGGCAACGAAGGCCTTCGCGGCCTTCACGAATGCGCTCGACGCCGACGACAGGCGCGCCGATGCCGCCGATCGACATGCAGAGCGCGTCCGGCTCGATAGCGTCGGTCGCGAGGATCTTCATCTCGTAACCGGCCTTCATGGCCTCCAGCGCCAGCAACTTGCCGAGATAGGGATTGCCGCCGCCGCCCGTGCCAAGAATGCCGGCGCCGATTTCCAGCGCGTCGAGATCTTCACGGGTCAGCGTCCGCAATGCCGCTTCATCATATTTCAGCTTGCGTGTCTCAGCCATGATTGGCTCCCATTTCTCCAACAACTTTCACATGAATGCGGGTGGCATTGCCGGGCAGGTATGCAAGCGGCATGTCCTCGCGCTCGATGACCTCAAGCGTTTCGGCAATCGCGCCAGCGGCAATCGCCTTCTCGCGTGCCTCGGCCTCGGCTTCTGCGAGCGCGCTCTCGCGCGTGCGTCCATCCACCAGCGAGAAGACCCGGTCGGTCTCGCCGCTGATCTGCGCAATCGCCGCACCGACGGCATTGGCCACCGCGAAATTCTCAGGCCGGATGACGTCCAGATCGCCAATACGATCCGGCATCAGGATGGAGCCGCCGCCAACGGCGATCACCGGCACCGGTGACGACGAGATGCGGCTGCGCTCCACGCAGGCCTCGAGCATGTCGTTGATCTTGTCGACCGCCGCATCCACGAGCTTCTTGTCGAGGCTGGAAACCAGCGCTTTCTCGCCCACATCGGCCTTGCCGGAGGCAACGGCGATATCGGTTGCCGTCAGGGTCGAGCCACCGAAGCAGAGTGCCTCGCGGCGAACCCGGTAACCGACGGATTTCGGGCCGACGGTCAGGCCATTGTCGCCATTGACCACCAGCGAACCACCGCCAAGACCGATGGAGAAGACGTCGGGCATGCGGAAATTGGTGCGCACGCCGCCAATATCCACCGTGGTCGAGGCCTGACGCGGGAAGCCGTGCGACAGCGAGCCGACATCGGAGGTGGTGCCGCCGACATCCACCACCACGGCATCCTTAAGGCCGGTGAGGAAAGCCGCACCGCGCATGGAATTCGTCGGGCCGGACGCGAAGGTGAGCACGGGGAAACCGCGCACCACATCCGCCGCCATCAGCGTGCCGTCGTTCTGGGTGATATAAAACGGGCAGGTGATGCCCGCAGCCTTCAGCGCTTCGCCGAAAGCGGCAACGGTGCGGTCGGCAAGCGACAACAGGCTGGCATTCATGATCGCCGCACTTTCACGCGCAAGCAGACCGTGACGGCCAATATCCTTGGACATCACCACCGGCAGGCCGGGGCAGCGCTCCTGCAGGATCTCCTTCGCCCGCAGCTCCATCGCATCGTTGATGCCGCTGAAAACGCAGGTGACGGCAGCAGCCTTCAGGCCCTTGGCGCGGATATCGGCGGCGATACGGACAATTTCGTCCTCATCGAGCGGCGAAATTTCGCGGCCGTCGAATTCATAACCACCACGCACCTGATAACCGTGGTTGCCGACGATTTCCTTGAGATCATCCGGCCAGTCTACCATGGGCGGCAGGCCGGCGCCGGATGGCAGGCCGAGCCGGATCGCGGCCACCTCATCCATATGCCGACGCTCGATCACCGCATTGGTGAAATGCGTGGTGCCGATCATCACGGCGCCAATGCGTGCCCTGTCTATGCCCGATGCCTCGATGACCTTTTCAAGGGCTTCGATGACACCTGATGTCACATCCTCTGTCGTTGAGGCCTTCACCCCCGCCAGAACGGTTTTATCCTGCAACACAACGGCATCGGTATTCGTGCCGCCGACGTCAATTCCAACGCGATACACGTCAGGCTCCTCTTTCATCAATCGGTCGTTTTTACGAGGAAACGCATGCGCTCTTCCTCGGTCACGGTGGGTTTGAGACTTTCTTCCTCGTCGGTGACGACGGGGATGGCCGCGATCAGGGCGCGGGTATAGGGATGGGCCGGCTCGGCAAAGACCGCCGACGTCACACCCTCCTCGACAATCTCGCCGCGCAGCATGATGGCAATGCGCGAGCAGAAATTGCGCATCAGCGACAGGTCATGCGAGATCATCAGATAGGTCAGGCCAAGCTCCTCGCGCAGCTGCAGCAGAAGGTCGATCACCGTCTTCTGCACGGAGACATCAAGTGCCGCCGTCGGCTCGTCGAGGATGAGGATTTTCGGTTCTGCCGCGAGCGCGCGGGCGATCGCCACACGCTGCTTCTGGCCGCCGGAAAGCTCGTGCGGATATTTGCCGAGATAGGATTGCGGCAGCCGCACCAGCCCCAGCAGTTCCTGCATCCGACTTTCCCGCGCCTGGCCATCCATGCCGATGGATTTCAACGGCAGGGAAAGCGTCTGTTTCACCGTGCGCTTCGGATTGAGGGACGTGCCGGGATTTTGATAGACGATCTGCGTCAGCCGCTTGCCGCGCTCAGGCGCCGGGGCGTCGATGACAAGATTGCCGGAGGTGGGACGCGAAAGGCCCATGATCATGCGGGCGACCGAGGTCTTGCCGGAACCGGATTCGCCCGCAAGGCCAAAAACCTCTCCCTGCTTCAGCGTCAGGTTCACGTCGCGCACGGCATGGTAGCCATTGCGCCTGCCGTAAATCTTGTTCAGGCCTTCGATGGTGATGATCGGCTGCCGCGTGCTTTGCGCGAGATCCGTAACACGCGAGCCATAGAGCGGCGGCACCGCATCCAGCAGCGAACGCGTATAATCCGCAGCGGGAGAATGCAGGATTTGCGTGCAAGGTCCGGTCTCGACGATATCGCCGTGATGCATGACCACGACCCGGTCCGCCACCTTGCGCACGACGCCGAGATTGTGGGTGATCATCAGCAGCGCCATGTTTTCTTCGGCAACCAGCTGGTTGATGAGGTTGAGGATTTCATCCTGCGTCGTCACGTCAAGCGCAGTGCCCGGCTCATCGGCGATCAGGAGCTTCGGCTGGTGCAGCAGGGCAAGCCCGATCAGCACGCGCTGGCGCATACCGCCCGAAAGCTCGGACGGATAGGCATTCATCACCCGCTCGGTATCGGCAAGCTGCACCCGGCGCAAAACGGCTGCGATGCGGTTGCGGCGCTCCGCCTTCGACGAGTTGATACCATCGCGTTTGTCGGCAAAGCGCATGACATCATCGAGATGCGTGCCGATCTTGAAGACCGGATTGAAGGAGGACAGTGGGTCCTGCATGATCAATGAAAACGCCGTTCCCTTCAGCGCCTCACGGTCTCTGCGCGGCAGGGCAAGCACATCCCGGCCATCGATGACGATGGCGCCGGAGGTGATCGCGGCATTCTTCGGCAGGGTGCCGATGATCGCCTTGGCGGTGACCGATTTGCCCGATCCGGTTTCGCCGATCAGCGCCACGCGCTCGCCGGCGGCAACCGTGAAGGCGACATCGCGCAGCACCTGCCGGGTGCGGCCATAATTGGTGAAGGTGACGTTGAGGTTTTCGACCTTGAGAAGCGGTTCAGTCATGGCCTTAGCTTTCCACGTCGAACATGTCGCGCAGGCCGTCGCCCAGCAGGTTGAAACCCAGCGTCACGTAAAGCACGGCCGCACCGGGGCAGAGCACTTCCCACCAGAAATCCGGCATGAACTGGCGCCCGTCGGCAACCATCGATCCAAGGTCGGGGGTCGGCGGCTTGACGCCGAAACCGAGGAAGCTGAGCGTCGCGCCGAACAGGATGACGAAGGCGGCATCGAGCGTCGTCTTGACGGATATGACCGAGACGCAATTGGGCAGGATTTCGCGAAAGAGGATATGCAGGGGGCCGGCACCGGCAAGACGCGCAGCCTCGATGTAGTCTTCGGATGCAATGGACTTCGATACCGAATAGATCAGCCGCGCGTGCCAGGTCCACCACAGCAGCGTGATCGCGATCATGGCGTTCGTCAGTGTCGGTTCCAGGAGGTTGGAGACCGCGAGCGCCATGACGAGCGGCGGCATGGCCAGCATCACATTCGTCAGGCCGCTGATGAGTTTCTCGGTCCATCCGCCGAAATAACCGGCGATCAGGCCAAGCACCGTGCCAACAGGTACCGAAATACCGAGCACGCCGATGACGAGAAGAAGGGAAACACGCAGCCCGAAAATGGTACGGGAAAAGATATCGCGCCCGGCCTTGTCGGTGCCGAACCAGTGCTCCAGATCCGGCGGCATGTGGCGGGCGCGGAAATCGACGACCGCGCCTATGTGTTTCGGATAGGGCGTGAGCCATGGCGCGAAGACCGCCAGCACCAGCACCGACAGAAGGATCAGCGAGCCGATGACCGCCGCCGGATTGCGGCTGAAGCGATACCACATCATGTAACCGGCACTTAGACCGCGATCGGTGGGTTCGAGCATTTTCATATCAGCCATCAGCGAGCCTCCTTGCGGCGCAGGCGCGGGTCGATGATCGAGATCAGGACATCCACGATCAGGTTCGCAACGATGAAGAACAGGCCGGCCACCAGCACCACGGCAGTGACGGCATTGAGGTCTTTCTGCAGGATGGCGTTCAATCCGTAGGAAGCGAAACCGCCCCAGGCGAAGACCATCTCGATCACGAAGGCATTGCCGATCAATGACGCGAATTCGAGGCCCATGATCGTCAGCGGCGCAATGGAAGAGAGCTTCAGCAGGTAACGGAAGATGATCACCCGCTCCGGCACGCCGAAGCTCTGCAGTGTCAGCACATGGTCCTTGCGCTGGTTCTCGATCATCGAGGAGCGCGTGATGCGGGTGATCTGGCCGATGCCGGCCATGGAAAGCGCAAATGCCGGCAGCGCAAGGTGTTTCAGCGCATCGAGCACCACATCGAACCGTCCGGCCAGCGTGCCGTCGATCAGGATGAAACCGGTTGGGCCGCCCTGCCAGCCGAGCGAGTGATCGAGCCTGCCGATGATCGGCCAGCCGGAGAGAAACCGGGCGGCCAGCAATTGCAGCGTGATGGCGAAAAGAAAGCTCGGGATCGTCACCCCGGTGAGCGACAGGATGCGGCCGATATGATCCAGCGGCCGGTCGCGATAATGTGCGGTGATGACGCCAAGCGGGATGGCGATGGCGAACATGAAGATGACAGAGACCAGCACCAGTTCGACGGTGGCGGGAACGGTCTGCGCCAGATCGGTGGTGACAGGGCGCTGCGACACCAGCGAAAAACCAAGATCGCCATGCAGCGCATTGCCGATATAATCGAGATATTGGACGGCAAGCGGCTTATCGAGGCCCATCTCGCCGCGCAGCGCATCCACCTGCTCCTGCGTTGCCGCGGGACCGAGCGCCATGCGGGCGGGATCTCCCGGCACCACACGGGCGAGCCCGAAAATCATGATGGACAGGGCGATCATGACCAGCACGAAGGTGCCGAGCCTGTTCAAAATCGCGACCAGCGGATGTTGCTGCATCGGTGGAACGTTCCTTGTGCATCGGTTGCTTGAACACAAGTTTTCACCAGATGGCGGTTCGAACAATTGCCGAAAGGTATAGTTTTTTGAAGAATGAGTATAGGTTTTTAAATCCGGATGCCCTATCCCTTTCCCGATGATACTCCTGCCCCGTCCCCGCCTATGCCACCGCGTCACCAGCGAAACCGCGGGCGTGGTATTTCTGCGCGCGCCGGCGGGAGCCGGAAAAAGCGTGCTGCTGGAGATGCTCGCAGAAGAACTGGGAACGCAGATATGCCGCACGCACCAGCCGCAAGGCGACGACGCGGCAAACGGCTACCTGCTGTGGGACGTTCCGGTCTTTGCACGGGCAGTACGCATGCCCGCCCCCATTCTGGAGTCGGTGCGTTTCGTCGTCATCGCCTGCCGGCCTGACCAGCGGATCAGCGGGATGGCGCGGCACATCCTGCATCGCGGCTCGCTCACCATAGGATCGGACGAACTGGCCTTCAGGCCGGACGAGGCCGAAAGTCTTCCGCCCGAACAGAAGCATCTGGCACTCGAGGATTATGCGGGATGGCCGGCATTCCTGTCGCTGGCGCGCCTGCCGGACGAAACCTTATGCGCCGACTATCTTCGGGAAAGCTATCTGCCGCATCTTTCCCCTGCTCAAACCGTCGAACTGTCCTTCTGGCTCGAAAATCCCTCCGCAGACCCCAATGCGGACTGGACCAGGCTTCTGCCGCCCTTTCTGACGGGAAAGCCCGACAATCACCGCACGCTGATACGGCTTCTGACGGTGGCGGCAAAAGAACGCCTCGCCACATTGCAGACCGGCAGCGCCGTGGTGGAAGTCGCCTCGGCGTTCGAAAAGGCTGGGCGTTCGCTGGCCGCCATGGCCATGCTGCTGGACCGCGGTTACGAGACCCATGCCGCACAAATCCTCGAGCGCGCCGACGGCCGTGAGCTGATCTACAGAAGCAGCGTCGACCGGTTTCGCGAAATCATCATGCGGTTTTCGCAGGATATGATCGCGGCCAATGAAACCGTGCTCTTTGCCGTCACCCGCGCGCTGCTGAAACAGGGTGAATTGCAACGCGTGCGCCATCTGCTCGGCAAAAGCCTCGGGTCGGATTATCTCGATCCGCTGAAGGTGCTTGCCCGCGGCTCGCGGTTTTCCTTCGCCGCCCGCACCTTCCGGCTGAACCTGATGATCGCCGAGGACCTGACGCCCAATGACGCGATGATAACGCGGCTCGGCGAGTTCATGGCCGATTATCCGATGGACGATCACGGCAAATGGGCGGCCTATTACAATGCGCTGCTGGAATTTGAAATCCGCCGCCGCAATTTCCGCGAGGCGGAGGCGGCTGCCGCCCGCGCGCTTATCTATCTGCGCAAGATGGGCGGGCAGCCCCTGCTGGAATTCTTCATCCACCTGCACCAGATCGTGCTGCGGCTGATGAGCGGCGATGTGCTTCTGGCCCGCCGGGCGGCGCGGGAGGCGCGCGCACGGCTGGAACAGGTGCCGCATGATGCCGTGCAGGAGTTCCGAATGCTGCGGCTGGCGGAAGCCTGCCTTGCCTATGAAGCGGGAAAAACCCGCGACCTTCTGCATTTCGTCGAGCACGAATTCGATCACTTCGCCGCTGCCGAAATCTGGCCGAGCCTGATGCAATTTGCCCTGTTTTACGCCTCGCAGGTGTTGATCGACCATCTTCCGATGACCGTTCGTCCGGGCTTTCTCGATGGCCTGTGGATCCATCTTTCGGAAGGGTTGCAATTCCATGCGATGATGGAGATCAGGACGGCCCTCGCCTATCAGAACGCCAACCGCTGGGCGGATGCCGCAGCTACCCTATCCGCAATCCGCATGCCGATGGGCCGCAACTGGGTGGAAAGCGCACATGAAGACCTTTCCCGGCTGACGCGCCGGGACGAAATCGCCTATGTCATGGCCTGGCTTCGCGATGCGGTGCATCTTTTCACACCGCGCGCCTATCTTTCCCGACAGATGGACGCGATGATCGCCAATCCCAAGGTCACCAATCGTGAGAAGGTCGCGCTGAGAATCTGGCAGAGCTATGCCGCGCACCAGCGCCGCGACAATGCCGCCGCCCGCGCCCACATCCTCACCGCTCTTGAATCGGCAACCCGTCTTGGCTGCAATGGCGTGCTGTCGGAAGAGCGTGTCTTCCTGTCGCCGCTTCTGAACAATCGCCGCATCCGCAGCTTTATCGAAACCTCTTCCGATGTGCGCGCGGCGCTGTCGATCTTTGCTGCTTCGGTGAACTCGCCGCAGGCGCGTGCCCTGCATGGCGGGCTTTCCCAACGCGAAGCGCAGATGCTGCAATTGCTGGCCAGCGGCATGTCCAACAAGAAGATCGCCCAGACGCTCAACATCTCGGAAGTGACGGTGAAGTTTCACCTTAGCAACCTGTTCCGCAAGCTGGATTGCAAACGCCGCGCGGAGGCGATCCGCGCGGCGAAAGCGCTGGGCTGGTTATGAGGTTCAGCGGTTGTTCTTCTTGCGCCATTCGGCAAAGGCGATCTGGTGCTCTTCCTTGGTGCAGGGGTAAAGCCCGATGATCGTCTGGCCGGCCTTGACCTGCTCCACCACGAAATCCTCGTAAGCCGTCATTTCCACCGCCTCGGTCGCAATCTCGTCGGCAATGCCGGCGGGGATGACGATGACGCAATCCGCATCACCGACGATAATGTCGCCGGGAAAGACAGGCGCGTCACCGCAGCCGATCGGGCCGTTGATCTCGATCGCCTCGTGTTTGGTCAGATTGGTCGGGCTGGAAGGCCGGGTGTGATAGGCCGGAATATCCAGTTCGGCGATGGTGGCGGCGTCACGAAAACCACCATCGGTCACGATGCCCGCACCACCGCGAACCATCAGCCGCGTCACCAGAATATCGCCGGCCGAGGCGGCGCTCGCATCCTTGCGGCTGTCGATCACCATCACATGGCCCGGCGGGCAGGTTTCGATCGCCACCCGCTGCGGATGCGCCGGGTTACGGAATTCCACAAGCTGGTTGCGGTCTTCACGGGCGGGCATGTAGCGCAGCGTAAATGCCGGGCCGACCATGTTCACCCCCTTGTATCCGAGCGGATGGACGCCCTGTATGACCTGGTTTCGCAGGCCGCGCTTGTAAAGTGCCGTCGCCAGCGTGGCGACGGAAATCGTTTTCAGCTTGTCGCGGGTCTCTTGGTTCATCCCGGTCTCTCCTGTCATTCTGTCTCATCGGCAGGACGCATTGCCCTGCTCATAGCTTCAGTAAATATCCGGCTCGCCGGCCGAACGGCCGAAATCGGTCTGCAGGAAGTCGAAATCGCATCCCTCGTCGGCCTGGCTCACATGTTTGGAGAAGATATAGCCATAACCGCGCTCGTAACGCGGCGGCGGCGCCTGCCAGGCAGCCCGGCGGCTGGCGATCTCCTCATCGCCCACCAGCATGTCAAGACGGCGCTGCGGCAGGTCGAGCCGCACTATATCGCCGGTTTTCAGCAAGGCCAGCGGCCCGCCGACAAAGCTCTCCGGCGCGACATGCAGAACGCAGGCGCCATAGGAGGTGCCGGACATGCGGGCATCGGAGATGCGCAACATATCGCGATGGCCTTTCTTGATCAGCGCCTTGGGAATCGGCAGCATACCCCATTCCGGAAAACCGGGACCGCCGAGCGGACCGGCATTGCGCAACACCAGCACATGATCCGGCGTCACATCCAGCGTTTCATCGTCGATCGCCGCCTTCATCTCGGGATAGCTGTCAAACACCAGCGCCGGGCCTTCGTGGATGTGAAACTTCGGGTCACAGGCCGCAGGCTTGATGACCGCGCCATCCGGACAGAGATTGCCCCGCAGCACCGCCAGCGAACCTTCCGCATAGACCGGATTGTCGAGCGAACGGATCACATCGTCATTATAAACCTTCGCGCCTTCGAGATTTTCACCCATGCTGCGGCCGGTCACCGTGAGAGCCGAGCAATCCAGCCGGCTTTCAAGCTGCTTCATCAGGGCGCGCAGGCCACCCGCATAATAAAAATCCTCCATCAGATAGTCTTTGCCCGACGGGCGGACATTGGCGATGAGCGGCGTTACACGGCCAAGCTCGTCCAGCTCATCGAGCGTCAGCGGCACGCCGGCGCGGCGGGCCATGGCGATCAGATGCACGACGGCATTGGTGGAGCAGCCGGTCGCCATGGCGACGATGGCGGCATTACGCACGGAGGCGGCAGTGAGAATAAGGTTCGGCGTCAGCTCTTCCGCCACCATCTCCACGATACGACGGCCGCAGGCGGCGGACATGCGCTGGTGTTCGGCATCCACCGCCGGAATGGAGGATGCGCCCGGCAAGGTCAGACCCAGCGCATCGGCAATCGCCGTCATGGTCGAAGCCGTGCCCATGGTCATGCAGACGCCGGCGGAACGGGCGATGCCGCCCTGCAGCCCGCGCCATTCGTCATCGCTGACATTGCCGGCCCGGCGCTCGTCCCAATATTTCCAGGCATCGGAACCGGAACCCAGCACCTTGCCGGCGTAATTGCCGCGCAGCATTGGCCCCGCCGGCAGATAGATCATCGGCACGCCGGCCGAAATCGCACCCATGACAAGGCCGGGCGTCGTCTTGTCACAACCGCCCATCAGCACCACGCCATCCAGCGGATGCGAGCGGATCATCTCTTCCGTCTCCATCGCCAGCATGTTGCGGTAAAGCATCGAGGTCGGCTTGGTGAAACTCTCATCGACCGATAGCGACGGCATTTCGACCGGGAAGCCGCCCGCCTGCAAGACACCGCGCTTCACATCCTTCACGCGTTCGGGAAAATGCGAATGGCAGGTATTCAGCTCCGACCAGGTGTTGAGGATGCCGATGACGGGTTTGCCGACAAAGTCCTCCTCCGCATAACCGAGCTGCATCATGCGTGAGCGGTGGCCGAAACTGCGCAGGTCATCGGGTGCGAACCAGCGGTCGGATCTCAATTTTCTGTCGGTCATGTCAGACTTTCCGCGAAACGGGCGCCTGAGGCGCCCAGCCTTTATAGAGATCGTCATCCTCGCGCAGCGGCAACCGCACGGGCTGCCCCTGCCGTACGGATTTATAGATGGCCGTGACGAGTTCGATGGATCGTAATCCGTCGGCAGCCGTCACTTCATTGCCGCCTTTGCCCTCGATCGCATCGGCAATGGCTTCGAGGAAACCGGCAAACCCGTCCAGCCCGGTGACGACCCGCGCCAGCACCGCATCGATCTCTTCCTGCGTCGTGGGGGCACGCGCGGTGAAACGCCATGTATCCTCGGCCGGCGCATAGGGCTTGGTGCCGCTTTCAGCGGTCAGCCCTTCGAAACAGAAACGCAACCGTGACGTATCGCTGCCGGCGCCGAGCGTGACCGAGCTTGTCACCAGCGCGCCGCTCTTCATGCGCAGGCTGATGGCGGCGCAATCTTCCGTCTCGATGGCGTTCACCCGCGTATCGGCGAAAGCGAAAACTTCCTCGACCGGGCCGAGCACATGGCAGATGAGATCGTGGGCATGGATGGCATGTCCGAGGATCGCGCCGCCGCATTCGCCCTTCCAGGTGCCGCGCCAGGGGATATGGTAATAATCCGCGCCGCGGTTCCAGTGCACTTCGGAACTGGCGACAAAGGCCTTGCCGGCAAGACCGGCATCGATCAGCGCCTGCAGCTGCCGCATGGCATGGCCAAACCGGTACTGGAACACCGGAAACACCTGCTGGCCGGTGTTCTTCACCGAAAGAAGCAGCGCATTCGCCTCCTCCAGCGAACGCACCAGCGGCTTTTCGCAGATCACATCCTTGCCGGCGGCATGGGCCTGCAGGGCGACCGGAAAATGCAGGTGCGGCGGCAGGCAGATATCGATCAGCGAGAGGCTCTCATCCGCCAGCACCTCCTCGAGACTTGCGGTCACCTTTATCGAGGGATCATCCTCGGCAAGCTTGCGCGCCCGCTCCAGATCGAGATCGCAGATGGCCCTGACCGCAAAACGACCGGGGAGTGCCCGATAGCCTTTAAGATGCAACGCGCCGATGCCGGCGCCGATGATTGCGACGCCTATCATGCCGCTCTCCCTTCGGCCTTTGCCTGTGCCCGAAGCGCCAGTTCACACACCCTGAAAACATGTTGCTGCGGCATCGCGGTTTCGGTGCGGTTGCGGATATCGGCCGACAGGCGGTCGAAATAAGGCAGGCCGGCATCGGAAGCGTCTATGTATTCGCAACGGTCGCCATTAACGAGAATGAGCCGGTCGGTGCCCGGCTTGTTGCCGAGATCGACATATTTCCGCAGCTCGATATAGCCCTGCGTGCCCAGAATGGTCAGCCGGCCATCACCCCAGGTTGGCAGGGCATCCGGCGTGTACCAGTCGACACGGATGTAACCATGGCCGCGATCGCCGCGCAGCAGCACCTCGCCGAAATCCTGCAAACCGGGATCGCCGGGATTGGCATAATTCGCAACCGTCGCAGACACAACTTCCACATCCGTCGAGCCGGTGAAGAACATGAACTGGTCGATCTGGTGGCTGGCAATATCGGTCAGGATACCACCATAGGATTCCAGATCGAAAAACCAGTCGGCGCGCAGCGCCCGGTTAAGGCGGTGCGGCCCGGTGCCGATGGTCTGCACCACCCGGCCGATGGCGCCCGCCGCCACCAGTTCCGTGGCCTTCGTCACGCTCGGCACCTCAAAACGTTCCGAAAAATTCACCGACCAGATGCGTTTCGTGCGGGCCACGGCGGCGCGCAGCTGCTCCAGTTGCGCAAGCCTGGTGCATCCCGGCTTGTCCGACATCACATCCTTGCCCGCTTCCATGGCGCGAACGGCAAGATCGGCGCGTTTCTTCGGAACATCGGCAATCAGGACGAGGTCGATGGTCGGATCGGCAAGAATTTCTTCGACGCTGCCGATACGCGGCACATCGGGGAAACGCTTCAGGAAGCCTTCCACGACTTCGGGCTCGCCCTCCGTCCACCAGCCGGCAAATTCCGCGCCGGCATTCAGCATGTTCTGTGACATGCCGAAAATATGCCGGTGTTCGATACCGAGAGCCGCAAACTTGATCGGTTTAGTCATTGCGCAGTTCCACTTCCTTGCCGCCTTCGGCGGATTTGACAATTGCATCAATCAGTCGATGAGAAAGGAGCGCCGCCTCGCCGGTCACCACCGGCTCCCGCTCCGAAACGAGGGCATCGACGAAGTCCTCGATAATGCCCTGATGCCATTCATGGGTGAACGCCATGGGATCGGCGCCGCCGCCGGTGCCGGATGCCGTCCCGCCAAAGGTCTCGCTGCGCCCGTCCCGCCAGTCGACGCTCAGAACGCCGGATGCCAGCCGCAGACTGGCCTTGTCGAAATGCAAGGAGATGGTTTCGGCACTGCCGGGAAAGCTGGCCGTACTCGCCATGAGCGAACCGACGGCCCCATTTTCGAAACACAGCCCGGCAGAGACGAAGTCCTCCGTCTCCATGCTGTGAAAACGTGTCGTTGCCGCCATCGCCTGCACGCGCGCCACCGGTCCGGCAAGGCTGAGCGCCAGATCGATCGTATGGATCGCCTGCGATATCAACACACCGCCGCCATCCCGCTCGCGCGTGCCGCGCCCCGGCTCGTCGTAATAGGCTTGCGCGCGCCACCACGGCACGGAAATCTCGCAGACGCCGAGTGCACCGAGGCCGCCGTCCGCGACAAGCTCCTTCGCCTTGCGCGAAGCCGCCCGCATGCGATGCTGGAAGACAATGCCGAGCGAGATGCCCGCGCTGCGGCAGAAGGCAACCAGCGCGGTCGCTTCTTGCGTATTACGGGCAACCGGTTTTTCAAGGAGAATATGTTTACCGGCGCGGGCGAGCGGTTCAATCACGCTTGCGCGGACGTTTGGCGGCGTCACCACAATAGCGAAATCCACGTCGGGATCGTTCGCAACCTCCTCGATGGAGCGATAGACGGCGACCTCGCGGCCGACCAGTGCGGACACCTCCTGCGCCAGGCGGGCGGCCCGCCCGGAGCCGCCATCCACAATACCCTTGAGAGTGACTTTTTCGGGAGAAGCGGCTGCGGCGAGCACATGCGTTCTGGCGACCATTCCCGCCCCCACGATGACACAAGTTCTACCTGTTCGCATGATCGCGAGCCTCCCAACCCACGCTTGGTAGCCCAAAGTGCATACCGGTATGCCGGTTGTCAATAAATTTGCATTCCGGTAAACAGGTTCATGAAAAATTGCCGGACGCAGGGGGGAAAATGCGAAAAGGCCTGACAACGGAATACCCGACCCCGGAGATGGAACCGCTGGATCTGAACCGCCCGGCGGTGGACCAGATTTACGCCGCGCTGAAGGCGGCCATCCTTGACAGGCAGCTTGCGCCGGGTCAGGCCGTCTCGGAAAACGACATCGGCCAGCTTTTCAATTCCAGCCGCACACCCGTCCGCGAAGCATTAAGCCGCCTGCGCGACGACGGGCTGATCGTTACCCTGCCAAGCCGTGGCACCTATGTCTCGAAACTCTCCGAACTTCAGATCAGAAGCGCACAGTTCATTCGCGAAGCGCTGGAAGTCGCGGCCATCCGCCGGCTCTGCCAGATGCATCTTTCCTCCCGGGCGATGGGCGATATCGAACAGGCATTGGCCGCCCAGCGCAGGGCCATTGCCGACGGAGACCGAAAGGCGTTTCGCCTGCATGACGACCAGTTTCACAGCGCCCTGGCAGCCGCCACCGGCCTCGACCGGCTGGAAACATTGCTGATGCGGGAAAAATCAGCGCTCGACCGGTTGCGCGTACTCGCCATCACCGACGAGGCCCACATGGCCCGCCTGCTTTCCGAACATGAGGCCGTCTATGATGCGGTGAAGGCGAAGGACGAAGACCGGGCAGTACAATGGCTGCGCCAGCATCTGCGCCGCGTCCTTGGCATCCTGTCGCAAATCTACGAGGCCCATCGCGAATATTTCGATTAGGCCACGGAGATGCATGGGAAGTTCAGACGGAATGAAATGAGAGCATGATGGCAAAAATGATGCTGACTATGCAACGAGCGGAACTCGTCTGCGATGTGATCGGCACCCTTGCGGAATCACCCGTATGGGACGAACGGCGGCAGACGCTTTTCTGGTGCGATATCATGGAGAGGAAACTCCATTCCGTCACCCCTTCGAGCGGCAGACGCTGGACAATGACGCTTCCGGATACGGTTTCCTGTCTTGGCCTTTGTGAAAGCGGCAGGCTGATCGTCGCCTGCGGCATGCAAATTCTGCTGGTGGACCCCGAAAACGGCACAATAGCGACGCTTGCCACCATTCCCGCACCTGACGGCCTGCCCTCTCGGCTGAATGACGGGCGGGTCGGTCCCGACGGTGCGTTCTGGGTCGGTACGATGGATGCCGGCCCCTTCCACGATATTCGGCCGACGGGGCAATTGTGGCGGGTCACGGCGACAGACATTCGCTGTCGCCAGACCGGGCTGACCTGTCCGAACGGCCTTGCCTTTTCCGCCGACGGCGCGGTGATGTGGCACAGCGATTCCGTGCAGCGCTGGATCCGCCGTCGGCATTTCGACCGGCGGACCGGTCTTTTCGATGAAGGCGACATCATCGCCCGGCCGACCGAGGCAGATGGCCGCCCGGACGGCGGTTGCGTGGATGGTGACGGCCGCTATTGGAGCGCCGGCGTTTCCGCCGGGGTGCTGAATATTCACGGCGAGGACGGCGCGCTGCTGGAAAAAATTCCGATGCCGGTGCCGCACCCCACCATGTCCTGTTTCGGCGGGCCGGATTTCAGGACAATTTTCGTCACCTCACACCGCAACAACATGGGCGAGGAAACCCGCACGCGCTTCCCGCGATCGGGCGGCGTATGGGCCATTCCGGCCAATGTCCAGGGCTTTCCCGCCTTCCGTTTTGCGGACGGGGCCTGATCCGCGACCCCGCCGGACGCAAGCGCTACTCCTCCCGGAAAGCGCGGCTGATCTGGTCCGTCAGCGGTTTGGCAATATAGGAGAGCGCCGTGCGCTCGCTGGTCTGGATGAAGGCCTCAGCCGGCATGCCCGGCACCAGCGGCGCATTGTTCAGCTTGTTCCGCTCGGCAACAGGCACCGAAATCCGCGCCAGATAATAGGAAAGGCCGCTGCGCTGGTCGGTGGTGATATCCGCCGCGATACGGCTGACATGGCCTTCCAGCTCCGGCGTGACGCGCTGGTTGAAGGCGGTCATGCGCAGCATGGCCTTTTGCCCCACCTGCAACTGGTCGATATCCTTCGGCACGATCTGCACCTCCAGCGCCAGTTCGTCGCCGTCAGGCACGATCAGCATGATCGGATCCGCCGGCGTCACCACGCCACCAACGGTATGCACGGCCAGTTCATGCACCATGCCGGATTGCGGCGCGACGATATCAATGCGTTTCAACTCGTCTTCCGCGGCAACCTTGCGTTCGACGAATTCACCCATCTGGGCCTGTATCTCACGCAGCTCCCGCCCGACCTCGGTGCGCAGTTCCTGATCGATCTGCAGGATCTGCAGCTTCG
This sequence comes from Agrobacterium sp. NPDC089420, assembly GCF_044900305.1. Taxonomy (NCBI): domain Bacteria; kingdom Pseudomonadati; phylum Pseudomonadota; class Alphaproteobacteria; order Hyphomicrobiales; family Rhizobiaceae; genus Agrobacterium; species Agrobacterium sp. NPDC089420. The sequence goes on along the minus strand of NZ_JBJDMY010000014.1, from coordinate 126,645 downwards.
TTTCGGTGATACGCCCCGCCGTCTGCGCCTGATAGGCGATTTTTTCACCGCGCTCGCCGCCGAAGGTCGCTGCCTGCGTCTGCAGGCTGTTCAGCCGCTGCACGGAGACGACGCCCTGTTCGCGCAGGGATTTTTGCGAGGTGATTTCCGCCTCCAGCACGGCCAAGCCGTTATCATAGGCGACTTCCTGCGCCTTCAGCCCTTCGATCTCATGCTCGAACTGGGTGATGCGTTCGGAAAGCTGCGCTTTTCGGCCCTCGCGGTAGGATTTGCGGAACTCGAACAGCTTGGTTTCGCTGCGCATGGCGGAAGCGACATCGGGATCGTCCCTTCGCGCCATCAGCGATTGCGGAAAAACGAGGTCCGGCAGATCGTCTCGCTCGGCTTCAAGCCTTGCCATGCGGGCATTCAACTCGTCGAGACGTTTGGTGACGATGGCGAGATTGGCGCGGGTCTGGGTCGCATCGAGGCGCATGACCACATCGCCGGCCTTCACTTTGTCGCCTTCATTCACCAGAATTTCGCCGACGACACCGCCACTCGGGTGCTGCACCTTCTTGCTGTAGGAATCCACCACCAGATGACCGGACGCAACGACGGCCCCGGCGAGATTGGTCGTCGCGGCCCAGCCGCCGACACCGGCCAGCAGCGCAACGCTTGCGGCAAGGCCGGCGAAAAGATGCTTGCGGATGGACCGGGAAACATGGCTGCGCTGATCAATGTTTGACATCCGCATCTCCTTCCGGACTGTTCTCTTCCCGGCCGTCTTCCGGCACGGCCGGCTGAAGCTGGGTATTGGCAACGACACGCAGCGGTGACACTGTCTGGGCGGATGCGGCAAACCCCTTGGCGGCCTGGCTCTGCGGAACACGCAGCACCTTCGACAGCACGTCGTCGCGGGGGCCGAAGGCCTTCATCCGGCCCTCTTCCATCATCAGAATGAAATCGACGGCGCCGATGGCGCTCGGCCGGTGGGCAACGACGACGGCAATGCCGCCGCGCGCCTTGACCGCGGAAATCGCCTTGACCACGGCGGCTTCGCCTTCCGCATCGAGATTGGCGTTGGGCTCGTCCAGCACCACGATGAAGGGATCGCCATAAAGCGCCCGGGCCAGGCCGATGCGCTGGCGCTGCCCGGCGGAAAGGGCGGAACCAGCCTCGCCGATATCGCTGTCATAGCCTTTTTCAAAACGCAGGATCAACTCATGCGCACCCGCGGCCCTGGCCGCCGCGATGATGGCCTCGGGATCGGGATTAGCCTCGAAACGGGAAATATTCTCGCCGATCGTACCGTCGAACAGCTCGACGCCCTGCGGCAGATAACCGATATGGCGGCCAAGCGCCTCACGGTCCCATTGATCGAAGCTCGCGCCGTCGAGCCGCACCTTGCCGGCGGCAGGCATCCAGGCGCCGGTCAGAATGCGCGACAGGGTGGATTTGCCGGAGCCGGAGGGACCGATGACGCCAAGCGCCTTTCCGGCGGTGACGACAAAACCGAGACCGACGACGGTCGGTTTTCTCTCGCCCGGCGGAACGATAGTGACGTTTTCGACCCGCAATTCCTTTTCCGGCCTCGGCAGGGCCATGGCGGCGGCATTGGCCGGCATCTGGGCGAAAAGCTCCCGCAGCCGCGCCCAGCTCTGCCGGGCGGCCACGAAGGATTTCCAGTTGGAAATGGCAAGATCGACGGGCGCCAGCGCCCGGCCCATCATGATGGAACTGGCGATCATCACGCCGCCCGAGGCCTCCTGGTTGATGACGAGCCACGCCCCAACCGCAAGAATGGCCGATTGCAGCACGACCCGCAGGGATTTCGCGATATTGCCGAGACCGCCGGCCACATCGCCCGACTTGCGATTGGCGGCGAGATAGGCTTCGTTGGAAGTTTGCCAGCGTGCGCCGAGCCGGCCGCCAAGCCCCATGGCTTGCACGACTTCGGCATTGCGGCGCGAAGCCTCCAGCTGCCGGTTGCGGGCCATGTTTTCCACCATGGTGTCGCGGATCGGCTTCTGTGAGAAGATGTTGGTCAGGATCGTCAGGGAAACGAGCAGCACCGCGCCGGCAAGCGCCGTCACGCCGATCCAGACATGAAACAGAAAACATATGCCGAGATAAAGCGGCATCCACGGCAGGTCGAAAAAGGCCGTTGGCCCCGTGCCGGAGAGAAAACCGCGCACATTGTCGAGATCGCGCAGCGGCTGCAACCCATCGCCCGGCATGCGGTTGACGAGCGGCAGGCGCACCACCGCATCGTGCACCCTGCCGGAATGGCGCATGTCGAAATCTTCACCGATACGGATCAGAACGCGGGCGCGGATGATGTCAAGCAGGCACTGGAACCCATAAAGGCCGAGCGCAAGTGCAGCGAGCCCGACCAGCGTCGGCAGGCTGCCGCTTGCCAGCACGCGGTCATAGACCTGCAGCATGAAGAGCGGCGAAGTGAGTGCGAGTATATTGACCACGCCGCTGACGAGCGCCACGCCGAGAAACGTGCTTTTAAGGGGCGAAACAACCGCCGCAGTGAGGGACTGCGGCGGCGTCTGCTGGTGGTTTTGAAAGCCCACAGCCTGATTTTCCTTTACGCGGCAAGCGCCGATGCGCTGGCGAAAATGAAGTCCGATGCGTCGAGCACGCTGGAATCTACACCAACGAGGGTGATGGAAACAGCCGAGTTCGAGTAAGAACCAACAATAGTGTCACCGGCATCGTCAACCCAGTAAAGATCGCTCACCGAGGTGGAGCCCCAACCGGAAACGTCCAGCTTGTCGACGCCGTCCTGATAACCATAGGTGCCGGTCGGGCCAGCCGCAACAATATCGTTGCCGCCGGAGAAGACGAAGGTGTCGGCGCCGGCAAAGCCCGTCAGAGTGTTGGAAGCCGCCGTGTCTTCGATGACCGTGCCGGTGGCCGCGAAGTAGTCATAGAAACCGGCCAGCGAGCCGAAGCGGGCGAGCTGGTAAACGGCGAGATCGAGAAGATCGCGCGCGCCGTCAAGCGAGTAGGCGCTATCGGGATCGATCAGCAGTTCCTGCTGGCTGACCGCGATGCCGCTGGTGGACTGGCTGTAGCCGGTGCCAAGAACGATGCTGTCGACCGAGCCCGTCAGGTTGCCCTGGGAGTACTGGAGAGCGCCGCTCATGACGATGCCCTTGCCGCCGGTGCTGCCATCGCCCCACGCTTCGTAGGTGGTGTTGGGATCGATGGTGGTGGTGGCAAGCGAGCTGGTCTGAGCGTCGTAGAACGCACCATAGGTCGAACCGAAACCGCTCGTCCAACCGTTGAGGTAGCCGATCAGGTCGGAGGAAGACTGCGTCAGTTGAATTGTGGTAGCCATGGGTGTACTCCTTTACTGGCCAATATCGATACCTTCATCACGTGACGAAGGCGTTTCATCTCCGGGACGGGCTGCAACCCCGGCCCGGAGAATTTCTTTTGCTCCTCAGAACTTCACGTTCATGGTCGCAATAAAAGTGCGGCCCGGGGCCGTATAGGCGCTGGCGGCCGGGATATATTTGCGGTCCGTCAGATTGTTGACGGCAAAGCGAAGCGTGGCCTTGTCGTTGAAGGCGTAGGATCCGTAGAGATCCACCGTCGTATAGGGGTCGGTCACCTCGCGCAGATTGCCCTCCGTATCGAGGGTGCGCGACTGGGTCGGGGTGACGTGGTTGAGCCTTGCGCCCAGCGAGAACTTTTCATCGAAGAAGCGCATGCCGCCATCCAGCGTCAGCTTCATCTTCGGCGCGACATCGCCCGGCCAGGCAACGATCTCACCGCTCGTCGTGGTCGTACCGTTGGAAAATACCTGTGTCTTCTCAGGCCATTCGGTTTTCAGGAGCGTCGCCGATCCGCCGATCCAGAAATTGCGGGCGTCGTAATTGCCCTCGAATTCAAGCCCACGCATATAGGTCGTGCCGTCGAGATTGACGAAGCTGGTATAGGTGCGGTTGGCGACCTGATCCGTGACGAGATAGCCGAGAGCGATGTAATCCTGCACCTCACGGCGAAAGGCGGCCATCTTGATGCGGAGGGAATCATGCTCCAGCAACACGCCGTCAAAGCTCATATTCGCACCGATTTCATAGGTCGTGGCTTTTTCAGCGCGTAGAGCTTCATTGGGTGCGTATTCATATCCCACGGAATCACCCGGACGCGCGCCTGCAAAGAAAGCCTCGAGGATGGTTGGCGGGCGAAGGCTTTGCGAAAAGCTGAGATACGGCCGAAACCAGTCAACCGGCTTAAATTCTATCGTCGCCGATGGAAGCCATGCGTGATAGGTGCGGTCAATGTCGACCTCATAGTCCGAGACAACTTCGGGCGTCGCACTGTTCGGGATCAAAGTGCCTGCATAATACCATGTACCATTATGAATCTCCCCCAATCTATTAAGGGTGTTACAAATGGCCGTAAGATTCAAATTATAGCAAAGATTGTACTGTGTGGCATAGGTGGCAGGGCTGTATGCCTGCAGATACGCGGCGCGGGTCGTAACGGAACCGGCCTGGCGGTTACCGGTCGCCGCCTGATAGTCGTAATATGTCGCAGTGCCCTTCAAACGCGACCAATCGTAGCGCACGCCACCACGTAACGTCACCCAATCCGCTGGCTCCAGTTCGCCATTCAGGAAAAGACTGGCAACATCGCGCCGTCCGGCAGGGCTGAACGCCGTATAGCTGCTGGCGAAAGACGGATTATTGGTAATGGCGGAACTGGTGGCAACCGAAGAGGCGATGTCGCGGAAGGCTTCGGCCCCATAATTCAAACTTAGCTCGCCAGCCGGGGTATCGAGGCGGCTGGTATTTTCCACGCTGCCGCCGAAGCTGCGCAAACCCATATCCAGGTTCGTTTCAGAAGCATAGCCGGTGCGCGCCGCGCGCAGTTCATGCGTCATGTTATCGTTCAGCCACAGCGACGACTTGAAGTCGATGAGTTCGCTCTCCGGGTCCCAGTCCAGCTTCGCGACAACGCTGTCATTGCGCACGCTTTCCCGGTCGATCAACTCGGAAGCACCCTGGACGAAGTCATTTTCCTGATGCATCCATGACAGCGAGGCATGCACATCGCCAAAATCGCCTTCGCCCTTGAAAAAGGTCGACCAGCCATCGCGGCCGAGCAAATCCTTCATCGTCGTCGCGGTGCTTCGGGACTCGCCCTTGGTGCCGATCTTGTATTCATCCATGATCGTGCGGCTGTAGCCGGCGACAAAGGAAAGAGGGCTATCCGGCGCGCGAACGGCGCCGAGCACCGAACCCTGAAAATCGTAACCATTGGTGCCGCGCGAAACATTCACTTCGCCGCCCTTGTTTTCACCCGCGGCAATCAGATCATCGGCGCTGACGGTGCGGAACTCCACCTTGCCGCCGAGAGAGCCGGCGTTGCCCGACCGCGCATTGGTGATTTTCTCGATCTCCACAGCGCGGATGAAGGCGACATCGACATAGCCCTGCCCGGCGCTTGCGGTGTAGCTGGTGGCGCCGCCGAAAGCCGCGCCGCGCTGCGCATTCTGCCGTGCGCCATCAATGGAAACGACCACACGGCCGCTTTCCTGCAGACCGCGCACATTGGGTGAAACAGTCGGGAAGCTGCCATTGCCCTCGCCGGCATAAACGCCGGAGACGCGGTTGAAGACATCACGCGTGTTGCGCACGCCGGCGGACTGGATCGCCTCGCGGCTGACGACGCTGACGCTGGCGGGAGTTTCGTAAACCCAGTCGGGCGTTCCCTGATAACCGGTGCCGGCAATGGCGTTGCGCCCGGTCTTGCCGGTCACGGTGATGGTTTCAAGAACCGTCGTTCCCTCCGTCCCGGAAAGATCGACAGCAGCCTGCCCCGTGCCGATGACGACGGTTCTGCCATTGCCGGCGAGGCGGAAATTGACCCCCGTACCGGCCAGAAGCCGTGACAGCGCCTCCCGCACCGTGAAACTGCCGGTGACGGCATTGGTGCGCACATTGCCGGCCGACGGCGTGGCAAGCGTGACCTGAAGACCGGATTGCCGCCCGAAAACGCCGACGACGGATGACAGCGACTGGGCGGGAATGTTGAACGGCCGCGTCGCGCCCTGTTCGCCACCGGGGCGCTGGCCGTTGGCGGCATCGGGTACCGTCTGCGCAAAAACCGTCGTCGAGATCGAAACGACCAGCGCCGTCGTCGCCAGCAACGCTGCGCTGCGCGACTGCTTTCCCGCTTTTTTCTTCTGGTCCTTCATGCATATGTGGAGGCGCATATTACTTTCGTCTTCCTGTCTTTCAGTCCGGATATATCTTGACCGGATTACTCAACAAAAAGACGATTGCCTCGGCAATTTTTTTCAGGATTTCAGAAAGAATTTTATAAATATCTGAAAAATAAATATGATTTTTGTTTCGAAACGTTTCAGAAGCGGGTGATGATACGGGCGCTGCCGCCGATTGCATGCACCTTACCCCTATAGGGTTCCACCAGGGCTTCCAGCGCGCGGTCCGGGTCGCGCAGATCGTAAAACCCCGTCACCCGCTGCTCGGCGAGCCTCTTGTCGGCCATGGTCAGCCAGGCCGGATGGTAGCGCTGGATCTGCTCCACGACCGAACCGATCGTCGCATCCACCACATAAAGGGCGCCGTTGCGCCAGCCGCCAATATCCTCGACGGAAACATTCTCCTTGCGGATCGCGCCGGAAGCATCGACGATCAGCATCTCTCCGGGCACGAGCCGGGTTGGCGGCGCGTTGCCGAAGGAGGCTTCCACCGAACCATGGGCAAGCGCGACCTGGGTGACGCCATCCGTCAGGTCGACATCGAAAGCCGTACCCAGCACCTGCACCGTCACGTTCTTCGCCTCCACCACGAAGGGGCGCGTCTTGTCCGATACCACATCGAAAAAGGCTTCGCCTTTCAGCACCTTCACATTGCGGCGGCCGCCGGTGAAATCGGTGGAAAGCGCACTCGCCGCGGCAAGCTGCACCCGGCTGCCGTCTTCCAGCACGATTGTGCGGCTTTCCGCGGTGCTGGTCTGGTAATCAGCCTTGATCTGGACGAAAAATGCCGGGGCGAACAGCACCGCAAGACAGAGAGCCGCCGCCGTCATCGCCGCGCCGGCATAGTGCCGCAAAGACCAGCGCCGGCGCGGCGATACCGGTTTTTCGGCCTCTTCCGACAGGCGCGGCGCGTCCTCCCACAGGTTCCTGAAAGCCGGCTCCACCAGGCCGAGGCTTCGCCATGTCCTGCATGTCCGTTCCCAGGCAAGCCGGTTCGCCGGAGACGATGCCAGCCATCGGTCGAATTCCGCCTTGAGGCGTGGTTCCGCCGAGCCCGCCTGCAGGCGGAGCAGCCAGCCGGCCGCCTCCTCCGCCTTCCCTGTCGGCAATTCTATTTTTTTATCTGGATCGATGGTCATTGAACCCGGCCAGTTCCTTTGGCCAGGCGGAGGGCCGCCTGGTTTTCGACGTTTCTATAAAGACGTTTGAGAAAGAGATTTTTTTCACGGGATGCGGCAATCAGGACAACTTTACTTCATTTCCTTGGTAATCGCGGCAATGCTGCCCTTGATCAGCCGGTGGGCACTGGCCACGGACACGCCAAGGTGACGCGCGATTTCCTCCATATTGTAACCACCGAATCTATGCATTTCCAATGCCACGCGCGCCTGAACCGGCAGAGTGGCCAAAATAGTCTGCATCTGCCGCACTTCATCGCAAAACAGGGCATGTTCCTCCGGCGTGCCGTTATCCTGCGGCATGCCCCAGAAGGGGGTATCGTCCGGGCGTTCGCGAAGGTCCTGGCGGCTGCGCCGGCGATTGTCGAGGGCAAGGTTGCGGACGATGCGGAAAAGATAGGATTTGAGATTGGAGGGATTGCCGGAGGCCTCGGGAACGAATTTCAGGAACGCCTCCTGAACAACGTCCTCCGCATCCGCCCGCGATCCCAAAATAAGGGTGGCGTATTTGATCAGGTCGACCCTATGCGCGACGTAAGCGTTATAACGCTTGTCATCTTCTCGTATGCCCATGTCTCAACCGAGAGAAATTTCAAGGATCAACAAAACCGCAAGCCGCCCGCATGGCAGCGCGGTTTTTCACCCAACCTCTAGCATTCTAACCGCCGGTCGAACAGATATTTCATGACTATTATCATCAAGAATTTGTGCGGCCGCGGGCGGAGGCGGCCGCGGTCAGATCGCCCCGTCGACGATAACCATCGGCCTGCCCTGCGAGCAGGGTTCGATACGGGCATCGATGCGATAGATGTCACGCAGCATATCGGCCGTGATCACCGCCTCCGTGCTGCCGCTCACCACCATTTCGCCGCGCGCGATCACCATCGTATTGCCGCAATAACGCAGGGCATGGTTGAGGTCATGCAGGGCGATCAGCACGATCATGCCGGTTTTCCGGGCAAGCTCGGTAACGAAACCCAAAACCTCGATCTGCCGGTGAAGATCGAGCGCCGACGTCGGCTCGTCCATCAGCAGCACTTCCGGCTTGCGCGCCAGCGCCTGCGCCAGCGACACCAGCTGCCGCTGGCCGCCGGACAGCTCGCCAAGGCCGCGGAAGGCGAGATCGTGGATTTTGAGCGCCTTGAGAATGGCGTCGATCTCGAACAGTTCATGATCCTGAACACGCCAGCCGCCGCCCTGCTTGGCGGAAAGCAGCACGGATTCATAGACCGTCAGCACGGCGTTGGCGCCGGTATCCTGCGGCATGTAGCAGATGGCGCGGTCGCCACGGGCCGTGTCGGAGAGTTCCACCAGACCGGGACCGGAGATCAGGCTGGCGATACGCTTGAAAAGCGTGGACTTGCCGGCGGCATTGGGGCCGATCACCGCCGTCACGCTGCCGCTTTCGAGCGTATCGATGCCGACCTTGGAGAGAACCGTGGTGCGCCCATAGGCGGCACCGACATCCTTCAGTGCGAGCGCTACCATGCGCGTCTCCTGTTGCCGAAAATGAGCGCGAAGAAGAACGGGACGCCGACCAGCGCCGTGATCACCCCGATCGGCAGGACCGCACCGGGAATGAGGATCTTGCTGATGACCGAGGTTGCCGACAGCAGCAGCGCGCCGCAGATCACCGAACCCGGCAGGAAGAAACGCTGGTCCTCACCCACCACCATGCGGGCGATATGCGGCCCGACCAGCCCGACGAAACCGATGGTGCCGACGAAGGAAACCGGAATGGCCGCCAGAAGGCTGACCGTCAGCATGGTCGTCAACCGCAGCCGTCGGACATTGATGCCCATGCTGGCTGCCTTGTCGTCACCCAGTCTGAGAGCCGTCAGCGCCCAGGCGTTGCGCATGAACATCGGCACGGTAACGAGAAGGATGGCGGCGGTGATATAGACCTTGTCCCACGTCGCCTTCGTCAGGCTGCCCATGGTCCAGAAGACGACGGCGGCAAGCGCCTGCTCGGAAGCGAGATATTCGAGCAGCGACAGGGCGGCATTGAAGGTGAAGACCAGCGCGATGCCGAGCAGCACGATGGTTTCGACAGTCACACCCCGCAATGTCGAGGCGAAATGAATGAAAAGCGCCGCCACCATGGCCATGATGAAGGCATTGATCGGCACCATGTAATGCACCGCACCGGGAAAGATCGCCACGCCGCCGACAAGCGCCAGTGCCGCACCGAAGCTCGCCGCGGCGGAAATGCCGAGCGTGAACGGGCTGGCGAGCGGGTTCGACAGGATGGTCTGCATCTGCGCACCCGCCACCGAAAGCGACGCGCCGACGGTGACCGCCATCAGCGCGATCGGCATGCGGATATCCCAGATCACCACCCGAAGCTGATTTCCGACGGCGGCCGGATCGGCAATGGTCGCGAGAACTTCGGAGAGCGTATAGCGGGCCGGGCCGAGCGCCATGTCCGCGGCCATGCTGAAACACAGGGCGAGAAAAAGCCCGAAGAGGATGATGATCCTGCGCGCGGCAAGGGCGCGATATTGATCGCGCCCGCTGACGCCAACGGCGCTTTCATTCAGCGAACTCATTGGTTCAAACCTTTTTCGAGCGAGGCGAAATAGCCCGGCTTGTAGGTGACGGGGAGGAATTTGCGGTGAAACTCCTCAAAATTCTTTTCCGGGTCGAGATCGGCGAAGAGGTCCGGATGGAACCACTTGGCAAATTGCTGGATGGGGAAGAACTCGTAAGGCGCACCATAGAACTGGTGCCAGACGGCATGGACATTGCCGTCCTTGACGGCCTTCAGTTCCGGAAACGGCGTGCGTTTCATCAGATCGGCCAGCCGCGCGCGCGAAAGCGCCATGTCGGCGCCACGTCCGACGGGAACGAACTGGTTGATGTCGGATTCCGCCGCCCAGTTGGAGCCAGTGACGATGACGTGTTCGGGATCGGCGACGACAAGCTGTTCGGGATTGAGATCGCCGAAGGTCGTATTGATGATGCCGTCGGCAATATTGCGGCCGCCGGCGAGATCGACCATGGCGCCGAAATTGACCGGGCCGAAGGTGCGGCAGCAATTGTTTTCGCCGGAAATGCCGGGCGCGCGCTCGATGAAGACATTCGGGCGTTTCAGCTCCTTGACGCTGGCGAGACGGTCGGTCACGCGGGCGATTTCGGCGCGGCGATAGGCAATGAATTCCTTGGCGCGCTCTTCGGCGCCGAACAGTTTCCCGAGGATTTCCACCGAGGCTTCGCTGTTCTTCTCGGGATCGATGCGGAAATCGAGATAGACGACCTTGATGCCCGCTGCCGCCGCTTTTTCTTCGAAACCGCTCTCCTTGGCGGATTTTTCCGCTTCCAGATTGAGGGTAATGACGTCGGGCGAGAGGGTGATTGCCGTTTCGAGGCTGAAATCACCCTGCGGCACATAACCGAAGCGCGGCAGTTTTTCGATCTGCGGAAAACGCTCGACATAGGCGGCGTAGCTGTCCGGGTCCTTCTTGAGGAGATCGTCACGCCAGCCGACGATGGTGTCAAAGGTCTGATCACCCTTCAGCGCCGCGATGACATGCACCTGGCGTGCTTCGCCGACGATGACACGCTTGGCCGGCAGGTCCAGCTCGACCTTGCGGCCGGTGACATCGGTGATTTCACCGGCATGAGCCGTCATGGCAAGAAGAGAAAAGGCCAGCACCGCAAGATGCCTGAGAGCATTAAGCCGCATCAGAAGTCCTCTTTGGTTCCAAAAGAAAACGGTGAAGCCGCACGACTGCGGCTTCACCCATCGAATGGACGGCGCTCGTCTTCACCGTCCCTGTCTTATTGCGCGTCTTTCAGCGAAACGAAGTAGCCGGGCTTGTAGTCAAGCGGCAGGAAGCGGGCGTGCAGTTCCTTGAAGGTCGCCTCGGGATCGAGGTCCTTGAAGAGATCCGGATGCAGCCACTTGGCGATTTCCTGAATGGCCACGAACTGATACGGGTTGTTATAGAACTGGTGCCAGATGGCGTGGACATTGCCATCCTTCACCGCCTGCACGCCGGTAAAGGCCGGGCGCTTGGTCAGGTTCTCAAGCTTGCGATGGGCTTCCTTCACATCCGCGCCGTAACCGACGCCGACCCAGTTGCCGCCGGGAACGTAACCGTTCCAGTTGCCGCCGGTGATGATGATCTGCTCCGGGTTGGAGGCGATGATCTGTTCCGGATTGACGGTGCCGAAGGTGCCGGGAATGATATTCTTGGCCATGTTGATGCCGCCGGCAAGCTCCACCATCTTGCCGAAATTCTCGTTGCCGAAGGACATGCAGCAATCGTCGGAATAACCGCCGGCGCGCTCGACGAAGACGACCGGCTTCTTCGGATTGGCTTTTTCCAGCGTATCGGTGACCTTGGCGATGGAGTCGGCGCGGAACTTGATGAAATCCTCGGCGATCTTTTCCTTGCCGGTCAGCTTGCCCATCAGGCGCATGCTCGGCTCGGTATTTTCCATCGGCTTTTCGCGAAAATCGACATAGACCAGCGGAATGCCGACCTTGGCGAGCTTTTCGATGTAGCCTGCCTCTTCGGTCGCCGTCTTGGCGTCGATATTCATCAGGATCACGTCGGGCTTCAGCGCAACGGCCTGCTCCACGTCGAAGGTGCCGTCCTTCATGCCGCCGAAGGTCGGCAGCTTGGCAATATCGGGATATTTGGCGAGATAGGCATCATAGGTTTCCGGGTCGGCCTTCGCCAGATCGTCGCGCCAGCCGACCACATGCTGGAAAGGGTTTTCCTTGTCGAGCGCCGCGAGGAAATAAATCTGCCGGCCTTCGCCGAGAATGACGTGCGAAACGGGAACATTGACCTCGACATCCCGGCCTGTCACATCCTTGACGGTGACCTTTTCGGCCAATGCCGGCCAGGCGGCGGATACGAGAAGGCCAAAGGCAAGTGCCGCAGATTTGGCTGAGATGCGCATCGGATATTGCTCTCCAGTGGTGACTGGCGGGGCTGTATTATTTTCTGACTATACTAGTCAACATTTATGTTTTAGAGCCATTCTCAACTGACCGGTGCGTGAGCTGAAGACCAATGATCGACACTATTCAATACGGCAAGAACGACAGCCTGAGAGACGAAATCAAAGCCTATTGGTCGGGCCGCGCCGCCACCTTCGACCTCTCCCCCGGACACGAGATTTTTTCCGAAGAGGAGCGTGACGCCTGGCATGCGCTGATCCTGAAACATCTGGGCGCCGGAGAGGGCCGCAAGGCGCTCGATCTCGCCAGCGGCACCGGCGTCATCTCGCATCTGATGGACGATCTCGGCTTTCAGGTCACCGGCATGGACTGGTCGGAAACCATGCTGGCGCTGGCCCGGGAAAAAGCGAAAAGCCGCGGGCGCAACATCCGCTTTTTTGTCGGCGACGCCGAAAATACCATGGAGCCGGATGAAAGCGCCGATGTCATCATTACCCGCCATCTCGTCTGGACACTGGTGGACCCGCAGGCAAGCTTCGCCGAATGGTTCCGTGTGCTGAAGCCCGGCGGACGGCTGCTGATTGTCGACGGCGACTTCGTCAATGTCGGCTGGCGCGAAAAACTCGTCAAGAAACTGGCTGCAGGCCTCGAACGCGCCGGGCTCGTGAAACCGGACCAGCCGCACAAGCCGGCGGATCCCGGCAATACGTTCAACAGCATCCTTTCACGGGTCTATTTTTCCGGCGGCGCGCGGGCCGGCGATGTCGCAGCGCTATTGCGTGCCACCGGTTTCGAAACTGTCGCGGTTGATCAGGAACTTCAGGCCATCCACCGCGCCCAGGCGAAAAACTTCAGCCTGCTGAAAGGCGTCCTGCGCGGCCTGCAGCACCGTTATGCCGTTTGTGCGGTAAAGCCGGATATTGCCCGGCAGGGCTGAGGACGGCGGCGATCGCCACAGTCGGATCTCCGGCGCCGCATCATTTTTCGGCCTGTTCGAAGAGGTCCTCGAAGCGCGGCTTGGCGCGGCCGGGCACGTCGACTTCCCTGTAGCTCTGCGGCAAGGTCGCCTCGCCCACCTTTATCAGCATCACCATGCCCATGCCGTAATGGGGCGAGCATTTGATGCCGTAAAAACCCGGCCTGTCGAAAGCGGTCTCGAATTCGTCATTGATGCGGCTCTTGAAGCCTTCGGCACCGTCCGGAACCATGCCGTCGATGGTCGCGGCATTGTGGCTCTTGTGGGTCGGCACGAAACGCACGCGGTCGCCGGGGGCGATTTCCAGAAAATCGGGCTCGAACACCATGGGGCCTTTTTCACCCCGGTTCAGCATTTTCACCTCGAAGGTTTCGGCCATGGCATGCAAGGGAAGGCCCGTGGCCAGCGCCAATGCAATTCCAGCCAGCGCATGACGCCGCTGCACGCCAAGGCGAAGCTTTTTCAATCTCATCATCGCGCCAGTACTTTCTTTGTCTGATCGGCCATTCCATGCGCCGGCAGAAAACGAATATGGGAAAAGCCGCCCTCATCCGTGGTGACGACGGACTGCACCCCGAAAACATCGGCGATCGTCGCCGATGTGAGGACCTCGTGCGGCGGACCGGCCGCAATCACCTGCCCGCGATGCATGATGGCGACGCGGTCGCAGAACATGGCGGCGTGATTGAGATCGTGCAGCGCCGCCACGACGGTCAGCCCCTGTCTGCGGACCAGATCGAGCAGGCCGATCTGGTGGCCGATATCGAGATGATTGGTCGGCTCGTCCAAAAGCAGGATGTGCGGCTCCTGCGCCAGCGCGCGGGCAATGTGCAGGCGCTGGCGTTCACCGCCGGAAAGGTGGTGCCAGCTTCGTTCTGCCTTGTCCGCCATGTCGACATTATCGAGCGCAGCGTCGACGATGGCGTCATCCCTGGCTGACCAGGCGGATAGCGGCCCGAGATAAGGCGTGCGCCCAAGCTCCACCGCCTGCCGCGCGGTGATGCGCTCGGTGGTTTCGGCCTGCTGCTCCACAAAGGCCAGCCGGCGAGCGAGTTCGCGCCGGCCGAAGGAGGCCAGGGGATCGTCGCCGAGCGTGACATGGCCACGGCGCGGCTTGCGGATGCCGGCCAGCATGGAAAGCAGCGTGCTTTTGCCGGAACCGTTCGGGCCGATGATGCCCAGAAACTCCCCGGAGCCGACATCGAGAGACACGCCACGGACAATATCGACATTGCCGGCATGGAAATGCAGGTCGTGAGCGGACAATTTCATGACCGCCCCCTCTTCTGCCCGAGAATGAAGGCGAAGGCCGGCGCACCGACGAGCGCGGTGATGACACCGATCGGCAGCACCTGACCGGGAATGACGATGCGTGAAAGGATATCGGCGACGATCATGAAAACAGCGCCGGTCAGCGCCGTTACCGGCAGCAATAACCCGTGGCGAACGCCGACGAAGATGCGCGCCGCGTGCGGAATGACGAGACCGACAAAACCGATGGAGCCAACCAGCGACACCATCACCGCCGTCATGATCGCCGAAACCGAGATCAGCACCGCATAGGTCCGGCGCACCGGAATACCGAGGGAGGCGGCGGCCTGTCCGCCGAAGGCAAAGGCATCGAGCGCCCGGGAGTACCAGAGACAAACCGCAAGGCCCGCAATGCTGACCGGCAGGGCAAGCCAGACATCCGGCCAGCGCACGCCGGAAAGATTGCCGAGCAGCCAGAACATGATGCCGCGCGCCTGTTCGGCATTGGCCGATTTGGTGACGATGAACGAGGTCATGGCGTTGAACAGCTGCGAGCCGGCCACACCGGCCAGAATGATGGCGCTGTTGCCATGGCCAGCCCGCACCACCAGAAGGCTGACCAGCGAGAAGGCAACAAAAGCGCCGATCAGCGCCCCCGCCGGCATGGTCAGGAATCCGGCTCCGAAACCCAGAAGAGCCACACCGACCGCTCCGGTGGAGGCGCCGGCGGAAATGCCGAGAATATAGGGGTCGGCCAGCGGGTTGCGCAAAAGCGACTGCAGCACCGCGCCGGCGAGCGCCAGCGAAGCGCCGCAACAGGCGGCGACAACGGCGCGGCTGAGACGGTAACTCCACACGATGCCTTCATCCAGCGGCTCCAGCGGATAAGCCGCTTGAAAGACCCGGTTGGCGATGGTCTTGGCCACCACCTCGAAGGGAATGGCGGTCTCGCCGATGGCCGCTCCGGCCATCAGCGCGACAAAAAGCAGGGCGAGCGCGGCCAGAGCCAGCCCCGCCCTGCCGAGATGGACGGAAAAACCCCTCACTTGGCGAGGCCGGCAGCCGAAATCGCCTCGGCCAGCGTTTCCATGCCTTCGATCGTGCGGATGGTCGGGTTCATTGCCTGCGCATCCATGTCAAAGACATGACCTTCCTTGACGGCCGACATGATGCTGGCGACGGGATCGGTGGCGAGGAACTTGTGCTTGACGGCAACGTCATCGGCCGGAAAACGGCGGCGATCCATCTTGCCGGCCACGATGACGGACGGGTTGGCCTTGGCGATGGTTTCCCAACCGACCGTCGGCCATTCCTCGTCGCTCTCGATGATATTCGTCAGACCAAGCGCCGACATGATGTAACCGGGAGCGCCATGGCGGCCCGCCACGTAAGGATCGATATCCAGTTCGGCGCTGGAGAACCAGAATACGGCCGAGAGCTTGCCATTCGCGGAGGCGATCTTGGCGCGGGCGGCTTCCTCGCGCTTCTTCAGATCGGCGACAACCTCCTCGCCACGGTCCTGCACGTTGAAGATTTGGGCAAGATCGCGGATTTCCTGATAGATCAGCTCCATCGTGAAACCGGTCTTGCGCACGCCGTCACCACCGCCGGAATTATCCTTGCCGACGCAATCAGCCGGTGAGGTGTAAACGGGAATACCAAGCTCGGCGAATTGCGCCGGCGTGCCGACGACACCTTCGGGGCCGATCTGCCACTGGAACTGGGTCGTCACCAGGTCCGGCTTCTTGCCGACGACGGCCTCGAAACTCGGATCGTTGTCGGCCAGCCGCTCCACCTTGGCGTTGGCGTCTTCGTAACCCTTCAGAACCGGGCCGATCCACAGCGCCGTGCCCACCACCTTGTCCGCGAGGCCAAGCAGGTAAAGAACCTCCGTGGTGCTCTGGCCGACGGATACCGTGCGGGCAGGCGCCTGCTTGAAGGTGATCTCGTGACCGCAGCTGTTGATCGTCAGGGGATAGACCGTTTCCGCCGCATGGGCGGCAGCGGCGGGCAGAACTGCGAGCGCAGCGGCCAGAAGGCCGGCATAGGCCGGCAGGCGTCCAGAATGAAACATATGTTCTCCAGTCGAAATTAAATCGCTTGTTCCAGAGCGGCAAGCGCTAGAACGCGCGGCAACAGCGGAACGTCTTGTACGGAGAACGACGACGGGACGCAAAGCAAATGTTATAAAATAACATTACAATATCCTCCTCCGGGCTTCCCCGCCCGTAACGATGGTTCATATTTTGACGGCAGGTCTCCTGGCTCACGGATTTGCGCCCTTCATCTGCCTTCCCGCATTCCGCGGAATGCAGTGGCATGACGCGTTGAAGCGTCACGAGGATGAACGGCAATCCGCTTACAGTTGCGGGGGCAGCCACGGCATTGGGCGATGATCATCACCCGCACCATGTTCCCTATTAATCCCTTCGCCTTTCGGCTGCAGGAACCGTCGCTTTCTCACATACGGGGCAAGAGACCGGGCGTCAATCGCCAAAGCATGTCGCGCAAACGCATGGGAAAGGTTCCGCGCCGCATGCTGGCGGGAAACAAATCAAAGCATATCGGATAATTCGATGAGACGCGGCGGGGCTCAGCAGAGGGACGGGCCTGCCAGGGCGAAAACTCCCGCCGACCCGGAACCTGACGGCTGCGGTGTATTTTTAGACATGGTCGTCAGGGTTTCAATGGCAACCAGCCCGGATTGCGCCAGAAAATCGGTCAGAAGACCATCGTCGCGCACGGTATCCAGGCGGACGAGCTGCCCGTCGAGATCGACAAGATGCCGTCTCACCAGTACAATCGCATCCGTCTCGTCATCCGCAACCACCGGGCCGACGATGTGGCCCCGCCCGGCCGCCCGCCGCAGCGCGAAGGCGACAAGGCGATCGGCCTCGAACAGGCCGTAACCGTTGTTCTCCCGCAGGAGCCGTTGCAACACGGTCCTGCGCGAAACGCCGAAAGCCGCCCGGTCCAGATCTTCCACGGCGGGCAAATGATCTTGCGAAAGCGGCTCGATCCGCTGTCTTTTGCCAGGCTGCGGCGTCTCGGCGCTGCCACGGGCCTTTCCCCGCAGAAGATGCACCTTCTCCGTATCTCCGGTAAAACCGAGCCCTGAAAAAAGCCGCCGCGACACCTCCGTGGCGTTCAGCCGCAAGGCGGCGGCGGGATGTTTCGCCACAAGCTGCCGCACCAGCCAGGGTGCTACGCCCTGCCCCTGCAGGCGCGGGGAAACGATGACCATGCCAAGCGTCGCAAAAGCCTGATCGTAAGGAAAGAGCATCGCGGTTGCGACCACGCGGTCGATCTCGTCCAGCGCCGCAAGGCCGATACCGCATTGACGCAGGAAACACCATTCATTGGCGTGATACCGCCATCCGACAGCCATGGAGAGGGCATGCAGATGATTCGCCTCCACATCGGCTATATCCACGGTCCGCAACTCGAAACTATCGACTTTGAGCAGCTCCATAACCAACGGCTCTCATCCCCTCCGGCGCGGAACCATCTGTCCCGGCAGCCCAGCCCACGACATCCGAAGATAACCGGCCTTGCCGGCAGGAATTTTCTGAAAGTCCTGGGAGCACACAACAATCTACCGAAATCATTGCCATTTCAGCAGATAAACGCCGCCAGCCGCTCTAAGCTTC
Organism: Agrobacterium sp. NPDC089420; assembly: GCF_044900305.1. Taxonomy (NCBI): domain Bacteria; kingdom Pseudomonadati; phylum Pseudomonadota; class Alphaproteobacteria; order Hyphomicrobiales; family Rhizobiaceae; genus Agrobacterium; species Agrobacterium sp. NPDC089420. The sequence continues at coordinate 108,443 of NZ_JBJDMY010000014.1, read as the reverse complement.
TGCGGTGAATAATCCGGCCAGCGGCCAGTGGGGACGAGCATGAACGCAATCGAAATCCTTGAGCGTCTCGTCGCCTTTCCGTCCGTCGTTGGAACCGCCAATGGCGATATTGCCGGATGGATCGCCGATTATCTGGAAAGCCATGGCGCGAAAGTCTCGCTGCTGCCGGGTCCGGAGGGCGACCGCGCCAATCTCTTCGCTACTTTCGGGCCAGCCGATGCCGCCGGTTATATCCTCTCCGGCCACATGGATGTGGTGCCGGCCGGAGAACCGGAATGGTCTTCCGATCCCTTCACGCTGAGAACCGAAAACGACCGGCTTTACGGGCGCGGAACGACAGACATGAAAGGGTTTCTAGCCACTGTGCTCGCCGCGGCGCCGGCATTTTCGCGCATGGCGCTTGAACGGCCGGTGCATATCGCCTTTTCCTATGACGAGGAGGCGGGCTGCCGCGGCGTTCCGCATCTCATCGCCAGCCTGCCGCAGCTTTGTGCCCCGCCGGCGGGCGCCATCATCGGCGAACCGAGCAATATGCGCGCCGTTCGTGCCCACAAGGGCAAGGCCGCCGCGCGCATCACCCTGCGCGGCCGGTCCGGTCATTCCTCACGCCCGGACCAGGGGGTGAACGCCATTCACCTGATGACAGGCATCATGGCGAAGGCGGTCGAAACCGCCGATACGCTGACGCAGGGACCTTTCGAAGCGACCTTCGAGCCGCCCTATTCCTCGCTGCAGATCGGCACGGCCAAGGGCGGGCAGGCGATCAACATCATTCCCGATCATTGCGCCATCGAACTGGAAGCGCGGGCAATTTCGGGCGTCTCCCCTCTCGCCCTGCTGGAGCCGGTAAAAAGCGCCGTCGAAGCGCTTGCCGCAAAGGGCGTCGATATCGAATGGACACCGATGAGCGCTTACCCCGCGCTATCGCTTCCAGCCGATGCGCCGCTTGCCTTGCTTCTGGAGGAACTGACCGGCACCGCCAACCTCGCAGCCGTCAGCTATGGAACGGAGGCCGGGCTTTTCCAGGCGGCGGGCATAGATGCCATCATTTGCGGCCCGGGGGATATCGGCCGCGCCCACAAGCCGGACGAATTCATAACCGCGAGTGAACTTTTCGCCTGCCAGTCGATGCTGGAAACACTTGGCCGCCGCTGCGCCGCTTAACCGAACGACGGATTTCCGATGACGTTTCTCTTCAATTCCGACGCAAAGCGCGGTGAAATCTTCCGGCAGGCCCTGGCCGCCGCGCTGCCGGACCTGCCGTTTTCGATGGATGCCTCCACCGTCGATCCCGATGCGGTGCGTTACCTCATCACCTGGACGGTGCCGCAGGACATCGCCCGTTACCGCAATCTCGAAATCCTGTTTTCGATCGGCGCGGGTGTCGACCAATTTCATATCGATGCGATCCCGGAGACGGTGAAGGTGGTACGCATGGTGGATGAAGGCATCATCCGCATGATGCAGGAATATGTCTGCCTCGGCGTGCTTGCCCTTCACCGCAACCTGCCGACCTATCTCGAACAGCAGCGCAGGCACCTATGGAAGGCCCTGCCGGGCCAGCGGCAGGCGGAGGAATGCCGGGTCGGCATTCTCGGCCTCGGCATGCTGGGTGTTGCGGCACTGGAGCGCTTGCAACCTTTCGGTTTTCCGCTTGCCGGCTGGAGCCGCTCGCCGCGCCAGATCGACGGCGTCACCCGTCACCATGGCGATGAGGGGCTGAAAGCCATTCTTTCCGCCAGCGACATCCTCGTCTGCCTGCTGCCGCTGACGGACGAGACCACCGGGCTCCTCAACGCCGAGCGCCTCGGCCTGCTGCCCGATGGCGCGGCGCTCGTTCACGCCGGACGCGGCAGGCAACTCGACCACGACGCGCTCCTTGATGCGCTCGATGGCGGCAGGCTGTCCGGCGCGGTGGTCGACGTCACCGACCCCGAGCCGCTGCCTGCGGATCACCGTTTCTGGACCCATCCGAAAATCCTGCTGACGCCGCATATTGCCAGCGTCACCCAGCCCCATTCCGCCGCCCGCACCGTCATCGACAATATCAAACGATACCAGTCCGGCCTCCAGCCGCTCGGCCTCATCGACCGCAGCCGCGGATATTGATCACCCCCCATCTCAGAAAGGAAAATCCATGCCGCTTCTCAAGCCCATCGACACCAATCCCGATTTCGAACCGAAGGCCTCCAAGGCCCTGCCGGAGCGCCTGATCGCCGGCGATCCTTCCTTCAAGACCTGGGCGCTGGACGAAGCCCGCGACGGAACCGTAAAGACCGGCATATGGGAAGCGACCCCGGGCGAAAGCCGCTCCATCAAGGGAGAAACCTTCGAGTTCTGCCATATTCTGGCCGGCGTCATCGAAATCACCCCGGACGGCGGCGAACCGCAGCGGTATACGGCAGGCGACAGTTTCGTGATGAAGCCCGGCTTCGTCGGCGTCTGGAAGACCATCGAAACGGTGCGCAAGATCTACGTCACCGTGAATGGATGAGGTAAAACCCGCCGTTTTTTTTCGAGATCGCTCACGGTAGCGGAAAGAAAGACACCACAGGCAGCGCGCCGCAAAAGATTGCGCTGTCTGCCGGTGAAAAACGGGATTTTCATTCATCGCCCGCGCCGCAGTCGGTCGATGCTGCTTGTTGTCCGGGGGTAGCGTTGCGGGCATATCCACAGAGGATTTGCCATGACGCTCAGCTTCGATCCCGACAGCCTGTCCCTGCCGATCGGCCACTTCATCGGCGACCGGCTGATACCCGCGGCAAACGGCATCGACATGCACCGCCCATCGGACGGCATCGAATATGCCGGTTGCCCGAAGGCGGATGCGGGTCTTGTGGATGAGGCGGTGCAAACCGCCAAGGCCGCGCTGAAGAGCAGCAACTGGGGCGGCGTGCGGCCGCGCGAACGCACCCGGGTCTTGCAGCGCTGGGCGGACCTGATCGAGCAGGAAGCCGAGACGCTGGCGAAAATCGAGGCGCTGTCCTCGACGCGGCCGGTGGGCCAGCTGATTGCCGGCGACATCGCCGTCACCGCCGAGCAGATCCGCTTCTTTGCCGAATTCGCCGACAAGGAAGGCGGCGATCTGGTGCCGACCGACGATACCAGCTTCGGCATGATCATGACCGAGCCCTATGGCGTCGTCGGCGCGATCACACCCTGGAATTTCCCCGTCTCCATGGCCGGCTGGAAGCTCGGCCCGGCCCTGGCAGCCGGCAATGCCGTGGTGCTGAAACCATCGGAGATGACGCCCTTCTCCAGCATTTTCATGGCGCAGCTGGCGATCAGGGCCGGATTGCCCGCCGGCCTCATCAACATCGTGCTGGGTGACGGTCCCGTCACCGGCAACGCCATTACCGGCCACCCGGAAATCTCCAAGGTCAGCTTCACCGGTTCCACCGCTGCGGGCGCCGCCATCATGGCCAATATCGCCCGCACCGGCATCAAACCCATGACGCTGGAACTCGGCGGCAAGAGCCCGCAGCTGGTCTTTGCCGATGCCGATATCGAAAAGGCGGCCGCCGCGATCGCCGGCAATATTCTCTCCAATGCCGGGCAGGCCTGTGTGGCCGGCTCCCGCATCATTGTCGAGGAAAGCGCGGCCGAGGCCCTGTCCGCCGCGATCATCGTCCGCATGAAGACGGTCAGGCCCGGCCCGACCTGGGACGAGACGACACAATATTCGCCGATTATCTCCGAGGTGCAGCGCAGGCGCATCGACGGCATCGTGCAGGCCGCCGTCGCCCATGGCGGCGAATGCCTGACCGGCGGCGCGAACATGGATGGTCCCGGCTATTTCTACCAGCCGACGCTGATTACCAATGTCGACCAGACCTCGCCCGCCGTCACCGAGGAAATCTTCGGGCCGGTGCTGACGCTGCAAACCTTCCGCACCGAAGAAGAAGCGCTGGCGCTTTCCGATCATCCGACCTACGGTCTCGCGGCCGGGCTGTTCAGCCGCGATGTCTCGCGCGTCATGCGCCTGTCCCGGGCCATCCAGGCGGGAACGATCTGGGTCAACCGTTACGGGCGCTCGCGCGACCATATCCTGCCGACCGGGGGTTACAAGCGCTCCGGCATCGGCAAGGATCTCGGACGGGAAGCCTATCTCGCCAACCGCAAGAGCAAAAGCGTCCTGATTGGACTGTAACAGGGGAAATCTTTTGAAAACGCATCGCATCGCACTCATTCCCGGAGACGGCATCGGCAAAAGCGTGACGGACGCCGCCTGGCAGGTTCTCAACGCCGCCGCAAAGACCTCCGGTTTTACGCTTGAAGGAACGGAGTTCCCCTGGTCCTGCGCCTTCTACAAGGAAACCGGGGCGATGATGCCCAAGGACGGCATCGAAACGCTGCGCGGCTTCGACGCCATCCTGCTCGGTGCGGTCGGCTGGCCGGCGCAAGTGCCGGACTCGGTCTCGCTGCATGGCCTGCTGCTGCCGATCCGCAAGGCCTTCGTGCAATATGCCAATATCCGCCCGCACCGGCTTCTGCCCGGCGTGCAAGGCCCTTTGAAGGCCGATGGCTTCGACATTCTCTGCATCCGTGAAAATACCGAGGGTGAATATTCCGGCGCCGGCGGACGCGTGCATCAGGGCACGGACGACGAGGTTGCCGTCGAAACCTCGATCTTCACCCGCAAGGGCGTGGAGCGCATCCTGCGCTTCGGCTTCGAACAGGCGCAAAAGCGCCGCGGCAAGCTAGCCTCCGTCACCAAATCGAACGCCCAGAAATATTCGATGGTGTTCTGGGACGAGGTAACGCAAAAGCTCGCCACTGAGTATCCCGACGTCGAGGTTTCGAGCTATCACATCGACGCCATGGCGGCGCGCATGGTGATGGCGCCGGAAAGCCTTGATGTCGTTGTCGCCTCCAACCTGTTTGGCGATATTCTGACCGATCTCGGTGCGGCCATTCAGGGCGGCCTCGGTTTTGCCGCCTCCGCCAACATCAATCCCGATCGCAGCGCGCCGTCCATGTTCGAGCCAGTGCACGGTTCGGCTCCTGACATCGCTCATCTCGGCATCGCCAATCCCATCGCCGCCATCTGGTCCGGCGCGATGATGCTGGAGCATCTCGGCGAAAGCGATGCGGCGGCGAAGATCATGACGGCGCTGGAAACGGCAACCGGCCGCGGTATCGGCACCGTGCCGGGCAAGGACAAGACGGACGCCATAACGGCTGCGGTTCTCGCGGCGCTCGACTGATTTCGGAGACAGATGATGCAAGGATTGAAGGACAAGGACCTCTTCCGCCAGACGGGTTTGATCGGCGGCGCATGGAAGGTTGCGGCATCGGGCAAGGTGGTCGACGTGATCGACCCCGCGACGCAGGCCGTGATCGGCAGCGTGCCGGACATGGATGGCGGGGAAACCCGCGCCGCGATCGAGGCGGCCAACGCCGCCTTCGGACCATGGAAGAAGAAAACCCATGCCGAGCGGGCCGCACTTCTCGAAAAATGGTTCGCGCTGATGATCGACAATGTCGACGATCTCGGCCTGATCCTGACGACCGAGCAGGGAAAGCCGCTGGATGAGGCGAAGGGCGAAATCCGCTATGGCGCATCCTTCGTCAAATGGTTCGCGGAAGAAGCCAGGCGCATCAGCGGCGGCACCATTCCCTCGCCGACGCCGGATCGCCGCATCGTGGTGCTGAAGGAACCGGTCGGCGTCTGCGGCATCATCACGCCGTGGAATTTCCCCAATGCGATGATCACCCGCAAGGTGGCGCCAGCGCTCGCGGCGGGCTGCACCGTGGTCATCAAGCCGTCGGAATTCACCCCCTATTCGGCCTTGGCGCTCGGCGTGCTCGCCGAACGGGCCGGCATTCCCGCAGGCGTCATCAACATCGTCACCGGCATGCCGACCGATATCGGCAACGAGATCATGGCCAACGAGACGGTGCGGAAAATTTCCTTCACCGGCTCCACCCGCGTCGGCTCGCTTCTGATGCGCGGTGCGGCCGACAGCGTCAAGCGGCTGTCGCTGGAACTTGGCGGCAATGCGCCCTTTATCGTGTTCGACGATGCCGATCTCGATCTCGCCATCGAAGGTGCGCTGGTTTCGAAATTTCGCAATGGCGGCCAGACCTGCGTCTGCGCCAACCGCATTCTGGTTCAGTCGGGCGTTTACGATGCCTTTGCGAAAAAACTGGCGGATCGCGTCGACACCATGCGGGTCGGCCCTGGAACGGAGGCAGGCGTTGCCATCGGCCCGATGATCAACGAACCGGCCATCGCCAAGATCCGCGCCCATATCGATGACGCCGTTGCCAAGGGCGCGACGATCATCACCAAACCGCATGATCTGCCGGACGGCCCGCAATATACCGCACCGGTGGTGCTGACGGGCGCCACGACCGGCATGCGGCTGGCGAGCGAGGAAACCTTCGGACCGGTCGCCCCGCTCTTCCGCTTCGAGACCGAAGAGGAAGCGATCGCCATCGCCAACGGCACGCCCTTCGGCCTTGCCGCCTATTTCTACACCGAAAGCCTGAAACGCGCCTGGCGTGTGGGCGAAGCGCTGGAATTCGGCATGGTCGGCCTCAATACCGGCGCGATCTCCACCGAAGTCGCCCCCTTCGGCGGCGTCAAGCAATCCGGCCTCGGCCGCGAAGGCGCCGAGGTTGGTATCGAGGAATATCTGGAAATGAAGACGTTCCACATCGGCGGGCTTGCGTGAAGCCCTGATCTTTCTCCCCGCCTAAAGGGCCGCCCTGCGGCCCTTCTTTTTGTGCCGGTGCAACGAAAAAGTGGCCGAAACGGCCGCCAAGATAGTGGAAATGTCCAACTCCTCCGTCATCCTCGGGCTTGACCCGAGGATCCACGACCGCGCGAAGAATGGATCCTCGGGTCAAGCCCGAGGATGACGTCGAGTGTAGGGGCGTTCCTCCCAGCGTAGGACTCCAGCCGCCTACTGAATCTTGTCCAGCATCTTGTAATAAAAGCCCACCAGCGGCAGGAACCACGGCTTGCCGAAATGGCCCGGCACCGCCGGCCAGTCCAGCCCCTTCAGCGGATTGTTGTCCGGACGGCCCAGAATGGCATCGGCCATGATCATGCCGAGATGGGTGGAAAGCTGCGCGCCGTGGCCGGAATAGCCCATGGCGTACCAGACGCCGTCGTGGAAACCGGCGCGCGGATAACGATCCTTGGTCATGTCCACCAGACCGCCCCAGCAATAATCGATCGGCACATGCGAAAGCTGCGGAAAGATGCGATGCAGGCTTTCCGTCAGGATCGCGCCGCTTTTGGCGTCCGAACGCTGGTCCGACGTGGCGGAAAAGCGTGCACGGCCGCCGAAGATCAGCCGATTATCCGGCGCAAGCCGGAAATAATTGCCGATATTCATCGAATTGACATAGGTACGGTTGCCCGGAACCGACGCCTTGATCTCAGCATCCGTCAGCGGCCGCGTGGCGATGATGAAACTGCCGACCGCAATGATGCGGCGGCGGAAATAACCGAAGTTGGAGGGCGTGTAGGCCCCGGTCGCCACCAGAACATTGTCGGCCGTCACCTTGCCGCGCGGGGTTTCCAGTTCATGGGTCTTGCCGTTCTGGATATGCTTCGTCACCGCCGCATTTTCGAAGATCACCGCGCCATGACGGCTGGCGGCTTCGGCAAGGCCGGCAACATAACGGCCCATATGCATCATCGCGCTCTTCTTCGAGAGCATGGCGCCATAAAAGGGCGAACCGATCTCCGCCTTGAGATCGGCTACGGACAGAAGCGCCGTATCGGGATCGGCCTCGGCATGCAGCGCCTCGAAGTTTTTCGCCAGCCCTTCGAAATGCTGCGGCTTGGAAGCAAGCTTCAGTTTGCCCGAGCGGCGAAAATTGCAGTCGATCCCCTCTTCGGCAATCAGCGCTTCCAGCGTATCAACGGAATCATCCAGCGCCTTGTAAAGCGCGATGGCGCGTTCCTTGCCAAGCTCCGCCTTGGCGGAGAGATAGGAATGGGCAAGGCCGTTGTTGAGGTGCCCGCCATTGCGGCCGGAGGCGCCCCAGCCGACCCGCTCGCCCTCCAGAACCACCACCCGCGCGCCTGCCTTGGCAAGCTGGCGCGCGGCGCCGAGACCGGTAAAGCCGCCGCCGATGACGGCGACATCATAATGACCTTCGACGGGACCTTGCGCGGCACCTGAAAATTGCGGCGCGGTATCGTGCCAATAGGAGACGAACTTCATGGTCCCGACCTTTCCTTACAATCCAACCACGCCTGCAAGGCCGGAAATATCGGCGATTTCGACATAACCGTAATAGGGGTTGGCCGGCTCGTGGCCACGATTGACCCAGACCTTGTTCTTGATGCCGAGATCATGGGCCGACATCAGGTCGTAACGGAAGGAGGAGGAAACATGCAGCATGTCCTCCGGGCCGCAGCCGAGCATGTCGAACATATATTCGAACGCCTTGAAGCGTGGCTTGTAGGCCTGCGCCTGCTCGGCCGTATAGACCGCGTGGAAGGGCGCGCCGAGTTTTTCGACATTGGACATGATCTGCGAATTCATGGCGTTGGACAGGATGACAAGAGGAATTTCCTTCGCCACCTTGGCAAGGCCGGCCGGAACATCGGCATGCGGACCCCAGGTCGGAACGCGCTCGTAAACGAAGGTGGCGTCTTCATCCTTGAAGGCGACGCCGTTGCGCTTGCAGCTGCGCGAGAGCGAGTTATAGACGACATCGGCATAGGGCTGCCAGGCGCCCATGATCTCATCGAGACGATAGGCCGCGAAATTCTTGATGAACTGCAACATCTGCGCTTCGTCCAGACGATCACCATAAAGATCGCGAGCGGCCTCGGCCATCTGGAAATTGATCAGCGTACCGTAGCAATCGAAGGAGATGTATTTCGGGCGGAAGATGGTCATGTCGTCGTCATCCTTGCTTGGAGATCGGGTGTGGCCGGAATAGTGAGATCATAGAAAGCCTTTGTCCGGTCGGCGCACCGCAATTGCCGGTCGCGAAAGCAGATTGTTGCGTATGCAGCCGCCAGTTTGGCAGAGAGTTGCGTATGGAGAAACCGAAAGCCGCCACCCATCCCCGGTTGATGGCCGGATGTGGACGACAGGCGGCATAAGATGCGGCGGCGGATAAAAGCAACAGCGAAACATATCGAACCTTCCCATTTGTCGGGACAATCTTCTTCCAACGTCAGTCTATCAATGAATAGCAAGAGCAAACGGAGTTCCGGCATGCAGGCCAGCCCCATCGACATCCAGTCTTTTCAACCCGAACATCTCGATGCCGCCGTCGAATTGTCGCGCCAGGCGGGATGGCCGCACCGCAGGGAAGACTGGGCGCTCGTCCTTTCGCTGAGCAGGGGCTTCGTCGCGCTGGAGAACGGTCGCGTCGTCGGCACCGCCATGGCGACGCTTCTGGGAGACGGCTGCGCCACCGTCAATATGGTGATCGTGGATGAGACGATGCGCGGCCGCGGCCTCGGGCGCCAGCTGATGCAGGCGGCAATGGATGCCGCGGAACATCGCGAATGCCGCCTGGTGGCCACGGCTGACGGCCTGCCGCTCTACGAAAAACTGGGTTTCGCCGCTTCTGGCGAGGTGCTTCAGCATCAGGGCGTTCCGGCCGTGACCGAAAGGCCAGCCGGCGTGGCGTGGGCGGAAACCGTGGCGCCGGCTACGCTTGCGGCGCTTGATGCACAGGCCTTCGGCGCGGATCGCACCGCGCTTTTTGCAGCCCTTGCGCAGAGGGCACGTTTCGCGCTCGTACAGGAACAGGGTGTCATCAAGGGATTTGCCGCGCTCCGCGCCTTCGGCCGCGGCGACGTCGTCGGCCCGGTTGTCGCGGAAAATGTTGAAATCGCCAAGGATTTGATTGCGTTCATCTTTTCCGAGCGACCCGGCGCCTTTCTGCGCGTCGACACCACCGCGGATACCGGCCTTGCCCCCTGGCTTGCGGAAAGAGGTCTTGCCCATGTCGGCGGCGGCATCGCCATGCGCCGGCCGAAAGCCGAGATCACCGCCGACAGACAACTGAAAACATTTGCACTGACCAGCCAGGCGCTGGGCTGAATCTGGAGAGACACATGTTAAGCAATTCCCTGATCGAACTGGACCGCGCCCACCTCGTCCATCCCGTCTCTTCTTTCCGCGGCCATGAGAAGCTTGGCGTTCGGGTGCTGCAATCGGCAAGCGGCGCCACCGTCACAGACATGACCGGCCACCAGCTGATCGACGGTTTTGCCGGCCTGTGGTGCGTCAATGCAGGCTACGGGCATGAAAGCATCGTCGAGGCGGCGGCGAAACAGATGCGGGAGCTGCCCTATGCCACCGCCTATTTCGACATTGGCAGCGAACCGGCGATCCGCTTGGCTTCCGAGCTGGCCGACCGCGCGCCGAGCGACCTCAACCATGTCTATTTCACGCTTGGCGGCTCCGATGCGGTGGACAGCACCATCCGCTTCATCCGCTATTACTGGCACGCCAGAGGCGAGCCGCAGCGCGACCAGTTCATTTCCATCGAACAGGGGTATCACGGCTCCACCACCGCCGGTTCGGGTCTCACCGCCCTGCCCGCTTTCCATGCCGGTTTCGGCGTGCCTTATGACTGGCAGCATAAAATCCCGTCTCACTATGCCTACCGTAACCCGGTTGGAAGCGACCCCGCGGCCATCATCGCCTCCTCGCTGCAAATCCTGAAGGACAAGATCGAAGCCATCGGTGCGGACCGCGTCGCCGCCTTTTATGCGGAACCCATCCAGGGTTCCGGCGGCGTCCTGGTGCCGCCGCCGGGCTGGATCAAGGCCATGCGCGAGCTCTGCCGCACCTATGGCATCCTCTTCATCGCCGACGAAGTCATCACCGGCTTCGGCCGCACCGGGCCGCTCTTTGCCTGTGCCGAGGAGGATATCGTGCCGGACTTCATCACCGCCGCCAAAGGCCTCACCTCCGGTTATGTGCCGATGGGCGCCGTCTTCATGGCCGATCATGTCTATGATACAATCGCCGACTTCGCCGGCGAAGCGGCGGTCGGGCATGGCTATACCTATTCCGCCCACCCGGTCAGCGCCGCCGTCGGCCTGGAAGTGCTGAAGCTTTACGAAGGCGGGCTGCTGGCGAATGGCCGCCGTGCCGGAGCGCGGCTGATGGCAGGACTGGAAGGCTTGAGAAGCCACCCGCTGGTGGGCGATGTGCGCGGCCGCGGCATGCTCGCCGCCATCGAACTCGTGACCGACAAGGAAAAGAAGACCCCGCTTCCGGCCGCCGCCGCACCGGCCCGCAAGGTTTTCGACCGCGCCTGGGAAAACGGGCTCATCGTCAGGGCTTTCGCGAACGGCATCCTCGGCTACGCGCCGCCGCTCTGCTGCACCGATGGCGAAATCGACGCCATCATCGAGCGGACGCGCAAAACCCTCGACCAGACGCTCGAGGACCCCGCGGTGCGGGCCGCCATGGGCTGAGGCTGAAGACGGGCAGCCTCGCGGCACATTCGCGAAATGTCGCAAGGCACCGCATATTCGCAATATTCTGCCGAACTGCCGATCCATTTCGGCGAATCCGGCGCGCTGGAAGTGCCAAACTATCCTTGGAAAAGACGCTAAACGCCATAAAAAAGGGCGTTATCGACAATGGGAACGGGATAAGGATCCCGCCCGGGAACAGAATAAAATGCCGCAGCCTTCCCTTGAAGCGCGGCGGCAGAGCGGAGACCGACATTGCCCAAAAAACTGAGCGACTTCAAATATATGAGCTTCGACGTGGTGGGGACCCTCATCGATTTCGAAGGCGGCCTGAAATCGACGCTTGCCGCGATCGGTGCGGAAAACGGCGTGGAGGTCGACGGTGAAAAGGCGCTCGCGCTTTATCGCGCCGCCCGTTATTCCGACGCGACCGACCTGTTTCCGGACGACCTCGTCCGCGTATACCTCATCATCGCTCCTGAACTCGGCCTGCCGGCGGAACGTGCTTTCGGCGAACGCCTGCGCGACGCGGCAAAAAGCTGGAAAGGCTTTGAAGACAGCCGCGCCGCCATGGCGGAGCTTGCCAAGACCCACCGTCTCATTGCCATGACCAACGCCCAGCGCTGGGCTTTCGACTATTTCTCGCAGGAACTCGGCAATCCCTTCCACGCCGCCTTCACGGCGGATGACACCGGCACGGAAAAGCCGGATCCGGCCTTTTTCGAGAAGGTCTTCGCCTTTGTCGAAAGCGAAGGCGCGTCGAAGGACGATATTCTGCACGTCGCACAAAGCCAGTACCACGATATCGGCATTTCCCGGAAACTGGGCATGACCAATTGCTGGATAGAGCGCCGCCACGCCCAGAAGGGATATGGCGGGACGATCGAACCGGAGGATTTTACCGAGCCGGACTACCACTTCACCTCCATGGCCGGCCTTGCCGAAGCCGTGAGGCAAACGGGCGGCTGAACCGCCCCTACCACGGGCGTGGCGCGAACTGGGACGCGGCCCGCCGGAATTTTCTGCAAACGCATTTCAACAAATCATACAAAAGGGGAAGACCATGAGTGACAGGATTACAAACTGGACCCGCTCCGACGATGCCGCCGTTGAACAGGCGATCCGCCGCGGCGCGACGCGGCGCGAGCTGCTGCACATGATGCTGGCGGGCGGCGTCGCCCTTTCCGCCGGTTCGGCCATTCTCGGCCGCGCCTCCCGGGCCGTGGCGGCCACCCCCGTTTCCGGCGGCGCGCTGAAGGCGGCCGGCTGGTCCTCCTCCACAGCCGATACGCTCGATCCGGCGAAGGCATCGCTGTCCACGGATTATGTCCGCTGCTGCGCGCTTTATAACCGACTGAGCTTCCTCGATGCTTCCGGCACGCCGCAGCTGGAGCTGGCCGAATCCATCGAATCCAAGGACGCCAAGACCTGGACGGTCAAACTGCGTTCCGGCGTCACCTTCCACGACGGCAAGGCGCTGACGGCAGACGACGTGGTCTATTCGCTGAAGCGCCATCTCGATCCGGCCGTGGGTTCCAAGGTCGCCAAGATCGCCGCGCAGATGACCGGCTTCAAGGCTCTCGACAAGAGCACGGTCGAAATCACGCTCGCCAACCCGAATGCCGATCTGCCATCCATCCTGGCCCTGCATCATTTCATGATCGTTGCCGACGGCACCACGGATTTCTCCAAGGGCAACGGCACCGGCGCCTTCAAGCTCGAAAAATTCGAGCCGGGCGTCCGTTCGATCATGGCCAAGAACACCAATTACTGGAAGTCCGGCGGCCCGCATATCGACAGCTTCGAATTCATCGCGATTTCCGACGACAATGCCCGTGTCAACGCCCTTCTCTCCGGCGACATCCACCTTGCCGCCGCCATCAATCCGCGTGCGCTTCGCCTGCTCGACAAGCAGGACGGCGTCGTCCTGTCCAAGACGACCTCCGGAAACTATACCAACCTCAACATGCGGCTCGACCAGGCGCCGGGCAACAATGCCGATTTCGTCGCCGGCATGAAGTCGATCGTCAATCGCGAGCAGATCGTCAAGGCGGCGCTGCGTGGTCTCGGAGAAGTCGGCAACGACCAGCCGGTTCCGCCGATGAGCCCCTATCACAATCCGGACCTGAAGCCGAAAGCCTTCGACCCGGACAAGGCGAAGTTCCATTTCGAAAAGGCCGGCCTCATCGGCCAGTCCATCCCGGTCATCGCATCCGATGCGGCCGCCTCTTCGGTCGACATGGCGATGATCATCCAGGCCTCGGCCGCGGAAATCGGCGTCAAGCTGGATGTACAGCGCGTTCCCTCCGACGGTTACTGGAGCAATTACTGGCTGAAGGCGCCGGTCCATTTCGGCAATATCAACCCACGCCCGACGCCGGACATCCTGTTCTCGCTGCTTTACGCCTCCGACGCGCCCTGGAACGAAAGCCAGTACAAGTCGCCGAAATTCGACAAGATGATGCTGGAAGCACGCGGCATGCTCGACCTCGAAAAGCGCAAGCAGATCTATTTCGAGCTGGAAACGATGATCGCCGACGAAGCCGGCACCATCATTCCCGCCTATATTTCGAACGTCGACGCCATCACCTCCAAGCTGAAGGGGCTGGAGGCCAATCCGCTGGGCGGCATGATGGGTTACGCCTTTGCGGAATACGTCTGGCTCGAAGCCTGATAGACCATGGAGCCGGGCGTGAAAACGCGCCCGGCAACCTTTCCGCCAGGGCGGAAAGCCTCCACCGTCAGGCAGGTCGCAGGAGCATGTGAATGAACAGCCGGATATTGTCCCTTGTCGCCAGGCGGCTGGTCGTCATGCTGACGACGCTGCTGATCGTGTCGTTTCTCGTCTTTTCCGCCACCAGCCTGCTGCCCGGCGACACGGCGACGATCCTTCTCGGCCAGGCGGCGACGCCGGAAGCCGTGGCCGGCCTGCGCACCGCCATGCATCTCGATGATCCCGCCCTGCTGCGGTTCGTGCGCTGGCTCTTTGGCCTGCTGCAGGGCGAACTTGGCACGTCCTATGCGAATAACATGGCGATCGCCGACCTCATCGGCCCGCGCTTCGTCAATTCCATGAAGCTTGCCGGCATCACCACCATTATCGCCGTGCCGCTGGCGCTCACCCTCGGCATCAGCTCCGCCATGCTGCGCGGAACGCTTTATGACCGCGCCGTCACGATCCTGACCATCGGCGTCATTTCCGTGCCGGAATTCATGATCGCAACACTCGCGGTGCTGCTGTTCGCCGTCTATCTGAAATGGCTGCCGGCCCTGTCGCTGGTCACCGAAGTCAATACCCTGTTCGATGTGCTGCGCGTCTACGCCATGCCGGTCATCACGCTGACCTTCGTCGTTTCTGCACAGATGATCCGCATGAGCCGCGCCGCCGTCATCGAGACGCTTGATACGCCCTATGTGGAAATGGCGCTTTTGAAGGGTGCGCCGCGCATGCGCATCGTGCTGCGCCACGCGCTTCCCAATGCGCTCGGCCCCATCGTCAATGCGGTGGCGCTGTCGCTGTCCTATCTTGTCGGCGGTGTCATCATCGTCGAGACGATCTTCAACTATCCGGGCATCGCCAAGCTGATGGTCGATGGCGTCGCAACCCGCGACCTGCCACTGATTCAGAGCTGCGCGATGATCTTCTGCGTCGGTTATCTCCTCCTCATCACGACGGCTGACATCATCGCCATCATGTCCAATCCGAGGCTGCGCTGATGGCCGACACTATCAAAACAACTTCGGGGACCTCGCGTTTGGGTTACAAGATCAACGCAGTCGGCGTTTTCGGCTTTCTCGTCATCCTCCTCTGGGCCATGGTCGCGATCTTCGCGCCCTATCTCATTCCGCATCCGGTCGGTGAAATCGTCGATCTCGATTATTTCGGGCCGATGACCTCCGATCTCTGGCTCGGTTCCGATTATCTCGGCCGCGACGTCTTTTCCCGCATCCTCATGGGCGCGCGTTTCACGGTCGGCATTTCGCTGGCGGCCGTCACCATTGCCTGCGTGTCCGGCGTCGTGCTCGGCATGTGCGCCGCCGTCATCGGCGGCTGGTTCGATGCGGTGCTCAGCCGGTTTCTCGATGCGGTCAATTCCATTCCGAGCAAGCTTTTCGGCCTCGTGGTCGTTGCCGCCGTCGGCTCGTCCATTCCGGTGCTGATCGCCACCCTGTCCGTCATCTATACGCCGGGCGCCTATCGTTTTGCCCGGGCGCTGGCCGTCAACGTCAACACCATGGATTTCGTCACCGTCGCCCGCGTGCGCGGCGAAAGCCTGTTCTATCTCATCGGCTCTGAAATCCTGCCCAACATCCTCCGGCCGGTGCTGGCCGATCTTGGCGTGCGTTTCGTTTTCATCGTGCTGCTTCTGTCGGGCCTGTCCTTCCTCGGCCTCGGCCTGCAGCCGCCCGACGCCGACTGGGGCGCACTGGTGCGTGAAAATATCGGCGGCCTGCCGTTTGCGGCACCCGCCGTCATCTTCCCGTCGCTGGCCATTGCCAGCCTGACGATCAGCGTCAACCTGCTGATCGACAATCTGCCGCAGAAAATCCGCGACAGGAGCGAAGCATGAGCAATCTCGTCGAAATCCGCGGACTGAAGGTCGAAGCCACCACCGACAGCGGCCGCCGCATCGACATCATCAAGGGTGTCGACATCGACATCGCCGATGGCGAGATCGTCGCGCTGATCGGCGAAAGCGGTTCCGGCAAGACCACCATCGCGCTGACGCTGATGGGGTATGCCCGGCCGGGCTGCCGCATTTCCGGCGGCAGCGTCAAGGTTGCCGGCCGCGACATGGTGCAGCTTTCCGAGGCCGAACGCGCCAGGGTACGCGGCACACAGGTGACCTATGTGCCGCAAAGCGCCGCCGCCGCCTTCAACCCGGCGCAGAAGATCATCGACCAGGTCATCGAAGTCACCCGCATCCACCATCTGATGCCGCCGCAGGAAGCGCGCTCCCGGGCGGTGGACCTCTTCAAGGCGCTGTCACTGCCCAACCCTGAGACCATCGGCGAGCGTTATCCGCATCAGGTTTCCGGCGGCCAGCTTCAGCGCCTCTCCGCCGCCATGGCGCTGATCGGCAATCCCAAGCTGGTCATTTTCGACGAACCGACCACCGCGCTCGATGTGACGACCCAGATCGAGGTGCTACGCGCCTTCAAATCGGCAATGCGCAAGGGCGGTATCGGCGGTGTCTACGTGTCGCACGATCTTGCCGTCGTCGCCCAGATCGCCGATCGGATCGTGGTGCTGAAAGGCGGCGAGGTGCAGGAAACCGGCGCCACGGCGGATATTCTTGACAATGCGCAGCACCCTTACACGAAGGAACTGCTGACGGCATTTCATGACAAGGCGCGCGTTGCTGCGCCGGTCAAGCAGCAGCAGGCGACGCCGCTGCTGGATATTGAAAAGCTGATCGCCGGTTACGGAACCAAGGGCGAGGACCGGATGCCGCTGGTGCGGGCGGTGGATTCCGTCAGCCTTGCGGTCTATCCCGGCCGCAATCTCGGCATCATCGGCGAATCCGGCTGCGGAAAATCAACGCTGGCGCGGGCCATTGCCGGCATTCTGCCGGCGGCAAGCGGGCATGTCATCTTCGAAGGCCGGGAGCTCGATGCCGATGCGCGCCGGCGGACCAGCGACCAGCTGCGCCGTATGCAGATCGTTTTCCAATATGCCGATACCGCGCTCAACCCGTCGAAAGCCATCGAGGATATTCTCGGCCGGCCGCTGACCTTTTATCATGGCATGAAGGGCAAGGCGCGCGACGCGCGCATCGACCAGCTTCTCGACATGGTGAAGTTGCCGCGTTCGGTACGCCACCGCCATCCCTCCGGCCTTTCCGGCGGACAGAAGCAACGCGTCAACTTCGCCCGTGCGCTTGCGGCCGAACCGTCGCTGATCATCTGCGATGAAATCACCTCGGCGCTCGACACCGTCGTCGCGGCCGCGATCATCGACCTGCTCGGCGAGCTGCAGCGGGAGCTGAACCTCTCCTACATCTTCATCAGCCACGATCTTTCGGTGGTCGAGACGATCTGCGACGAAATCGTCGTGATGTATGGCGGGCAGAAGGTGGAGCATCTGGAAACGGATGCGATCAAATCGCCAACGCATCCCTATTCGAAACTGCTGTTCTCCTCGGTGCCGAAACTGGACCCGAAATGGCTCGACAATCTTCAGCAGGATGCGGAGCTGGTGCGGGCGTTTTCGAAGAGGTGAGCCGCTGGAAAATAGTAAGGCGTTGCAAAAACCTGGGTGAGTGCCAAAGAGGATTGAGAAGCTGTCCTCCGTCATGCCGGACTTGATCCGGCATCCAGCCACGGCGCGTCTGCGCTGTGGGGAGAGTCTTTCGCGATCAAGGACTTGATCGCGCTGGACCCCGGATCAAGTCCGGGGTGACGGAGTGTAAGTGCAACACCCTGTCAAACCCATCGCTTCTGCGGACGTCTGATGCACCCCTCTCACCTCAAAGCGGAAACAGGCTGGTCAGCGGCATATGCGACTTGGTGATGGGTGATTTCAGCACCACGAAGCTGAAATATTTGTCGATGCCGACATCCATGTCGGTCAGCCTCTCCATGATCGACTGATATTCGACGATGCCGGATGTGACGAATTTCAGCAGGTAATCGTAACCGCCTGAAACGAGATGGCATTCTACCACCTGGTCGATCTTCTCGACGACGCCGAGGAAGCGGGCGAAATCGATCTGGCGATGGTTCTTGAGCGTGATTTCGGTGAAAACCGTCAGCGTCTGGCCGAGTTTGTTGATGTTGATCTGCGCCGAATAGCCTTCGATATAACCTTCTGACTGCAGCTTTTTCACCCGCATCAGGCAGGGGCTTGGCGACAGATTGACGAGTTCCGCCAGCTCGACATTGGTGATGCGACCGTTTTTCTGCAATTCGTAGAGGATCTTGATGTCGATCCGGTCAAGTTTCATCACGTGCGGAACCCCTTTTATGTTTTTGAACGCGCGGCATAAAATTCTGACGCGGCATGGGAAATCTTAACACACGGGCGCGCCCTGTCGACGTGGGGATATTTTTTTGATGCAGCATAAAGAGTTGCAGACGTGCCGGCCAACAGCAGGAGATTCTGGCGAGACGCCCAGTCTGGCAGCGTTTACACGTCAGCTGAGGTAAATTAGGACGAATAAAAGGAGTCCGACCATGCCCGCCCCGCTGCAACAGATCACGACATCGCCGGAGCTGCCGGCATTCGCGGACGCCGTCATTATCGGCGGCGGCATCGTCGGCGTCTTTACCGCCTATTATCTCGCCCGGCGCGGCCTGAAAGTGGCGCTGCTTGAAAAGGGTCTGATCGGTGCCGAACAATCCAGCCGCAACTGGGGCTGGTGCCGGCAACAGAACCGCGACGCTCGGGAATTGCCGATCTCCACACACAGCCTTGCGCTCTGGGAAGAATTTGCCGCTGAGAGTGGCGAAGACACCGGCTTCCGCCGCTGCGGACTGTTTTATCTCAGCGACAACGAGGCGGAACTTGCCGGCTGGGCGCGCTGGCGTGATTTCGCCATCACCGCCGGCGTCACGACCCATATGCTGGGCGCCGATGAAGCCAGCGAACGCGGGCGCGCCACGGGCAAACGCTGGAAAGGCGGCGTCTTCTCGCCGACCGACGGCACGGCCGATCCTTCCATGGCGGCGCCCGCCGTCGCGCGCGCCATCATCAAACTCGGCGGCACGATACATCAGAATTGTGCTGCACGCGGGCTTGAGACGGAAGGTGGCCGGGTCAGTGCCGTCGTCACCGAAAAGGGCACGATCCGCACCAAAACCGCCATCATGTCCGGCGGGGCCTGGGCGTCATCCTTCTGCCGCCAGCTCGGCATTCGTTTTCCGCAGGCCTCCGTCCGCTCCTCCATCCTGTCCGTTACGCCAGGTGCGGAAGGCCTGCCGGATGCATTGCACACCGCCGCCGTCTCGGCAACAAAGCGAAAAGACGGCGGTTATACGCTTGCCATCAGCGGGCTGGGGCGCATTGACCCGACGGCGCAGCAGATACGGTTCGCCCGCGAATTCATTCCGATGTTCCTCAAGCGCTGGCGCAGCCTCCGGCCCGGCGGGCTGGAAGGCATTCGCGGCGGCCACGAGACGCTGAAACGCTGGCGGCTCGATGCACCGACGCCGATGGAGCGGGTCCGCATTCTCGATCCGAAACCCAATGCCGCCGCCATTCGCGAGACCCATAAAAGGGCGCTGGACCTTCTGCCCGCTCTTGGCAAAACCCGGGTTTCCGCGGCCTGGGCCGGTTTCATCGACAGCACGCCGGATGGCGTCCCCGCCATCGGCGAAACCGGCGAGTTGCCCGGTTTCATCCTCGCCGCCGGTTTCAGCGGCCATGGTTTCGGCATCGGCCCGGGCGCCGGCCGTCTGATCGCCGATATCGTCACGGGCTCGAACCCGATCGTCGATCCCGCGCCCTACCACCCCAGCCGTTTCCTCGGTTCGTCATGGGGCAAGGTCGCGGATTTCTGACGCCAGACCAGCAAAGCACTATCCGCAGGCGGACCTGCGGATAGTGCCGTCCGCCGCATTTGTCGGCACAATCAGCTTTTTGGCAGGCCGGGCGGGTTGGTGCGCGATTCCGGCAGGGCCTCCTCCGAAAGCTGCCAGCGATCAAGAATTCTTGCGTAAGCACCGCTCTTGATCAGGTCGTTGGTGGCAAGCGTCAGCGCATCGGCCAGTCCCGACCCCTTGCGGGTGGTGATCGCCACGTCGGACCGTTCCGGCCAGCCAGCGGATAGAGTTCCCACCCGCTTGATGCTTTTGTCGCGCGCGGCAATGAAAACCAGCTGCGCATGCGGCTGGACAATCACATCCGCCCGGCCCGCCGAAAGGGCGACGAGACGAGTGGCTTCGTCATCATAATATTGCAGCTCGATCGGCTTCAAACCGGCGGCGACATTCTCGTCGCTCCATTTCAGCAGGATACGCTCCTGATTGGTGCCGGCGCCGACGATGATCCTCAGACCGGCCGCATCCTTCGGCTCGCGGATGGAGGTTATGCCGCTGTCCGACTTGACGAAAAAGCCGTGCAGGCCCTGGCGGTAGGTGGAGAAATCGAACTTCTCCTTGCGCTGTTCCGTGACGCCCACATTCGAGATCACCGCGTCGTATTTGCCGGAGGCAAGCCCCAGCGGCCAGTCTGCCCAGGCGACCGCCACCAGTTCCAGCTCGAGACCGAGGCTGTCTGCCACCGCAAGGGCATAATCAGGATCAGCGCCGACCACCGTTTTTGCATCCGTCGCGTAGGTCGCGAGCGGCGGTCCGCCAGGTGCGACCGCGACGGTCAATTTGCCCGGCGTGACGAATTTGAAATCCTTCGGCACGGCGGCAATCGCGCCGGGGTCTTTTTCAACCCTGATGCGGCCCGGCTGATCCGGCGACAGATCGAAGACATCGGTTGCGAAGGCCGGTGCGAAACCGGCGATGGAGAGAAAGGCGCCCAGCGTGGCCGTGGCGAAGCGAGACGTGAAGCTCATCGTGATTTCCCGATAAATCATTGCGGGACGAAAGGTAGCGCGGGCGGGAGGATGCCCGCGCTACCGGCTGAGTGATGTCCCACCGTCAACTCAGCTTTTGGCTCTTCAGCTTTTTACGCTCAGCTTTTGGGCAGGCCGGGCGGATTGGTGCGGGATTCGGTGATGGCTTCGGAACCCAGATTCCAGCGGGCGAGAACCTTGCCGTAATTGCCGTTCCTGATCTGGGCGTTCAGCGCGGCGGTGACGGCCTCGGCAATGCCGGCGCCCTTTTTCGAAGCGACGGCGATTTCCGCCGCTTCCGGCCAGCCGCCGGAGAAGGTGCCGACGAGCTTCGTCTTCTTCTGGCTTGCCGCCTGGAAGGCCGAGGTCGCATTGGGGCCGAGATAGGCATCCGCGCGGCCGGATTGCAGGGCGACGTCAAGCACGGCCTGATCGTCGTAATATTGCACCTCGGTATCGGCCAGTCCCTTGGCCTTGTTGTCCTTGATCCACTTCAGCAGGATCTGCTCCTGATTGGTGGCAGCCCCGACGATGACCTTCAGCCCTGCGACATCCTCAGGCTTGCCGATGGACGTCACCTTGCTGTTATTGCCGACGTAAAAGCCGAGCAGATCGTTGCGATAGCTGGAGAAATCGAACTTTTCCTTGCGCGCTTCCGTCACCGTGATGTTCGAGGTAACGGCATCATATTTGCCGGACGCAAGACCGAGCGGCCAGTCCGCCCAGGCGATCGGAACCAACTGCAGCTCAAGGCCGAGGCTGTCGGCGACGAGCTGGGCAATGTCCGGCTCCACGCCGATCGGCGTTTTTGTGTCGCTCGCATAATCCACCAGCGGCAGGCGGAAGGGCACGGTCGCAACCGTCAGCTTTCCGTCGGCGATGAATTTATGCCCGGCGGGCAGAAGCTTGATGGCCTCCTCAACCTTTTCGGCGCGCACCCGGCCCTTCTGCTCCGGTGACAGGTCAACCTCCTGTGCGTGCGCAGCCGGGATGAGCGCGGCGGTGGCGGTGAAAAGACCGCTGGCAAGCAGAGACAATAATTTCGATGAAAATGCCATGTGAGTGTTTCCTTTGTTGTTGATTAAAGAACTTTTGCAAGGAACTCGGCCGTGCGCGGATGATCCGGCGTGTTGAACACCTTTTGCGGCGTGCCCGTTTCGAGAATGCGGCCCTGCTCCATGAAGACGACCCTGTCGGAGACTTCGCGGGCAAAGCCGATTTCATGGGTGACGATGATGAGGGTGACGCCGGAGCGGGAAAGCTCCTTGATGACGTCAAGCACCTCGTTGACGAGTTCGGGGTCGAGCGCGGAGGTCGGCTCGTCGAAGAGCAGCACCTTCGGCCGCAGCGCCAAGGCCCGGGCGATCGCCACACGTTGCTGCTGGCCGCCGGAAAGCTGGCGAGGGTAAGCGCCGGCCTTTTCGGCCAGACCGACGCGGGCCAGAAGATCGCGCGCCTCGGCTTCCGCCTGTTCTTTCGATATGCCGCGAACCACGACCGGCGCCTCGGCGATATTTTCAAGCGCGGTCAGATGCGGGAACAGGTTGAAGCTCTGGAACACCATGCCCACTTCGACGCGGCGTTTCAGAATGTCCTTTTCCTTCAACTCATAAAGCGTGTCGCCCTTCTGACGATATCCGACCAGTTCACCGTCGATGGCGATGAAACCGTCATCGACGCGTTCAAGATGATTGATGGAGCGCAGCAGGGTGGACTTGCCGGAGCCGGACTGTCCGAGAATGGTCGTGACGCTGCCTGCCGGAATGGAGAGCGAGACATCGTCCAGCACCTTCAGCGTTCCGAAGGACTTGGAAACGCCGTGGATATTGACCGAACCGCCACGATTGCCGAGCTGGAAACGTCCCGTCCTGGCGGCAGCCTGTCGTTCAGGTCTTTCAATGGCGAGCGCTGGCGTCTCCACCGCTTCCGGCAAAGGCTTGCGCGGCAGGAAGGTGCGGTAGAGCGTGGCAAACAGCGAGGGGGGCGGATTGCGCAGCGCGCCGCGGGAAAAATGCCGTTCGATATGATGCTGGACGATGGACAGCGCCGTCAGGATCACCAGATACCAGACGGTGGCGACCATCAACAGCGGGATCACTTCCAGATTGCGGCGATAGATGATCTGGATCGTATAGAACAACTCCGGCAGCGCGAGGATATAGACCTGCGACGTGCCCTTGGCGAGCAGGATGATCTCGTTGAAGCCATTCGGCAGAATGGTTCGCATCGCCTGCGGCAGCACGATCCGCGAAAACTGTCGGCGCCGCGGCAGGCCGAGGGAAGCCGCCGCTTCAAGCTGGCCTTGCTCCACCGAAAGAATGCCGCCACGCACGATTTCCGACGAAAAGGCCGCGGCATGCAATGTCAGTCCCAGAACCGCTGCGGCAAAGGGCGTCATGAGCTGCGTCGTATTCCAGCTGAAAAAGTTGATGCCGGTATAGGGTACGCCGATCGTCACGGTCTCGTAGAGATAACCGAGATTGTTGAGGATCAGCAAAAGCACGATCAGCGGAATGGAACGGAATATCCAGATGTAGGTCCAGGAGATCGCGACAAGCAGGGGCGAACCGGACACGCGGGCGAGCGCCAGAACCGTGCCGAGCACGAAACCCAGAAACGCCCCGAGCACCGTCAGCAGCAGCGTCCGGCCGAGCCCCACGAGCACCGGCTCGGCAAAGAACCATTCCGCAAAGACGTTCCAGCCCCAGCGGGGATTGCCGAAGACGGAATGCAGGATGGCGGCAATGATAAGAACCGCGAGAACGGTGCCCGCCGTGCGCAGCGGATAACGGGCGGGAACGACGCGGAAATGCGCATAGCCGTGCTTGACCGGCTCATCCTTCTGTTCGCTCACCGCAACATGCGGAAAATCGGAGGCTATTGTCATCGGATAAAGCCTTTCAGGTATGAACCGGCGAGAGTTGCGGCCGCGCTGCCTGTATCGGCGCACCGTCCGGGATGGCGGTGGTCGTGTCGGAAAGAAATTTTTCGAACGGCAGCGAGCGGATCGTCTCGGGATCGGCCGCGGTATCGAACAAAGCGCGATACCCATTGGTGAGATAAAGGCCGACCGCTTCCGGCTGGCGGAAGCCGGTGGTCAGATAAATGCGGGCATAACCCTGCCGGATCGCCTGCTGCTCCAGTTCCCGCAGCACGATTTTCGCCAGCCCCTGCCGGCGATGGCCGGAATGGGTCCAGACGCGCTTGAATTCCGCCGTCTCGTCGTCGTAGCGCATGAAGGCGCCGCCGGCGATCGCCTTCCCGTTGCGCAGGAGCAGCAGGAAATTGCCGGATGGCGGGCTGAAGGCCTCCGGCGGATATTTGTTCAGCTCCGCCTTTGCCCCTTCCGCATTGAAGAATGTGCCGTAACGGCTGTCATATTCGAACAGCAACTCCTCCAGAAGCGGCGTTGCGAGCGGATCCTTGACCGATGTGTAGAGAAAACTGTCGCTCATGTCCTTGTCCTCAATTGCGCGTCAGGAGAGGTACGCTTCGGCCAGACGCACCCAGAAACGTGCGGCCGGCGCGATGATCGCGTCGTTGAAATCGTAATGGGGGCTGTGCAGCGGTGCGCTTTCGCCATTGCCGACGAACAGATAGGAACCCGGCCGTTCCTGCAGCATGAAGGCGAAATCCTCGCTCGCCGTGCGCGGTTGGAACGTTTCGGCGATCTGCCCGGCGGCGAAATGCCGTTTGGCGACATCGCGGGCGAAGACCGTCTGCGGGACGTGATTGATGACGGGCGGGAAACCACGGGAATAAGCGACCTCAGCCTTCGCGCCGAAGCTCTCGGCCTGCCCTTTCGCCAACGCCGGAAGCCGCTCTTCCAACCTGTCACGCACGGCAGGCGAAAAAGCCCGGGCTGTGATCTGCAGTTCGACGCTCTCTGGAATGACGTTGGAGGCGGTTCCGCCATGGATGGAGCCGACCGTCAGCACCGCCATCTCGCGCGGATCGACGTTGCGGGAAACAATGCTTTGCAAGGCGGTGACGAAACTGGCCGAAGCGAGAACCGGATCGACCGTTTCATGCGGCGCGGCGCCATGCCCGCCTTTGCCGATGATCCGCACCGTCGCCTTGTCGACGGAGGCCATGGCGGGTCCCTCGACAAAACCGAACTGCCCGGTTTCCACACCCGGCCAATTGTGCAGGCCGAAGACCGCATCGACCGGAAACCGCTCGAACAGCCGGTCCCTGATCATCGCCCTGGCACCCGCGCCGATCTCCTCGGCCGGCTGGAAGATCAGCGTCAGCGTGCCGGAAAAACTCGATGTTTCCGCAAGATAACGGGCGGCGGCGAGCAGGATCGTCGTATGGCCGTCATGGCCGCAAGCATGCATCACGCCCTGCGTCTGGCTGGCATAGGCAAGGCCGGTTTCCTCGATGATCGGCAGGGCGTCGATATCGGCACGGATGCCGAGACGTTTTTCGCCGTGACCGCGCTTCAGCGTGGCGACGACACCGTGGCCACCGACACCCTCCGTCACCTCATATCCGAACGACAGGAGATAACGGGCGATCAGCGCGGCCGTGCGTTTCTCCTTGAGCGACAGTTCCGGGTGCCGGTGGAGATCGTGCCGGATGGCGATGCTTTCCTCGATAAAGGCAAGGATTCCCCGTTCGGCGTCGTCCTGCGGACGCGCGCCGTCAATGCGGATATTCATGGTTCTGTCTCCTGCGCGGCCCTTACGCGCCCCGTCTTGAAATCTGCGCCGGAAAGCGGTCATCGCAAGCCGGCTGCAACCTTATGCGATGGCCTTGTCCGCGCCGTTTTCACCGCTGGAATAGACGCTTTGCCGGAAAGGCAGGCCGAGATGATCGCGCAGCGTCGTGCCCTCCAGATGCGGATCGAAATAACCGCGCCGCTGCAGCACCGGAATGACAAGGCGAATGAAGTCGTCCAGCCCTTCGGCAATCACCGGAAAGCCCAGAATGAAGCCGTCGGCCGCGTCATGTTCCACCCAGCGGATGATTTCGTCCGCCACCTTGTCCGGCGTGCCGATGAAACCCTCGCGCGGGGTCGCTGCCTCCAGCGCCGCTTCCCGCAGCGTCTGGTTCTTTTCCTTTGCCCGGCGCTTGATGCGGTCGGTCGTCGAGCGGAAACTGTTCTTGCCGATCTCGCCGAGTTCGGGGAAAGGCTCATCCAGCGGATAGGCGCTGAAATCGTGATGGTCGAAGAAGCGGCCGAGATAGGCGAGCGCATCCTCGATGGTGATGAGGTTGCGGATGACGTCGTATTTCGCCTCCGCTTCCTCCTGCGTTTCGCCGACGATCGGGCCGATGCCGGGGAAAATCTTCACATCGGCGGCCGACCGGCCCTGCGCAACGGCGCTCTGTTTCACACGCTTGAGGAAGGTCTGGTTCTCCTCCAGCGAGGCGGAATTGGTGAAGACGGCATCGGCATGTTTGCCGGCAAGGCCGATGCCGGCATCGGAGGAACCGGCCTGGAACACCACCGGCTGTCCCTGCGGCGAACGCTGGATGTTCAGCGGGCCTTCCACCTGGAAGAAACGGCCCTTGTGACCAAGCGTGTGAAGCTTGGCACGGTCAAAGAACTGTCCTGTCTCGCGGTTGCGCACAAAGGCGTCGTCGTCCCAGCTGTCCCACAGGCCCTTGATGACCTCGAGATATTCATCGGCGATCTCGTATCGCAGCGCATGTTCGGGATGGTTGCGGCTATAGTTCTTCGCCGTGCCTTCAAGCGGCGTCGTTACGGCATTCCATCCGGCGCGGCCGCCGCTCAGAAGATCGAGCGAGGCGAACTGGCGGGCGATGGTGAAAGGGTCGCTATAGGAGGTCGAAACCGTACCGGCGAGACCGATCTTCGAGGTGACGGAAGCGAGCGCCGAAAGAATGGTCAGCGGTTCGAAACGGTTGAGGAAATGTGGAATGGATTTGTCGTTGATATAAAGCCCGTCCGCCACGAAGGCGAAGGCGATGCCGGCCGATTCCGCCTTCAGCGCGTTTTTCCTGAAGAACTCGAAATTGACGCTGGCATCGACCGGGCTTTTGGGATGCCGCCAGGCGTTCATGTGCCCGCCGGGACCTTGAAGCATGATGCCGAAACGGATTTTCTTTCTCGTCATGTCATTTCCTCCTGAGGACAAAATCACGCCGCCCGGGAAAGGCGATGCGTGGCCAAGAGTTCGATAGAGGCGAGCCGCTGATCGGCCCCCACATGCGGCGGCTCGATGATGAATTCCTCGATGCCGTGCTCTTCGGAAAGGGTCCGCAACGCCCGATGAATATCCTCCGGCCCGCCATGCAGCACGTTGGGCTTGCGCTCCTCGATGCGGTAATCGCTATCGCCCGACTGGCGGGCGAATTCTTCCGCCTGCTCGCGGCGGCCAAGGTTGAACCCCCTGCCGTCGCTCAGGAACACCCGGTAGATGCGCTGGCCTTCGACCTGTCTCGCGGCATGGTCCGGATCGCTCGCGGCAAAAGCCGACAGGGCAAGGACCGGGGCGCTGCCGCCGCTTTCCTCACGGAAAGCCGCGAGGCTGCGGCGCAGAACTTCCGGATCGCCATTGAGATGGCCGGCAAAGACGAAGCTCCACCCTTTTGAAGCCGCGAGCCTTGCGCTCTCCGGGCTCGCGCCGAGCAGGAATCTTTCCGCGGCAACCGGCGGCACAGGTGTCGCCTGCAATCCGGCCTGCGCATGATCGCGCGGCGCAGCCCCGGAGAGAAATCTGGTCAGTTCTGCAAAGGCGGTTTCGAAATCCGGTTTGCGGGCGGGATCATAGGCCTGCTGCAGGGCGGAAGTCGCCAATGGCAGGCCGCCCGGCGTCTTGCCGATGCCGAGATCGACCCGTCCGGGCGCAAGCGACGACAGGACATTAAAGACCTCGGCCACCTTGTAAGGGCTGTAATGTTGCAGCATGACGCCGCCCGAACCGACGCGGATATGCGACGTCTTCGCCAATATCCATGCCACCAGCGCCTCGGGCGCCGATCCGGCAAGCTCCGGCGAATTGTGATGTTCTGCCACCCAGAAACGGCGGTAACCCAGTTCCTCGGCGCGTCTGGCGAGATTGACCGTGTCGCGGAACGCGCTTGCCGCATTCTCGCCCGCGGGCACCGGGCTCTTGTCCAGCAAACTGAGCGTGTACATCATCACCTCGCAAGTCTTTGATGCATACTTTGTCTACCGATTTTATATTCTAATAAAGGATGATCGTTCCACGTTGCGCGGGGAACAGAGAAAATATTGTTTTCAGCCAGCTTTTTGAAAGCCAGCGCCGATGACGCCGTCCCGCGGGCCGGCAGAACGGGCTAAAAAAGCTGCAATAAGCCGCTTTCGGCGCCAAAGCCAGCCGAAACGGGCTTGCGCCGGAATTCGCTAAAAACTACTTAGTAAGTTAGGAATAATATGGCGCGGCATTGCGGACTATGCCGGCTCTCTTTTCGGATCGTGCGATGTTGACCAAAAAAGGCAAATACGGATTAAAGGCTCTTGTCGATCTGGCGCGGCTGCCCCAGGGAGAGACTGCTTTTGTGACCGAGATTGCGACCCGCAACAATATTCCGAAGAAGTTTCTGGATACGATCCTTCTGGAGCTGCGCAACAGCGGTATTCTGCGGTCCAAGAAGGGGCCGAACGGCGGTTATTCTCTTTCGAAAATGCCGTCCGAAATCATGATCGGCCAGGTCATCCGCACGCTGGACGGGCCATTGGCTCCCATCCGCTGCGCAAGCCGCACCGCTTTTGAAGCCTGCGACGACTGTGACGATCCGGAGACCTGTCAGGTCAGGGTTTCGATGACGGACGTGCGTGACGCCATCGCAACCATTCTGGACAATATGACGCTCGCGCAATTCGTTGCAAAGGACGAACAGGACAAGCGGTTCGTCCCGGCGGGAGAATAGGATTTCGCGCGGCCCGCGCATCGTGGCCGCGCATCGATCATTGCCGGCGCAGATCGTCGCCTAGGGATGCAATCAGTCCCGATTCGCTGACGCCGTCGATCAGGCCGAGACGCGCCATCAGAATTTCAAGCGTGATGGCATTGTTGCGAACCGAGCGAAAGGTGACATTTTCCGCGCCCACCTGCGCCGCGTCGATGTGGGCCGCGAGGCTGGATATCTGCGCCTTCAGCAGTTCGGTGGCGAGAAATATTTCCCCTATGACGGGACGCACCGCGCCTTCGTCGGCCAATCTGTCGATCAGCAGTGATGAAAGCTCACGCTGTTTTGTCCCGAGAGCCACCGCAGCTTTCAGCAGCGTGGACAGGGAGGCCGCCAGATTTCCCGCGCCCTGGGCAAGGAACACCACCTGGTCGGCACGCAACAGGCCCTCCCATGAGGTGTTCGGACGGTTGCGCAGAATGATGAGCAAGGGCTGTCCGGCCGTATTGACGCCCGGCGCGACGATCCAGTCCGCGTCGGCCCTGACCGATCGCGCAATTTCATCGGGAAGCCGCAACGCGTAGTCGTCGTCGGTCACCAGAACCGCGCGATCGAGATCGGCGTCGGACGAGGCCAGCGCAAAGGTCTCACCGAGATCAAGACGGGCGAAGAGGGCCTTGCGCTGCTCTTCGCTACCCGCATTTCGGATAAGTTCAAGCGCGGTGAAATGCTCCGCGAGATCATGCGCCGCGCCCGCATCGGCTGCGGCGATGATGGAAAGCGCCTGCGACAGCACATCATTGGTGATATCCGCCCCGCCCAGTTCGTTCGGAACCGAAAGAGCAAGAAGGCCGGACCGGGCAATCCGCGCATGGATCTGCCCCGCGCTTTCCACCCCGCATTTTTCAGCAATCGCCCGGGCAACGGTCAGCACATCACCATCCGCGCCAAGCCGTGGAGGAACGAAACGAAGCCTTTCGCCGAGTGGCGTGACAGATCCCATGCTCAACTCCCTCAAAGATGTTCCGGTGAAAGCGCCGGTGGACCGCCGCTCAGTCCAGCGAATGATAACGCCCGTTCTGATAGACCAGCGAATGGCCGGAACCGATACGGATCGCTTCGACCTTGCCAATGACGATCACGTGGCTGTGGCGCTCGATCGCCTCTTCAATGGTGCAGTCGATCGCCGCAACGGCATCTTCGAGAATGGGTGCGCCGCTCGCCAGCCGGGTCCATTCCGCCCCGCGATACCGATCCGAACCCTTCAGGCCGCCGATGCCGGCAAACTGATTGGCGATGAATTGATGGTTCGCTCCGATGATGTTGACCGCCAGATGGCCGAAACGCTGCACCACAGGCCATGTGGACGAGGAACGGTTGAGCGCCACCAGAATTCTT
This sequence comes from Agrobacterium sp. NPDC089420, assembly GCF_044900305.1. NCBI lineage: Bacteria > Pseudomonadati > Pseudomonadota > Alphaproteobacteria > Hyphomicrobiales > Rhizobiaceae > Agrobacterium > Agrobacterium sp. NPDC089420. The sequence continues at coordinate 78,272 of NZ_JBJDMY010000014.1, read as the reverse complement.
GGCGGATCGACAGAAAGCGCGGTGGCGGACGTCACCGTTGCACCCGTGCGCGCATCTCCCTCCCCCGCCGTGATCACGCTGACGCCGCCACCCAGGGTTCTGAGCGCCGCCTTCAGGCTATCGGCATCCGCCGCCCTGCCCGAAACCGGATCGCGGAGATTGATGAATTGTTGATCCTTGGCTGCATATTGCAATGTCATCGGTGGCTCCTGAAAACGGCTGAATTGTTCAATAGCTAGCAGCAGCGGCGGGATGTGAAATAGGCATCGTTTTTCGTAATGCTTATATTCTATAGAAATAATGTTTTATGTGGCTTTCATCGATCTCGACCCGCCGCGAGCTTGCCGAAACGACAGAAGACACAAACCGTCCTGCCTCCGTGGATCAGGATCCGGACACCAGCTTGACGTTGCCGCCGTGACCGCCGCCGCCGAAAACCTGTTTGGCGCCGAACGAGGAGCGGATCTGATTGCGCGGCCCGTCGAGGCCGATTTCCGGGAACAGCAACTCGGAAAGGCGATAGGCTTCCTCCAGATGCGGATAACCCGACGCAATGACGGTATCGATGCCCAGAGCCTGATATTCCCGCAGCCGCGCCGCTACCGTTTTCGGCGAACCGACCAGAGCCGTGCCGGCGCCGGAACGGACGAGCCCGATGCCCGCCCACAAATTGGGCGACACTTCCAGCTTGTCACGCCGGCCATTGTGCAGGGCCTGCATCCTGGCCTGGCCGACGGAATCCGACGCCTTGGAGAAGACCTCCTGAGCCGAGGCGATGGTTTCATCCGAAAGCTTCGAAATCAGCCGGTCGGCGTCGGCCCAGGCTTCCTCGTCGGTTTCACGCACGATGAAATGCAGGCGGATGCCGAAGGTGACATCCCGGCCCTTTTTTGCAGCGGCGGCGCGCACCTTGGCGATTTTTTCCGCCACCTGCGCCGGCGGCTCGCCCCAGGTAAGATATTTGTCGGTGATACCAGCCGAAAATTCGATGCCGGCATCGGAAGAGCCGCCGAAATAAATCGGTGGGCGCGGCTCCTGCACCGGCGGCAGACCAAGCCTGGCATCCCGCGCCGTGATATATTTGCCGTCGAGATTTCCCTTGCCGGTTTCGATCAGCGAATTGAACACCTGGAAAAACTCGTCCGCGTGGTCGTAACGCTCGTCATGGGGCAGGAAAATGCCGTCGCCGGCCAGCTCCTGCGCGCTGCCGCCAACCACGATGTTGAGCAGCAGCCGTCCGTGGGAAACGCGATCCAGCGTGGAAGCAAGACGCGCATAATAGGCGGGTGACGCAACACCCGGACGGATGGCGACGAGGAATTTCAGCTTTTCGGTATAGGCCGCAAGATTGGCCGCGAGAATGAACGATTCCTCACAGGCGACGCCGGTCGGAATAAGCACGCCGGAATAACCCAGCCGATCCGCCGCCTGTGCGATTTCCCGGAAATATCCGGGATCGGCAGGACGCGACAGATCGTCGGAGCCAAGATAGCTGCCATCGCCTGAGGAGGGTATGAACCACAGGAAATCGAGTGGCTTATCGAGTGTGGTCATCGGCAGGTCCTTTACAATCCGCCCATAGGGCAAATGCAGCTTGAGAATAAGAGGGTAGTCAATTCGCCGGCGCGTTTAAGAAATTTTGTTCCAATTTCCAGCCGGCGAAGAGAGTTTCTCTCCGGGCGGAGCGGCACGGCGGAGGAAGACGGTGTTTTCTGCACCGGCGGTTAGAAAACCGGATAAAGGCCGAGCATGGCGAAGTTCATTTCACAGATCTCTTCCCGCTCGAGGTCGAGATCGCTTTTTTCATGCCTGACACGCCCGGAATGATCCAGGGGATGAAGATTGCCCGCTTCATCCTCACGCGGCGGGCGACGGGTGAAACGGAACAGATCAGCAGTAAATGCATGAAGTCCCTGCGGCATGTGCGCCTCCTTTGGTCAACTCCCTCTATCCTCCGGTGGCAAGCCAAAATGGTCAATATTTTCCATAAAATTACTATTCTATAATTGGCCGATGGCCGGCAAATGTGGACTAAGGTTAGGGTTAGCGGGAAAAATTCCATTTCCGGCGGCTCAGAACCGGGTTGTCACGCAGGCCGTGACGCGATGGCGGCGAATTTCAGGGGCGAGCCTTCACGGCCAGGCGAAGCGACGCTTGAAAAACAGTCCGGCAAAAGCGCCAAGGCCACAGAAAACCAGGAACACCCAGCCCGACAGAGCACCGGCATGAATACCCGACAACAGGACGCCAACGGTGCAGCCAAGCGCGGTCATTCCGCCCCAGCCCATCAGCACGCCGCCGGCAAAACGCGTCGCCAGCCCGCCGGCGGAAGGCCATGACGGCTGGAATTTTCCAGCCGAAAGAGCGGCGGCAAAACTCGCAAAGATCAGCCCCAGGACAAAAACGCCGTTCGCCGACAGGATCGTGGTTTTGACAGCGCTGATACATCCCCGCACCGTATCGAGGCCCGCAAGCGTTTCCGGCACCCATGCGGCGGATGCGCCAGCAGTCCTGACGATACTGCCGAGTTCGGCCGTGACCCCAAGCGGCGCCACGCGGAAATAGGAAAAGGCGCTGATCGCCGCGACGAGAATGCCGGTTATGACGGGTGGCCAGCGTTCGACAAAAACGCGGACCAACGCCTGCCGCAGATGGCCTGCCGGAACGGCAGCCGCGGCAGCCGGACCTTTCTTGTCGAAAAAAAGCACGGCAAGGATCAGGACCGCCAAGATGACGCAGGCAAGCAGCAGGGCGGTGCCGTATCCCAGATAATGCGGCAGCCAGATCGGCAAGTCGTTGAAAATGGTGAACGTGTAAAGAAAATTCCAGCTGAGGAATGCCAGCAGAAAACCAAGCGCCGCGCCGGCGATGGCAAGCAAGGATCCGAAAGCACCCTCACCCAGCCGGTAAAAATGCCCCGACAGGCAGGAGCCGGAAAACGCCGCCCCCAGCCCGAATATCGTCGATGCCAGCGCCAGAACCCAGCCGACCGGGCCGATATGGGCATTGGGCGGCAGGCGGCCGGGCTGCGGAACCGGCATCCACGCCATGGTGACGATCTGGTAAAACACCACGCCGGCAAAGAGCGCCACGAGAATTGCGAGAACGCCGTCCGAACGCCTGTGGTCGACGAAATCGCGAAAATTGCAGAGAAAACAGAAGCGTCCGCGCTGCATCACGATGCCGAAAGCGGCACCGGCCAGAAGGGAAAAAGCAAGCTGCCTGCCATTTTCGAGCACTCCCAGCCGAGAGGCAACGATAATCAGGCCGCAAAAAATGGCGAAAGCCGCAAGGCGGCGCAGGGTCGAACGCATGAAATACCGGACATGTCAGGAGAAAACGCCGGCGCGCCGCCCTGGCACGCCGGCTGCACGGACAAAGAGCCCGCAGCTTATTTGCCTGTCCAGACCGTGCCGGTCGGATTGCTGATCGGAACGCCGACCGCATTTCCGTATTCGGTCCAGGAGCCGTCATAGTTGCGGACGTCATAACCGAGTATCTTCTTCAACGCGAACCAGGTATGGCTGGAGCGCTCGCCGATGCGGCAATAGGTGATAACCGGCGTGGAACCGTCGATGCCCTTTTCCGCATAGATGGCCTTGATCTCGTCCACGGATTTGAAGGTCCCGTCCTTGTTGACAATGGTTCCCCACGGCACATTGACGGCGCCGGGAATGTGGCCGGCGCGGACGGAAAGCTCCTTGACGCCATCGGGCGCAAAAATCTTGCCGGAATATTCATCCGCCGAACGAATATCGACCAGCTTGATATTGTGCTTGCCCTCGGCCACGGCGACCACATCCACGAAGCGCGCCCGGACCGACGTGTCCGGCTCATTGAGCTTCAGCTTCGTTTCGGCCGTTACCGGTGCGGAAGTATCGAAAGGCAGGCCCTGCGCTTCCCACAACTTGCGGCCGCCATCCAGCAGCTTTACCCGGTCACCAAGACCGTAGGTCTCGAAAATCCACGCGCCCCAAGCGGCAAACCAGTTATTGTTGTCGCCATAAAGAACAATCGTCGTATCGTCGCCCACACCGGCTTTCTGCAGCAGGGCCTGGAAATTTTCCCGCGCGGCAATGTCGCGCTTTTCCTTGTCGACGAGATCCGTATGCCAGTTGAGGTTCACCGCGCCGGGAATATGGCCGCGCTCGTAAACACCCGTGTCGACGCTGACCTCAAAGACGCGCACCTTCGGATTGTCGAGATTTTCCTTCAGCCAACCGGCCGTCACCAGCGCTTCCGATGCGCCGGCCGCTGACAGCGACAGCGTGGACAGCAGCAATCCGCCAAGAGCCGACACTGCAAACTTGATCCTGGACATTCCCTTACCCCTTCCTGATTTGATGACCGATGAAGGGTGGCAACAAAAACGTCCAAAGCGAAGAAACGCTTTTTCATATTTTCTGTAGAAAATAAATACAGTCACTCAAAAACAATCAAAAGGTGAGATTCTAAATTTCTGTCGTCAAAAATGGCCATAAAGCTCCTATTGGTTGCATATGTGCCCGATCCAAGAACGGATCATGTGAAACGCTGTCACGCACGGATTAGACCATCATAAAGCGCCGGCATCGCCCTGGAGGGAGACGCCACGCACCACCGGCAACCCGCGCATTCGCGTTCTGGTCTGCACCAACGCAGAGCCGGCTGCCGCGCGCAGGCGCGCCAGAAGGGCATATCCCTCTGGCCACGGGCCGAAACCGGAGGCGATGTTGATATGGCCGACCGAACCGAGATTGACGAGATCACTTCCCCAGCTGGCGGCGGTGGCGGCCAATTCCTCCGGGGTCATATAGGGGTCGTTCATGCTGCCCACGACGAGGCTGGGAAAAGCAAGCGGCGCCCGCGGAAAGGCGCCAAACCGAACGATACAGGGATGCATCGCCTCCACCCGGTCGAGATGGGCTGGCGCAACAAGCAGCGCGCCCCTGATTTTGGCGGCGAGCGGCCGCGACGCCATGTTTGCGACCAGTAGGCAACCCAGACTGTGAGCGACGAGATAGGCACGGTCGGTCGCGGCAAGAGCCGTTTCGAGACGACCGAGCCAATCCTCGAGAACCGGGCAGCGCCAATCGTCCTGATCGACCAGCTGCGCGGCAGGATCATCCCGCAGCCAATGCCGCTGCCAGTGCCCCTCATCCGAACCGTTGAGACCGGGGACAATCAAGGTGGTACACATGCCTGCTCCGTGGTTTGCGGCGGTCTTTGGCAAGCATGATGAATTTCGCGATTCCAGTCGACTATCGACTTTCTCACCTGTTCGGACATCAGGAAAAATCGATCTATACAATCCGCATCATAGAGAAAACGCGTCCATAATCCTGCAAGTCAGCCCTGAAGGAGTAGAATCGTATGCTCAAATTATTTCTATGGAAAATATGTGCAAAATAGCTGGCCCCGACGCAAAGCTTTTCCGCTGACTAGGAGCAAAAGAGACGTCGCTGCTTGGCCGGGCCACCGCCTGTTTGCCATTCTCGCACCAGCAGAAGGCCGCGCCTCAGCAATCTGAAGATTGGCGATATCCGAAGGTTGGCAGGGCCGCTTCACCGCAGCACAAACGAAAATTCAGGCGGATAATGTGAGCAGCACGAGTGAATTTCTCTGGTATATCCCGAATGACGTCAAACCCGGCCATCGTGGCGATGCCGTCAGCGACAATCACAACAGCCTTGATACATTGACCCGTCACGCGACGGCGCTGGAGAATCATGGCTGGAAGGGCGCGCTGCTCGGCACCGGCTGGGGCAGACCCGATACATTCACGGTCGCGACAGCCCTTGCGGCGCGCACCACCACATTCGAACCGCTGATCGCCATCCGCCCCGGCTATTGGAAGCCGGCCAACCTCGCCTCGGCCGCCGCCACGCTCGATCAGCTTTCCGGTGGCCGGGTGCGGATCAACATCGTCTCCGGCAGGGACGAGCTTGCCGCCTATGGCGACGAGGAAGGCGATCAGGCACAGCGTTATGCACGCACCAGGGAGTTCATGCGACTGGTGCGGCGGCTCTGGACGGAAGAAAACGTCACCTTCGACGGCGATCATTTCCGGGTAAGGAATTCCACTGTCCTGCCGCGTATCGCCGCACGCGACGGCCGGCCGCATCCCAGGCTTTATTTCGGCGGCGCGTCCGAGGCGGCCGAACAGGTCGCCGCAACCGAGGCCGATGTGCAGCTCTTCTGGGGCGAACCGCTTGCCGGCGTTCGCGAGAGGATCGAACGGCTCAGGCATTTCAGCCGGACGCTCGGCCGCGACCTGCCGCCGCTGCAATTCGGCCTGCGCATCACCACGCTGGTGCGTGAAACGACGGCAGAAGCATGGCGCGATGCGGAAGCGAAGGTCGCCGAGATGGCCGCCAACAGTGGCGTGCGCTGGAACGACCATCTTCAGGCAGTTGCGGTCGGTCAGCGCCGCCTGCTGGATCTGCACAGGCAAAGCGATGTGCTGGACGACAATCTTTATACCGCACCCGGCAAATTCGGCGGCGGCGGCGCGGCGACGACGTGGCTTGTGGGTTCGGCGCAGGATGTTGCCGCATCACTGCGCAAATATCGCGCGCTCGGCATCACCCATTTCGTGCTTTCCGACACGCCCTATCTCTCGGAGATAGAGCGGCAGGGCGACAGGCTGTTGCCTTTGCTGCGGGATTGAAGCGGAGCCGATGCCGGACGATCTTGCCAAGGCAAGGCGCCCGGCGTCTTCATCGATCAGCCGCCCGCCGCCTTGATGCTCTGACGACCGAGAATTGTGCGGATCATGTGGCTTTGCGGCGCATGCGCCCTTGCCGTAACGGCGTCGCGGTGATGGCGTTCGAGATTATAGTCCCGGCGCAGGCCGCGATTGCCGCCAAGCTCCAGCGCCAGATCGGTCACCGCCACGGCATTGTCGATTACCACATGGCGCACGGCGAGCGCATCTGTGCCCAGTTTTTCCCCCGCATCGGCGTCGCGGGCGACGGAAAGAAGCAGACGCCGGTTCGTCGCAAGCAGCACCTCGATCTGACCGAGACCTTCCTGAATGCGCGGGATGGAGGAGAGCGGCGCTCCGAGGCTTACCGGCACATGGCCGGTCAGATGGCGCAACAGATCGTCGCGGGCCGAAAGCGCGACACCGTGATAGACCGACGCCAGAAGCACGAAGAAATTATAGCCGTCGGCCTCGTCGCGCCGCAGCGGCTCGTCCGCCGGCTGTTCGGCGACGATATCCTCGAGCGGCACCCTCACATCCTCCAGCACCAGATCGTGGCTGGCGGTGGCATACATGCCGGTCGCCTCCCATGCCTTTTCCTGGACTATGCCCGGCGCATCCAGCGGCACCAGAAGCTGGATGAGGCGCGGCGTCTCTTCCGTTGTCAAGGCCAGCACGATCGCCCATTTCAGACCCGGCAGGCCGGTGACGAAACTCTTGCGGCCATTGACCACCCAGACATCGCCCTCGATCCGCGCCGTGGTTTCCGGCAGTCCGCCATGGGCGGGTGACCCGACACCCGGCTCCGCCTGCGCATTGTTCAGAAGCGCCGGCTCCCTGTTATTGGCCGCCAGCACCTTTGCGGCGAGGGCGGCCGGCCACCCGCCGCGCCGGATCGCGGCGTGAACGCTGTAATGCATGGCAAGGATGAGAGCGGTGGACGGATCGCCCTTGGCAATCGCCGCAATGACGGCATGCGCCGTCTCCATGCCCTCGCCCCAGCCGCCATCCTTTTCTGCCGTTACGAGACCGAGCAGGCCCGACCTGAAAAGCGCTTCGAAATTGCCGGCGGCGAATTCGCCGCTTTTGTCATGGTCCGCCGCCGTCAGGGCAAAATCTTCGGCCAGCGCAGCTGCAACGGCGACCGGGCTGGATGGCTGTTCCGGCCGGCGCGGAACGGCGGAAAGTGCAACGCTCATGCCACCGCCCTTTCGCTTGCCGTTACGAAACGGTCGTCAATCCACGCTGCAAGATCGAAGTCGTTTTCCAGAAAGCCCCATTGGTGCAGGAAATCCTTGTAATGGCCGACAGCCGCCACAAGGTCGGCATCAAGGCCAAGACCGAGATGGCGGTGAACCTCCGGCCCGTTGGCGGCCAGAACCTGCTCTTCCGTCGCGCCGGCCTCCCGCGCAATGAAACGGCGGGTCTCTTCCGGATGCTGCTCCGCCCAGAGCGACGCCGTGCCGATGGCGGCGACGAGCCGCTCCACCAGATCGGGGCGCTCGTCGGCAAGCCGGCCATCAACCGTCAGCACCCGCGGCGAACCGGAATTGATGCGTATCTTCGGATCGGCATGGAAACCGAACTCCACCACCTGCACGGCCCCGATCAGGTTTGCGGCGGCGATGCCGGCCGTTCCCTTGACAAAAATCGCGTCGACCTCGCCCCGCAGCAGCGCGATGATTTCCTCGCCGAAGGATTGCCGGCGCTTGAGGCCGAACAACGACGGCCCTTCCTGCGAGGCCAACACCGAATCCGCGATGACGATATCCTTGAGCTCGACATCCCCGACCGTCAGCCCTTCAAGCGAAAGCGCCGAGACGATACCCTTCAACGCGGTTGCCCGCATGAAATCGACGATGCCTTCCGGGCGGCGCGGCACACCGAAACGGCGTCCGGCAAGATCGGCGACGGAGCGGATGCCGGTTTGCGGCAGGGTGATGATGGCCTGAAACTCATCCGTCCATGTAATGCCGATAAGACGTGTATTGCGCCCCTCCGAGCGGGCGCGGATGGGCGGCACATTGCCGCCGTGGCGGAAGGACCATTCCAGCGTGTGGTTGAAATGGCTCTGGCGAACGGAGCGATCCGGCGAATCGATGATGGATTTCAGCGTTATGCCGACCTCCTCGAAGGTTTTTCCGAGATAACCGAGCTGCGCCGCCAGCCCCACCGGTGTGGGGACCGGGCAGCGTGTGTACCAGATTTCAGAAAGTGTCGTGCTCATGGCTTTGGCCTCGATGAAAGGGAAAGGTCCCGGCCCCGCAAGAGGGCCGGGTCTGGCGAGACGGTCAGGATGCGGCGATATGCGCGAAGGCGAGGCTTCCCGCGACACCTTCGGCACCGATGGTGTGATCCGAAATACGCTTGTTGAAGATGGTGATCTCAGGCGCTGCGACGATGTCGATGGCCGGCACGTCGTCCACCAGTATCTGCTGTATTTCCTTCCACTGCGCGACGCGCTTGTCCGGATCGATCTCGATGGCGGCGGCTTCGAGAAGCGCATCCACCTTCGGATTGCTGTAGGCGGCGCCGTTGGAGAAGGGCACGCCCTTCTTGAAGTTCTTCGACCAGTAAAGCCGCTGCACGCCGACGGTCGGATCGAACAGATTGCTCATGCCCTCATAGGCAAAATCGAAATCGCGATCCGTGTAGATGCGCTTGGTATAGGTGGCGAAGTCCTGGGTCCGCACCGTCACATCCACGCCGACCTTCGCCAGCGCCTGGCGAATATAGTCCGCGCCGCGCGGATAGGCCTCGGTGCTCGGCACGTAGTCGAGATTGAGCTTGAAACGGATGCCATCCGCGCCGCGCTTGTATCCGGCCTCATCCAGCAGCGCTTCCGCCGTCTTCAGATCGATCGGATAGGTCTTCAGATCCTCGACGAACCATTTCGTCAGCTTCGGATTGATGGGGCCGGTGATGGTTGCGCCATAACCGTAATTGACCGTATTGAAGATGACGTTGCGGTCGATCACATGCGCGAAGGCGCGCCGGACGCGCACATCCTTGAACACGTCCTTTTCAAGATTGAACTCCACGCGGCTGATCGAATTCGAATATTGATAGCCGTTGGTCTCGAAGCCGAGGCCCGGCAGTTCCTTCAGCCGGTCGAGATCGCTATAGGCGACCGGCGTGCTGGGCGCGAGGTCGATCTCCCCGGTTTCGATGGCGATGGCGCGCGCCGAGGCATCCGGAATGAAACGGACGATGAGCTTGTCGAGATAGGGGCGCGGCGCATCCCAATAATCGGCATTGCGCTCGAAAACGATATGGCTGCCGCGCACCCATTCCTTGAACCTGAACGGGCCGGTGCCGATGGGGGCGAGATTGACCGGATTTTCGGTGACTTTCGTGCCCTCATAGAGGTGTTTGGGCACAATCGGCGTTTCGGCGGCGGCAAGCGCCGTGATCAGATAGGGCGCGGGTTTGGAAAGAACCAGAACCGCTGTCAGCTCGTCCGGCGTCTCGACGGCCGTGAGATTGAGGAAGGTATTGCGGCCGCGCGGATGCACTTCCTTGATGGTGTTGATGGAAAACGCCACATCGGCGGATGTGAAGGGCTTGCCGTCATGCCACTTCACGCCGGGCCTCAGCTTGAAGGTATAACGAAGACCATCCGCGCTCACGTCCCATGATTTGGCCAGCAGCGGCTTGGGATTGAGATCGAAATCATAGGTCAGCAGCCCTTCGGTGACCTTGGGCGATATATAGACGGAATTATAGGCCGTATGTGCGATCGTCGTCAGCACCGGCGGCTCCGACGAGATCAGCAGCGTGGCGGTGCCGCCGCGCGCCGGCTCTGCCGCCTGGAGCTTCAGCCCCGGCAGCGACACCACTCCAAGCGCCACCGACGCCAGCAGAAATCCACGCCGTGTCGTCTGGTTGAAAACAGTCATGCAATACCCTCTCCTTGATTGAACCGGCGAAAAACCGGCAAAACTGAACGGCGACGCCTAGAAAGAAGTTTGTTCCGCCAGAGAGAATGAGATTGGCATGAGGAACCAACCATTCTCAAAAATAGGAATTATCTTTTCTTTATGGCGCTTTATTTCGTAAATTTCAGAAAATAATTCTATTACTCTTTGACAAATTCCATAAAATTAGTCAACTAATACCAGCGCCTTCACCGGCCGATTTCACAATTTCACGCTGACGGACTGGAGCCGATGTCGAATTCGAAAAGGATTTTATCGCAGGCAAGACGAGTGGCCATCCAGGCCATTCCGACGGTTCTTGGCATTGTCATCCTGAACTTTTTTCTGCTGCAACTGGCGCCCGGCGATGCCGCCGATGTGCTGGCCGCGGAAGCGGGTTCGGCGACTGTCGAGACCATGGCGGAAATCCGCTCCCGCTTCGGACTGGATTTGCCGGTTCTGCATCAGCTGATGAACTATCTCGGCAATCTGGCCCAGTTCAGCCTTGGTTTTTCGCCGCGATACGGCATGCCGGTGGCAGACCTTATCGGCCAGCGCCTGCCCGGCACGCTTGCGCTGATGGGTGCAGCCCTTGGTATCGCGATCTTCGTCGGTGTGTTCCTCGGCTCCATCATGGCGCTCTTCTCCGGCAAGCTGCCGGACCGGATCATTTCGATTGGCTCACTGATCTTTTATTCCGTACCGGGTTTCTGGATCGGCCTGATGCTGATCCTGACCTTTTCCGTCAAGCTCGGCTGGCTTCCGTCCGGCGGTGACAGCACCATCGGCAGCAGCCTTACCGGTTTTTCAGCCTTTCTCGACAGGCTGCGCTACATCGTGCTCCCTGCCCTGTCGCTGGCGCTCTATTTTCTGGCCATTTATGCCCGCCTTACCCGCGCGGCGATGCTGGAAGTGAAATCCCAGGACTATGTGCGCACGGCGCGTGCCAAGGGCGTTTCGCCGATCAGGCTCACCACACGCCACATCCTGCGCAACGCCCTCATCCCCATCACCACCATGGCCGGCATGCATATTGGCGGCCTGCTCGGCGGCGCCGTTGTGGTTGAAACCGTCTTCAGCTGGCCAGGCCTTGGCCGCCTCGCCTTCGAAGCCGTCATGGCGCGGGATTTCAGCGTGCTGCTCGGCATTCTGCTTCTCTCCTCACTCGTCGTCATCATCGTCAATGCGGCCGTAGACCTGTTGCAGGCATGGCTTGACCCCCGCATCGGAGAAAGCCGATGAATTCCTCCCACACGACAGCGGTTCTCAACACGGCCGAACTTGGCGCTGAAGAGACCAATCCCAAACCGAAAAAGCCGGAAGAAAAGGCCTGGCCTTATATTCATGCGCCGGATGCGCTTTCGGCCCGCTCCGTCTCCGTGCCGCGACGTGGACTGCGGCGCGAACTGAAAATCTTCCTCACCAATCCCAATGCCATCGTCGGGTTGCTGTTTCTCGCCACCGTCATCGTCACCGCACTGATCGCCCCGTTGATCTATCCCGGCGATCCCCTGGAAATGGTGGCCCGCCCGTTCCTGTGGCCGGGCCAGAACGCGGCCTATCCGCTCGGAACCGATTCCATGGGCCGGGATGTTCTGGCCGGCATCGTGCATGGCGCGCGCATCTCGCTCACCGTCGGTGTCGTGGCAACGCTGATCGGCCTCACCATCGGCATCGCGGTTGGCGCCTTCGCCGGTTATTTTGGTGGCGTCATTGATGATATCCTCGTCAAGCTGATCGAAATCTTCCAGACCTTGCCGAATTTCGTGCTCTTGGTGGTGCTCGTCGCCATCGCCCAGCCGTCTGTCACCACGGTCACGTCAGCCATCGGCATCATCACCTGGCCGCTCGTTGCGCGTCTTACCCGTGCGGAATTCCGCGCCATCCGCGAAAAGGACTATGTGCTCGCCGCGCGTAGCCTCGGTTATGGCCATGCCCGCATCATTTTTCAGGAAATCCTGCCGAATGCGCTGCCACCGATCATCGTCACCTCATCCGTCATGGTGGCGGGAGCGATCCTCATGGAAGCAGCGCTGTCCTTCATGGGGCTTGGCGATCCCAACCGTGTCTCCTGGGGTTCGATGATCGGTTCCGGCCGTGATGTCATCCGCACGGCCTGGTATCTGACCGCCCTTCCCGGCCTTGCCATTGTCTTCACCGTCATTTCGCTGAACCTCATCAGCGATGGCCTCAACGATGCGCTCAACCCCCGTTTTTCGGAGGAACGCCGATGAGCAAACTGATCGAAGTCCATGATCTCTCCGTCAGCTTCGGCTCAACCCAGCCGGTCAAAGGCGTCAGTTTCGATGTCAGCCCCGGCGAAATGCTGGCGATCGTCGGCGAAAGCGGCTCCGGTAAATCGCTGACGGCGCTTGGCCTGATCGGCCTTCTGCCCTCCCACGCCAAGACCGGCGGCCGGGTTCTGCTCGAGGGCCGCGATCTGCTGCCGCTTCCCGAGCGGCAATGGCGCGGCATTCGCGGCCGGGATATCGGCATGATCTTTCAGGAGCCGATGACCTCGCTCAACCCGGTGCTGACGGTCGGCGAACAGATTATCGAGGTGCTGCGCATCCATGAGAAGATCGACCGGCATCAGGCGCGCAAACGCGCCGTCGAGCTGCTGGACCTCGTCAACATTCCCGATGCCGGCCGCCGGGTGGATGATTATCCGCACCAGCTTTCCGGCGGCATGCGCCAGCGTGTGATGATCGCCATCGGCGTTGCCTGCAATCCGAAACTCCTGATCGCCGACGAGGCGACGACGGCACTTGACGTGACGATACAGGCGCAGATCCTGCAGCTGCTCGACAATCTGCGCCGCGATCTCAACATGGCGGTCATCCTCATTACCCATGATCTCGGCATCGTGGCACAATGGGCGGACCGGGTGATGGTCATGTATGCCGGCCGTAAAGTGGAGGAAGGGCTGCCGGAACCGGTTTTCTCCAACCCCTACCATCCCTATACGCGCGGCCTGCTTGCCGCTTCGCCGCGGGCGGAAGACGGCCAGCATTATCGCGACGGGCCGCTCATCGAAATTCCCGGCTCCATCGTTTCCGCCACGGGGGAACGCGGCTGCGCCTTCCGGCCGCGCTGTCCGAGCGCCCGCGGTTTTTGCGGGCAGTTCGTGCCGCCATTGAGGCAAATCTCGGAAGGCCGTCACGCCGCCTGCCCCTTCGTTTCTCCCACATCCCAGGAGGTCTCCGATGGCGCTCTTGTCAGTGCATAGTCTTTCCACACATTATGCGGGGGGACGCGGAACAGTCCGTGCCGTCGATGACGTCTCGCTCGATATCGAGGCGGGGGAAACGGTGGCGCTGGTGGGCGAATCCGGCTGCGGCAAGTCCTCGCTCGGCAAATCGCTGATGCGGCTGGTCGAACCGTCGTCCGGCAGGATCACCTTCAAGGGCGCCGACGTCACGGCAATGACGTCTTCCGAACTGCGCGGCATCCGCCGCCGCATCCAGATGATTTTTCAGGACCCCTTCGCCTCGCTCAATCCGCGCCAGACGGTGCGCACAATCCTCACCGGACCGCTGAAGGTGCATGGCATCGGCGACAAAGCGCGCCAGCGGGAGATTGTCGAAGCGATCGTCGCGCAGGTGGGCCTGCCGCCGGATTCGCTCGACCGTTATCCGCACGAATTTTCCGGCGGCCAGCGCCAGCGCATCGGCATTGCCCGTGCACTGGTTCTGGAACCGGAACTGGTGGTCTGCGACGAACCGGTTTCGGCGCTCGATCTTTCGATCCAGGCGCAGATCCTCAATCTTCTGGTGGAGATGAAGAAGCGGCTTTCGCTCTCCTATCTCTTCGTCTCGCACGATCTGTCGGTGGTGCGTTATTTCTCCGACCGCGTGCTGGTCATGTATCTCGGCAAGATCGTCGAAAGCGCGCCGACTGCAGAACTCTGGGCCGCGCCGAAACATCCCTATACCCGCGCGCTTCTGGCCGCCGTTCCGGATCCGGCCCGCCGCAAGCAGGCGGCACCGATTTCCGGCGATCTGCCGAGCCCGCACGATCCGCCATCCGGCTGCCGGTTTCACACCCGCTGCCCGCTCGCCACCGATCTCTGTCGCGAAAAAGCGCCGGATTACACCCTTTTCGGCAAGAACCACGCCGTGGCCTGCCACCATGCCCAATAAACTGAAGGAGCAACCATAATGGTCGACTATCGCTATCTCGGACGCAGCGCGCTGAAAGTGTCACCGCTGAGCCTCGGAACGATGATGTTCGGAGGCCCGACACCGGATGACGTGGCCTTCCGCATCATCGACAAGGCCCGCGAACAGGGCATCAACTTCATCGACACCGCCGATGTCTATCACGACGGCAAGTCGGAAGAGGTCGTTGGCCGCGGCATCAAGGCAACCCGCGATCACTGGGTTCTGGCGACAAAATTCGTCAATTCCCATACCAAGGGTCCGAACCTTGGCGGCCATTCGCGCAAATGGGTGATCGAGACCGTCGAAAATTCGCTGCGCCGCCTCAACACCGACTATATCGACATCCTCTATTTCCACCGCGCCGTCTTCGATGCGCCGCTGGAAGAGCCCGTGCGCGCCATTGCCGATCTCATCCGCGCCGGCAAGCTGCGCTATTTCGGCGTTTCGAATTTCCGTGGCTGGCGCATCGCCGAGATTTCGCATCTGGCCGACCAGCTCGGCATCGACCGGCCCGTTGCCAGCCAGCCGCTCTACAACATCGTCAACCGCACGGCGGAAGCCGAGCAGCTGCCGGCCGCCAATCACTATGGCCTCGGCGTCGTGTCCTATTCGCCGCTCGCACGCGGCGTGCTGACCGGCAAATACCAGCCGGGCGAACAGCCGGGCGCCGATACCCGCGTCGGCCGTGGCGACAAGCGCGTTCTGGAAACCGAATGGCGTCCGGAATCGGTTGAAATCGCCCAGAAGGTCGCCGCCCATGCCGCTTCGAAGGGCGTTTCCGCAGCGGATTTCGCACTCGCCTGGGTGCTGAACAACAAGTTCGTCACCGCCGCCATCACCGGCCCGCGCACCGAAGAGCACTGGGACGGATATATCCGCGCGCTGGATGTGAAGATCGATGCGGAGGATGAAGCGCTGGTCGACAGCCTCGTCACCACCGGCCATCCCTCCACGCCCGGTTTCAACGATCCGAGCCATCCCGTCGAAGGCCGCGTGCCGCGCAATCTCGAACCCGCAGCCCGCCCGGCGCTCAAGCCGCGCGCGGTCGCCTGATCGTCCAGACCAACATGCCTGCGGCGTTGCTGCGCCGCAGGCTCTCACATCCGCTCAGGGAAAACCGCAATGTCCAATCCGAAACTGCAGACGACCACCACCGACAATTCCGGCGTGCCGAGCCGGGACGAGATTCTGACCCGGGCAAAGGACATTGCGGTTATCGCGGCAAAGGACGCCGCCCGCCGCGAGCGCGAACGGGAACTGCCCTTCGACATTTTCGCCCTCATCAAGGAGGCGAAGATCGGCACATTGCGCGTTCCCGAAGCCAAGGGTGGACCGGGCGGCTCGATTTCCGATTATATCGAAGTCCTGATGATCCTCGGCGAAGCAGACAGCAATATTCCGCATGCGCTTCGCAGCCATTTCAATTTCACCGAGAACCTCGCTCTCGCCCCCATCGAGCTGGAGGACCGGCGGCATCTCGAACATGTTCTTGCCGGCAAGCTCTTTGCGGGCGCCAGCACCGAACAGGGAACGAAGCGTCCGGGTGAGATCACCACACGGCTCAGTGCCGATGGCGACCGCTACCGGCTGAACGGTCGCAAATGGTATGCGACCGGTACTGCCTTTGCCGATTTCGGCACCTTCAGCGCCATTGGTGACGACGAGCAGCCGATCGGCGTGCTCATTCCGCTCGACCGCCAGGGTATCACCATTCTCGACGACTGGGACAGCATGGGCCAGCGCATGACGGCAAGCGGTGGCGTCCTGCTCGAGAATGTCGAGGTGCTGCCGCATGAGCTGACAACCCGCAAGCTCGGCACCCAGATCGGCCGCCACAGCTCGGCCATGCGGCAGTTGCATCTCGCCGCATCTGCCGCCGGCGCGGTTCAGGGGGCGCTCAACGATGGTGTGGAGTATGTTCTGCGCCAGGCGCGCACCACGCTTCACAGCGCTGCGGAAACCGCCAACCAAGACCCCTTCGTGCAGAAGACGCTCGGTGAAATCAGCGCCGGCGCTTTCGCCGTCAAGACGCTCATCCGCGAAGCGGCCAGAACGCTCGACCGAACGGCTGCCGCCTTCGCGAATGGTGACGAAGAGGCCATTGAGGCAGCCCTGCTGGAAGGCTCGCTCGCCACCGCCCGCACCCAGATCATCGCCTCGCAGCTCTCGCTGACCGTCGCTACCAACCTCTATGAGCTCGGCGGCGGCTCGGCGACATCGAGCGACCGGAATTTCGACCGCCACTGGCGCAACATCCGCACTGTCTACAATCACAATCCGCTTGCCCATAAGGCGCGGGTGATTGGTGACTATTACCTCAATGGCACCACGACGCATCTCAGGGAAGGCCGGGTGTTCTGACCATGCGGAAGATGCAGGCGGCAAAGGAGGAACAGCAATGAGAACGGAGTTTGTCGCTCCCGCCGCGAGCCGGGCAGCTTTTCGCCTGCCCACACTTTCCAGGCTGCCGCCGCTGACCGCCTTGCGCGCCTTTGTGGTGGCCGCCCGCCATGCGAGCTTTTCGCGGGCGGCGGAGGAGCTGCATGTCTCCACCGCCGCCATCGGCCAGCAGGTCCGTATTCTCGAAACCCATCTCGGCCAGCCGCTTTTCAGCCGCCAGCGCGGTGAATTGCTGCTGACGGATGCCGGCAGCGCGCTTTATCCCGGCCTTGCCGATGCTTTCGAGACCATGATCGGCAGTCTTTCCGACCTAATGGTTTCGAATACCCGGCCGCAGTTGAAGGTTCTGGCGGAAGGTTGCTTTGCCGCCCGCTGGCTGGCGCCGCGGCTGGGCAGCATCGTTCCGGCCCTCGGAGACGTCGAGCTTTCGATCGAATCCATCGAGGGTGAAACCGTCGATCTCACCCATTTTGATGCCGATTGCGCCATCGTCGCCACCCACGCGCAAATTCCGGGCTTTCTTCACGAGCCGCTTTTCGCCGATACCGTTAGCGCTGTCTGCACTCCCGAGTTCGCAGCCCGCCATGAGCTTGCAGGCGAGCCCGCCCAATTGCGGGATCTCGGCTTTGCGATGTTGCGCGGCAATGGCCTGGACGCCGCCTTCGAATGGGCGAACTGGCTGCGCGCGTGCCGCATTCCGCTCCGGCTTTCGGCGACAGGCCCACGTTTTACGCGCCAGACGGCGCTGATAGAAGCAATCTTATCCGGCCATGGCATCGGCCTCGCGCGCCACTCGCTGATTTCGGAAGAGCTGAAAAACGGCCGCCTGATCGCCCCCTTTGGATCACCGCAGCCGACCGCAAGCCGTTACCACCTGCTGACCAGTCCTGACAGGCGGCGGCTGCCGGAGGTCGCATCTCTACTCGCTTTGTTGCGCGAGGATATACGCTCCCTCGAAGCCGCCGCCTGAACACGCCCGTCCCACCTCAGGCGCGTTCCCTTTGCAACTCTCTGGCCGCGTAGATATTGTCCGGCCGTGGCAGGCCATAATGGTCGCGCAGCGTATCGCCTTCGTAATCCTCACGGAACAGGCCACGCCGCTTCAGGATCGGCACCACCTCATCCACGAAGATATCGAACCCGCCATTCAGCCATGGCGGCATGATGTTGAAACCATCGGCTGCGCCTTCGCGGAACCAGGTCTCTATCCAGTCCGCCACCTGTTCCGGCGTTCCGGAAATCACCTTGTGGCCGCGCCCGCCGGCAAGCCGGTGCAACAATTGCCGGATCGTCGGGTTTTCCCGGTCTATGACATCGAGAACCAGCTGATGGCGGCTGCTATCCGCCTGTGCGCGTGTCGCTTCGACGGCCTCTATTGGCAGCGGCTGGTCAAGATCGGCCGATGACAGGTCTATGCCTGTCATGCGCTGCAATTGCCCGAGCGAAAATGCCGGCTGGATGAGATCGTTGAAGGAGGCCTCAAGTTTGCGCGCCTCCTCCTCGGTTGAGGCGATAAAGGGGCTGATGCCAGGCAGGATTCTAACATGGGCGGGATTGCGACCTGTGGCGGCAACACGTCTCTTGATGTCAGAATTAAAAGACCGCGCACTCTCCAGAGTCTGATGCGCGGTAAAGATTGCCTCAGCATAGTGAGCCGCAAAACCACGGCCCTCCTCCGAGGAGCCTGCCTGCACATAGACCGGCCGGCCCTGGGGTGAACGCGGCACGTTGAGCGCGCCCCGCACCCGATAAAATTCCCCATCGTGATTGGCGGGGTGGATGCGGTCTGTCTCGGCAAACAGACCGCTTTCCTTGTCGGCGACGATGGCATCGTCTTCCCAGCTGTCCCAGAGCTTCGTCACCACATCGACGAACTCGATGGCCTGACGGTAACGGTCGGCATGCGGCGGATGTTTCTGGAGATTGAAGTTACCGGCCGCAGCATCGGCCGAAGTCGTGACGATGTTCCAGCCAACCCGGCCACCGCTGATATGATCGACGGACGCAAACAGCCGCGCGAGATTATATGGCTCGTAATAGGTGGTAGAGGCCGTGGCGATGAAGCCGATCTTTTCGGTGACGGCGGCGAGCGCCGAAAGCATGGTGATCGGCTCCAGCCGGTGGCGGGCGGCATAGCGGATATTGGCATCCAGCACCGGCGCATCGGCAAAGAAGATGGCATCCAGTTTCGCCGCTTCGGCCTTGCGGGCGATATCCTGATAGAGCTTTATATCGGTGACGCGATGCGGTTCCGAATCCGGATGCCGCCAGGCCGCCTCATGATGTCCGCCCGGATAGATGAAGGCATTGAGAACCAGCTTTTCGGATTTTCTGCTCATGGAAATGACCTCTTATTCGCGCTGACACGATCCGGACCGATGGTAAGGAGGCTCACGCCTCCTTCGTCACCCAGGCCTTGGCGAGATTGCCACCGAGCCCCTCCGCGCCCGTGGCATAATCCTTGATGCGCACGCTGCCGACGACCGGCTGGATGGGAGAGACAAGATTGATGACGGGAAGATCCTTGGCGACAACGGCCTGAAACTCCTTGAAGAAGGCGGCGCGTTTCTCGATATCCGGCTCCACCGCCGCCGCTTCCAGCAGCCGGTCCACTTCCGGGTTGGCGTAATGGCTGGCATTGGAGAACGGCAGGCCGATCTTGAAGTTCTTGCTCCAGTAGACCCGCTGCACGCCTGCGGTCGGGTCGAAGGTGTTGGAAAGGGATTCCACCGAAAGATCCCAGGCGCGGTCGGTATAGACCACCTTCACATAGGTGGCGAAATCGAATTTCTGGATATCCGCCTCGATGCCGATCTTCGACAGCGCCTGCGCGATGAAATCCGAATAGGTCTGCGGATTGAACGGGTTGGTGGTGACGCGGAGCTTGAAGCGCTTGCCGCCGTCCTTGCGCGGGAAGCCCGCCTCATCCAGCAGTTTTTCCGCCTGCGCGACGTCGAACTTGGCAAAACCGATATCGGGGTTGTGGAATTTCGCAAGGCCGGGGCTGATCGGTGTCGGCGATGGCACGGCATAACCATAAAGCACGGTATCGATGAGTGCGGGAACATCGATGGCATGGGCGATGGCCTGCCTGACCTTCAATTCCCTAAGATATTCGTTCTCCAGATTGATCACCAGCTGGTTCTGCTGGCCGGCATAGGCATAGATGCGGTCATCCACCTTCAGTGTCGGGATGGATTTCAGCCGTTCCAAATCGGCAAGCGCGACCGGATTGGGGCCAATGTCCCCCTCCCCGGTTTCCAGCGCCGCCGCGCGGGCGCCGGCATCGTTGATAAGGCGGATGATGACGCGGTCGAGATAAGGGCGCGGCGCGTCCCAGTAATCGGCGTTTTTTTCCAGCAGGATGTGGCTGCCAGGCACCCATTCCTTCAGCACGAAGGGGCCGCTGCCGATGATCTGGGCGGGCTTGGGATTATCGGTCGGCTTGAAGGTCTCGAAAATGTGCTTCGGCACAACAGGTGATTCCGACGAGGCGAGCGCGGTGATCAGGCCCGGCGCCGGCTTGGAAAGTTTCACCTTCGCGACCAGCGGATCGGAGGTATCGACACTCTCGACATTCGCGAACGTTGCCCGGCCGCGCGGATGGGCCTCCTTCAGCCGCAGGATGGAAAATTCCACATCCGCCGACGTTACCGGTTTACCGTCATGGAATTTCGCATTCGGCTGCAGATGGAAGACATATTCCAGCCCGTCGGCCGAAACGCTCCATTCCTTGGCAAGGCTGGGCTTGGGCGAAAGCTCGTAATCATAGGTCAAAAGCCCGTCGTAAATCTTCGAGCCGATGAATTGCGGGCCGCCAGCGCTGGTGTTGATGGCGACGAGCTGGGTCGGCTCGGGAAAATAGACGATCTTGAGCGTGCCGCCCGAAACCGGCTCTTCGGCGGCGGCGAAAGAACCGCCCGGAAGCGCCACGAATGCGCCGGCGGCAAGTGCAATCTTGTGAAACTGGCGTCTGGAAATGGTCATGTCTGTCTCCGAAAAAAAGATATGCGGGCGCGCGGCAGATCAATGCAGCTGCGGGAACCCGTGGCGCTCGGCGAGGATCTGCAAAATGCGTTTGGTGTCCTGAAGGAAGCGCGTACCGCCCTGGCTTGCCGCATCGGCAGGTGCGTCGCCGGCAAAGACGAACAGCGGCAGCGACTGGTTTTCCTCCCCGACGGCGGCGATGACCGCCGCACGCGGGCGCTGAAAACCGACGCGGTGAACATCGATACCGGCGGCAAGGTCCGGAAAGGCGGCAAGCAGGCCTTCGATCTGGTTGCAATGCGGGCAGACGAAGCGGACACCGGGGTGCTTTGGGTCCTCAAAACCGGGGGCGATCAAAAAAAGCGTATCCTTGGCCATGGCATCCATCATGTGCGGGTGAGATTTCCAGCTCACAGTGCAGGCGGCCAAAGCGTCGGTCCAGAAAGCAATTCTTGTTTTGCAACGAAGAATTACTTTGCGCTAAATTGTTGATGAAAATGATTTTTTCAAAATTTTTACTGGTGACATTGCTGTTTCGGCCGACGTGTCTCATGCGCAAAGTTTTTCTCGAAAACGGGCGCGCCGCGCGAAGGTGCAAAAAGGATGAGGAGCGAAATTCGGCAATAAAAAACCCGGCAAAATTGCCGGGTCGATGTGGGTGACGAAGGTGGTGGGCCGCACCTCCGTCATACCGGGCCTGACCCGGTATCCAGCCACGGCACGCCTGCGCCGTGGGAAGAGTTCTTCCGGCCCGATGATACGGGCTGGCTGGACGCCGATCCCGTCCGGGGTGGCGGCGTGCGGATTACACCGCCTCGCCAAACATTCACTCGCTTTTCCAGGCCGTCGCCAGATCGCCATAGGCAATGTCGATGGTCGTCACGAGCGACTTCAGGCCGGTATTGCGCAGAATGACGGTCGGCAGGGCGACGATCGAAAAGTTCGGCAGGTCGTCGCCGACGATCTTCTGGATCTCGTGGAACTGCCCGGCCCGTTTCGATTCGTCCACTTCAATGGCCGCCGCACGGAAAAGATCGTCCACCTTGGGATTGTTGTAGTGGGCGGCGTTGACATAAGGAGCCGGGTTCTTGATGCCGTCGGACCAGTAAAGACGCTGCACGCCCGCCGTCGGATCGAACAGACGGCTGATGCCGTTCACCGTCAGGTCAAAGCCGCGCTCGGTGTAAACGCGCTTGATGAAGGTGGCGAGGTCGCCCTCGACGATATCAACCTTCACGCCGAGCTTGCCGAAGGAAGAGCGCAGATATTCGGCGGTCTTGCGGAAGACGTCGGACGGCAGGAAGGCGAGCCGCAGCGAAAAGCGCGTGCCGTCCCCGCCTTTCGGGTAACCGGCCTTGTCCAGCAATTCGTTCGCCTTCGCGAGGTCGAAGGGATAGGTGAAAGGCTTCTCGTCATTATAGGCCGTAAAGACGGCCGGTATGTTGGAACCGGCTGGTTTGGCCGTACCGAAGAAAATGGCGTCGTTGATGAAATCGCGGTCGATGGCATGGGCCAGCGCGTGCCGGACCTCCTTTTTCGCGAGTATTTCATTCTCCAGATTGAACTCGAACACGGCGGCATTGTTGAGATAAGCGTCGGTATAAACCTCCACCGCAAGTTTCGGATTTTGCCGCAAACGCTCGAGATCGCTGTAGGAAACATCGGCGGTATAATCCGCCTCGCCCGTTTCGACGGAAATGGTCGTGGAGGCGGCGTCGGCGACAAAACGCGCCACAAAACCGTCGAGATAGGGAAGATCGGCCTGCCAGTAATTCGGATTCTTCTTCAGCTTCACATAGCTGCCGCGCTTCCATTCCTCGAACACGAAGGGGCCGGTGCCGATCGGCGCGTTGCCGTTGGGGCTCTCGTTGTAATTTTCCGAAGCATAGGCGTGCGCCGGCAGGATGGGCGTTTCGCCGCCCGTCAGCGCCCGCAGAAGGTAAGGCGCCGGCTTGGAAAGCACCACCACGGCCGTCAGCGGGTCCGGCGTTTCGATATCGGCAATATTGGCGAAGGTGATACGCCCGCGCGGTCCGACTTTCTTGAAGGCCAGCAGCGAGAACTTGACGTCCTGCGCGGTAAAATCCTTGCCATCATGCCATTTGACGCCCTTGCGCAGCCTGAAGGTATGGCGCAGCCCATCTGCGGAGGTCTCCCAGCTTTCGGCCAGAACCGGATGCGGCTTGAACTCGCTGTCGAACCGCACCAGCCCCTCGAGGATTTTGGTGGAAATGGCACGGGTACGCGTATTGGAATCGGAAAGCGGCACCAGCGTCGTCGGCTCGCCGAGGCCGGCAAGAGTGACGATACCGCCCTTTTTCGGCGTCTCCGCCGCAACCGAAAATGACGGCAACAGGACGGTGCCGCCGAGGGCAGCGGCCAGAAGCAATGTCTTACGTCTTGTAATATCCATGGATGTTTCCTTTTTTGGCTTGTTCTTGAAATTTTCAGGCGGACTTCAGACGGGTTTCGACCAGCCGGGCGAACAAGGTGGCGCCAACCGGCAGAATGGCGTCGTCGACGATGAAACCGGGATTATGCGCAGGCACGGTGCCGGCGTGACCGAGCGTGAAAAACGCCCCCGGCGCATGTTTCAGGAGATCGGCGAAATCCTCGCTACCCATGAAGCGGCTGGGTTCGGTGGACACGCGCGCCTCGCCCAGCACCTCGCGCGCCACGCCGGCGACGATCTCCACCGATGCGTCATCATTGGTAAGAACCGAGAATATGTCGCGGATATCCACCTCGGCGCTGAGACCGTGGGCGGCGGCGATGTGATCGGAGATCGTGTGGATACGCTCCCGGATGGTTTCGCGCACGCTGTCGGAAAAGGCCCGCACCGTTCCGGCAATCGCGGCCGTTTCGGGAATGACATTATAGGCCGATCCCGCCTCGATACGGGTTATCGACAAGACGGCAGGATCGGTCGGCGGCACATTGCGGCTGACGATGGTCTGCAGCGCCTGGATGAGTTCACCCGTGGCCGGCACCGGGTCACGCGACACATCCGGATGGGCGGCATGGGCGCCCCGGCCCTTCAGCCGGATATCGAAAAAATCCGCCCCCGCCAGAATGGTGCCGGGCGAAACCTTCAGATGATTGGGCGCGGCATGGGAGGAATTGTGCAGCCCATAAATCTCGTCGACGGGAAAATCCTTGAACAGCCCGTCGGCGATCATGGCGCGCGCGCCGCCCAGCCCCTCCTCGGCCGGCTGGAAAATAAACACCACCGTACCGGCAAAATCGCGGGTTTCGGCCAGATAACGGGCGGTGCCCAGCAGGATGGTGGTGTGCACGTCATGCCCGCAGCCGTGGAACTTGCCGGGATAGACCGAAGCATAAGGCAAGCCGGTTTCCTCCGGCATCGGCAGGGCATCCATGTCGGCCCGTAGCCCGATCAAGCGATTGCCCGCATGGCGGCCGCGCAGCACGCCGACCACGCCGGTCTTGCCGTAACCGCGATGCACCTCGATGCCCCAGGAGGCGAGCTTTTCAGCAACGATGCCGGAAGTCCGCACTTCCTCAAAGCCGATTTCCGGATGCTGGTGCAGATCGTGGCGAATGGAAACGAGGTCGGGAACATAGGTTCCGATCCGGTCCAGGATTTTCGGTGCGGGCGTTTTGACGGGATCGACGGCGATATTCACGGTATCTCCTCAGGGCAAAATATCGTCTTCGCAATCGTTGCGATTGCGAGATGCGGGTTTCGGAACTGAAAGGGGAAGAGGCGTCAGAGCCGCAGGCCCGCCTCCTTCATCAACGGCAGAATGCGCTCGGCGAAATAATCGAGATCATCGCGGAAATCGTAAAAATTCAGCTGCACGCCGTCGATACCGGCCTTCTTCAGACCGAGGAGCTGTTCGACCACCTGTTCCGGCGAGCCGATGATCTCGATATTGCCGCCAAGATTACGCCCCTGTTTGTGGCGCGCATCGCCGCGGCCGCGCCAGGCATGGGCGTCGCTATCGTAATTATTGGCGGCGAAGGCGCGGGTGCCGGGCTGCGGTTTTCCGGCCTCGATGGCGTCGGCATAGGCAATCGCCTCCTTCTCCGTATCACGGCTGACGATGATCGGGTTGATCAGCGTCTTCACCTGCCGGCCATAGGCCCTGGCGCGGTTCTTGATGGTCGCGACATGATCGGGAAGGGTTTCCAGCGCGCTGTCTATATGCGCGCCGCCGGGCGAGGTGACGAACACCAGATCGGAATGGCGGGCGGCAAAATCGATGCCGGCGGGCGAACCGGTCGCCGTCACCAGCGGCGGACGGCCGAAGGCGGGTTTCGGGGTGATCCAGCCATTATTGATCGCCCAGGGATTGAGCTTGCCCTCATAGGAGAAGTTTTCCGTTTCGCTCCAGAGACGATGAAGCACATCGAACAATTCACCCGCCATGTCGTAACGCTTGTCATGATCGATCCGCTGCCAGCCGAACATTTCATGCTCGATGGCGCGGTGGCCGGTGACGATATTGATACCCCAGCGCCCCTTGGCGATATGGTCCAGCGTCGCGCCATATTTGGCGAGATGCAGCGGATGCAGCGGCCCGTAGAGCACATGGATGGTCGAGATCAGCAGAATATTCTTCGTGACCGCCGCCATGGCGCCAAGCGCGATGAAACTGTCGAGCGAGGATTCCCCGTCATAACCGCCCTTCGGCAGCCATTGGGTACGGCTGAAGGCGATTTCGAAACCGAGCTCCTCCGCACGCTTCACCACGTCGACATTGTAGTCGAAGGTCCAGCTGTTGCTGGTCGGCAGGCTGGAAAAGTTGATGTCCTGCAGATTGAGGAAGAGGCCCAGCATCAGCGGCTGTTTCGCGGCCCGGCTGAGCGGGCTGTCTTCAAAATCGGTAGGGCCTTTTAACTCCGGGCTCTCCGGCAAGGAAACGGTCAGCGCCATGTTTTTTCTCCTTCGGAATGATCGCCCGTGGGCGTTGTCGCAGCCAGCCTGGCACGCAGATAAGCCTCCACGCTGCGGGGCTGACGACCGGTAATCTGGTGGACGGTATCGGTGACGGATGCCGCAAGACCGTCACCGATGAGCTGTCCGAATTCGCCGATCGCCTGCTGTTCGAAAGCACCGGCATGCGGCGGCAAGGCTGGAGCGGCCTTGTGCGACACTCCAACGGGCCGATAGAGGATACGGGCCGCGATGCGGGCAATCTCCAGCGCCGTCAGGGTTTCGCCGCCGGTCAGCACCAGGGGGCCGGCAAGCGGCACGCCGGCGGTGAGCGCATGCACCGCGACATCGGCAATATCGTCGGCATCGATGAAGGAGACGGCGGCATCGCCGAAACGGGCCGGCACATCCTCGCCGTTGCGCAGCGCCGTGACAACGGGCTCCAGCGCCACCTGCATCCAGGCATTCGGCCGCAGCGCCGTATACGCGATGCCGCTTCCGGCCAGATGGGCCTCCACCTGCGCATGCGCCGTGCCCGAAATGGAGCGTGCGGCACTCTCAATGGTCCAGTCGGAGCCGGATATTTTCACGATCCTTGACACGCCGGCGGAAAGGGCGGCGTCGATGACCGCATTCTGATCCGCCGCGAGCGTTTCACCGATGGGAGAGAGCAGGAAGACGGCGTCCACGCCGCGTGCGGCCTCCTTCAGGCTGGCCGGGTCGGAGAAGTTGCCCTCCGAAATTTCGAGCCTGTCACCCCAGAGCTTGAGCGCATCCTCCCGCCTTCGGGTCAAGACCCGGACATTCGCCTGTTTTTGCAGGAGACGGCTGACGACACGCTGGCCAAGCCTGCCGGTTGCGCCTGTCACAAGAATGGTCGCTGCCATCGTGCCCTCACTTTCCCGCGTGGTGCGCGGCAAGCGCACGGGGATCGACCCAGCCCCGGACGTCGAAATCGTCGGGAATGAATTTCCATTCCAGCAGGAAATCCTTGAAATGGCTGAGCGCATCCAGCTCGGCCGGATCGAGGTCGAGCCTTAGATGGCGATGCACATCCGCGCCATTGGCGGCCAGAACCGCCTCCTCACTGACACCGATTTCGCGGGCGATGAAACGCACGGCTTCCGCCGGGTTGTCGTTCGCCCACTGGGCAACGCGCTGCACTGTGGCCACCAGTTCCGCCACCAGATCGGGCCGCTCATCGGCAAAGGTGGCATCCACCGTCAAGGGACGCGGCGTGCCGTTATTGATGCGGATTTTCGGATCGGGATGAAATCCCGTCGACACGACGACCCGTGCACCGATCAGATTGGCGACAATCACGCCTTCGGCGCCCTTGACGAAAAACGCATCGATCTGGCCGCGGTGCAGCGCTGCAATTTCCTCGCCATAGGGAAGCCGCCGGCGCAGGCCATGAAACCTCTCATCCGTCGGGCCGAGCAGCACCGGCTCGCTGGCGGTAAGATCGACAAGTTCGACATCCGCGACGGACAGGCCGGAGACGGTGAGCGCCGAGACGATGCCCTTCAGGGATGTCGCGCGCTGAAAATCGATGGTTTCATTCGGCCGCCTTGGCAGGCCGATACGCCGCCCCTTCAGCTCGCCACCCTTGCTTATGCCGCTTGCGGGCAAAGCGATCACCGCCTGGAATTCGTCGGTCCTCGTCAAGCCCACCAGCCGCGTCTGGCGGCCGCCGGATTTCGCCCAGATGGGCGGAATGTTGCCGCCCTGGCGGAACGACCAGTCCAGGCGATGGTCGAAATGGCTTTGCCGAATGGCCGGGTCAGCCGCATCGCGAATGGAGGAAACGGAAATGCCATGGCCGGCAAAGCGCTCCTTGATCCAGCCAAGTTGCGCCGCGATCGATAACGGCGTGGGTGCCGGGCAACGGGTATACCAGAGGGTGACGGGTTGGGTTGCGTGGCGAAGGGCGGCATCGGCCATGGCGTTCGTCCTTGAAATTACAATCTGGACGGCACGCTACACGTCGATAAATATTTTCTATAGATAAAGTGTACTATTTCGGAGGCAATTGGAGAAATTCGTTTCCATGTCAGCATTGCTTAGGGAGGAGGACGAAATATCCGTTCGGAAATTGCCCCGTTCCGGATCGGTTTCTCCTGCCCGCACCCCTGCTGATCGTCGCATCGCCGGACGGCCGAGCCGGGACGGAAGCGAAAGTTTTTCTTTCCGGACCGGCAAGGATTTTTAACTCGCGGCCGCAATTCCGGCTGTTACGGTTTCGGGCGATCGCACTGGCCGCAGGCCGGAGAGCCATACGGACCGGAAAGAAAAAGTAACAAGCATGAGCAAGACCAAACGCCGGCTCAATCTCAATGTCGGCATCAACACCACCGGATATCTTCCCAATGCCTGGAAATACAGGAGCGGAGACCGGCACGACATCAACGATATCGGCTATTACCGGCAGCTGACGGAGCTGGCCCACAAGGGCCGGTTCGACGCGGTTTTTCTCTCCGACCATCCGGCGCTGCTGACCGATCCGGCAAGCCGTCCGTTTCACACCATAGACCCGCTCATTCTTTCGACATCGCTTGCGGCACAGGTGCCGGATATCGGTTTTGTGGCGACAGTCTCCTCCACCTATAATTCGCCCTATAATTTCGCGCGACGAACCCAGTCCATCGACGTCGTCACCGGCGGCCGGCTGATCGTCAACATCGTCTCCTCCTTCAATCCCAATGTCGCCGCCAATTTCGGCAACGATCCGCTGCCGCCGCGCAGCGAACGATATGCCAAGGCCACAGAATTTCTGGATGTCGCGAAAAAACTCTGGTCGAGCTGGGATCCGCGCCGGGAAGGCGACGTGCCGGCGGACCGTTTCTGGGACGCGGCGACGGCCGCAACCATCGATCACGAAGGCCACTATTTTCACGTCAAAGGCCCGCTCAACGTTCCACGCGGGCCGCAGGGACACCCCGTCA
This sequence comes from Agrobacterium sp. NPDC089420, assembly GCF_044900305.1. Taxonomy (NCBI): domain Bacteria; kingdom Pseudomonadati; phylum Pseudomonadota; class Alphaproteobacteria; order Hyphomicrobiales; family Rhizobiaceae; genus Agrobacterium; species Agrobacterium sp. NPDC089420. The sequence goes on along the minus strand of NZ_JBJDMY010000014.1, from coordinate 49,275 downwards.
TTGCGCAGGCGGGCGCTTCCGAAGGCGGCATCGATCTGGCGGCCCGCCATGGCGAGATCATCTATTGCAACATATTGTCCCGCCCGGCGGGCCGGGCTTTCGGCAAAAAGGTGCGGGATCGCGCAGCCGCATTCGGCCGTGACCCGTCCGGCATCCGCATCGTTCCCGGCCTTGTCGTCATGCTCGGCGAGACCCGCGCGGAAGCGCTGCGAAAGCATGAACTCTTCAGCGGAACCGGCTCGGAAGACGGGCTTCTGGCGCGTTTCGCCAGGGAAAACGGCATCGAGCCGCGCGATTTCAATCCGGACGAAAAACTGGAGGCCGAACGCTTTATTCCCGACCAGAACCGGCAATGGGCGGTGGGCATGGGGCTTGGACTTTCCGACCTGCTGACCCATGAAAACCTCACCGCCCGCGAGGCTGTACGCCGCTCGGAAGGACACCACCGGCTGCTGCTCGGCACGCCGGAAGAGGTGGCGGACGGCATTATCGACCTCTGGCAGGATGGCACGGTGGATGGCTATACCTTGCAGCCGCCGCGCGCGCCCGACGACATTGCCGAATTTGTCGAAAAGGTCGTGCCGGTGCTGCAGGATCGCGGCGTTTATCCGCGCGACTACGAAAGCGCGACGATCCGCGACCGCTATGGTCTGCCCTATCCCGAATGAAAGCCGGGTGTGGCGCGGCTGAAGCGCCACAATTTCCTTTTTGCCATTTCCCGCAGCCCATGCAAAGCCGCGTATATCAGGGACGATTGTATTGACCCGCCGCCACCTTCAAAGCGGGCCGCCCGCCCGAGAGCTGCGGTACGATGGAGGCGAAATCCGTGACGATCTGGCGATAATCCTCCGGCTGGAATTCATAGGGCAATTCGAGACGGAACTCCGAGACATGGGGCAGCACGGGATCACGCGACAGCGTCTCCAGAATTTCGTCAGTCGTTCCCACGATATCCGGCAGAAAAAGCGTGCGGCGCGCGCCATGCGGCGCGTGCGTGCGCTTGTCGCGCTCGGCGACGAATTCCGCATAACGGCGGCGCGTTGCAGGGCTCGCGCTGTCGGTCGGCAGGATCACACGGCCCAGCGCGATACGCGGCGGCCGCTCATGTGCCCATTCCTGCCGGAAGCGGGTGACGAGAGCCGCCTGCGCTGTCAGGAAATCATCCGTATTTTCGCCGCTGACGATATTGCCGGTCAGGAGATTGAACCCTGCCTTGCCCGCCCAGCGGGCCGAATTCTGCGACCCGCCGCCATACCACAGCCGGTCGGTCAAACCCTTGGCGACGGGCCGAAGGCGCGGCACCTGCGCGCCGGCCGCATTGCCCGCCTCCGTGTCACGGGACAATGGCTCGGACCTAAGGGCCGCCGCCAGTCTTTCGGCGCGGGCATGGCTGTAATCCGCATCGGGAACCTGATCGGCATAGTCAGAGATGAGATGAGCGAAAGGCGGCGCGCCCACCGAAACGCCGACATTCAATCGGCCGCGTGACAAGACATCCACCGTGGCGAGATCTTCCGCCAGCCTGAAGGGATTTTCATAACCAAGCTGAATGACGGCGGTGCCGAGACCGATCCGCTGCGTGCGCTGCGAGGCCGCCGCAAGAAAGGTCGACGCCGAGGATACGCCCCTTTCCAGATGGCGCTGGCGAACCCAGGCGCTGTGATAAGCCAGCGCCTCTCCGGCCTCGAAAAGCTGTAACGTCTCCTCCAGCCCCCTTCCGGGGTCATCATCCTGATAATTGCCGGGAACCAGAAAGGCGAAATGGGAAATATGGGAAAGGGGCATGATGTGCGTCCAGGAACAGGTGTTGATGGAAGATGGGCTCAGGCGGCGCGGCGGCAGCCAGTCTTCCATGCCGCGCATACCCCCTCAGAATGCCCGATGACGGACGCGGCTGGCGCGGCATGGTCTTTCATAGTCGTCGTCATTGTTGAAAGATCGTTGCGCGATTCAATAATCCACTAAAATTATAGATTTATCCTCCGGATACGCCGCCGCCGATTTTCCACCTCCGCTCTTGTTCCGCCACCCTGCCGACCCGAAATACCGCGTGGGCTGCCGAATGCCGGACGCCGAATTCCGACAAATAACCTTGCTTTTCCATCCAAACATGTAATACAGATTACCATACATGTTGACAGATAACGCATACATGTATGACATTGCGGCAACCACAAACGCTGCGATACCTGCATGAGGGAGGAATTATGATCATCACCGACGTCGAAGTCCGTGTTTTCCGCACGACGACCCGTCGGCACTCGGACAGTGCCGGTCACGCACATCCGGGGCCGGCGCATCAGGTGGAACAGGCCATGCTGACCATTCGCACCGAAGACGGGCAGGAAGGCCACTCCTTCACCGCACCGGAGATCGTTCGCCCGCATGTCATCGAAAAATTCGTCAAGAAAGTCCTGATCGGCGAGGACCATCGCGACCGGGAACGGCTGTGGCAGGACCTTGCCCACTGGCAGCGCGGCTCGGCCGCACAGCTGACCGACCGCACATTGGCGGTCGTGGATTGCGCGCTGTGGGACCTTGCCGGCCGCTCGCTCAATCAACCTGTATACAAGTTGATCGGCAGCTATCGCGACAAGGTGCTGGCCTATGGCTCCATCATGTGCGGCGACGAGCTGGAAGGCGGGCTGGCGACGCCCGAAGACTACGGCCGCTTTGCCGAGACGCTGGTGAAGCGCGGTTACAAGGGCATAAAGCTGCACACCTGGATGCCGCCGGTCAGCTGGGCGCCGGATGTGAAGATGGACCTCAAGGCCTGCGCGGCCGTGCGTGAAGCGGTCGGTCCGGACATCCGCCTGATGATCGACGCCTTCCACTGGTATTCCCGCACCGATGCGCTAGCGCTGGGCCGTGGCCTCGAAAAACTCGGTTTCGACTGGATCGAGGAGCCGATGGACGAGCAGTCGCTGTCCTCCTATAAATGGCTCTCCGACAATCTCGATATTCCGGTCGTCGGCCCGGAAAGTGCGGCCGGCAAACATTGGCACCGCGCCGAGTGGATCAAGGCCGGCGCCTGCGATATTCTGCGCACCGGCGTCAACGATGTCGGCGGCATAACCCCGGCGCTGAAGACCATGCATCTGGCAGAAGCCTTCGGCATGGAATGCGAGGTGCACGGCAATACCGCCATGAACCTGCATGTTGTCGCCGCCACCAAGAATTGCCGCTGGTACGAGCGTGGCCTGTTGCACCCCTTCCTCGAATATGATGACGGCCACGATTATCTGAAATCCCTGTCCGACCCGATGGACGGCGACGGCTTTGTGCATGTCCCTGACCGGCCGGGCCTTGGCGAGGACATCGATTTTACCTTCATCGACAACAACCGGGTGAGGTAACGGGCGATGAAAACGGTGCTCGCCTTCGGAGACAGCCTCACCTGGGGTGCCGACCCGGCAACGGGTCTGCGACACCCGGCCGAACACCGCTGGCCGGAGGTTCTGGAGGCCGCGCTTGCCGGGAAGGCGAAGGTTTATCCCGAGGGGCTTGGCGGGCGCACCACCTGCTACGACGACCATGCCGGCCCCGCCTGCCGCAACGGTGCGCGGGCGCTGGAAGTCGCGCTGTCCTGCCACATGCCGCTCGATCTCGTCATCATCATGCTCGGCACCAACGATATCAAGCCGGTGCATGGCGGGCGCGCGGAAGCCGCTGTCTCCGGCATGCGGCGGCTGGCTCAGATCGTCGAGACCTTCATCTACAAACCCCGGGATGCGGTGCCGAAACTGCTGATCGTCGCTCCGCCGCCCTGCGTCGCAGGCCCGGGCGGCGAACCGGCGGGCGGGCGGGATATCGAGCAATCGCTCAGGCTTGCGCCGCTCTACCGCAAACTCGCCGCCGAACTCGGACATGCCTTCTTTGACGCCGGATCGGTCGCCAGCGCCTCGCCGGTGGATGGCGTGCACCTGGACGCGCTGGCAACGGCGGCAATCGGCCGGGCGCTCCTAGCGCCGGTCAAAGAGATTCTTGGCTGATGCTGCGACGCCCGAGGAGGAACCGGGCGCGTGGATCAAAACGTGGAAAGGCCGCCTCAACCGGCCACATTGGGAGGAAAGATGAAACATTTTCTTGCAACCGCAGCGCTTGGCGCCCTGCTGATCGGCGCCATGCCGCTCAGCGGCTTTGCCGAAACGCCTAAGGATCAGCTCATCGTCGCCACGACCATGAGCAACATCCTGACCCTCGACCCCGCCGCCATTACCGGCCGTGAGACCGTCCAGGTCCTGAACAATGTCTATGACACGCTGGTCGTGCTTTCCCCTGAAGATCGCAGCGTTCAGCCGCGCCTTGCCGAACGCTGGGAGATCGCCGAAGATCGCAAATCGATCCGTTTCCATCTGCGCGGCGATGCCAAGTTTGCGTCCGGTAACGCCGTGACGGCCAAGGACGTGGCCTGGAGCCTGAAGCGGCTGCTCGCCCGCAACCTGGCGCAGTCCTCCTTCCTGAAAACCCGCGGTTTCAAGCTGGAAGAGGCCGACAAGCTGTTCGTGGCCGAAAACGACCAGACCTTCGTACTGAACATTCCAAAGCCGGACGATCCGAACCTGCTCTTGATGATCCTGGCGCAAAACGGTCCCGGCTCGATCATCGACAGCCAGACGGCGCTTGCCAATGAAAAGGATGGCGATCTGGGCGGTGCATGGCTGACGCTGAATTCCGCCGGCTCCGGCCCCTTCAAGCTGACGCAGTGGAAGTCCAACGAATATATCATCCTTACCCGCAACGAGGATTATTGGGGCGAAAAGGCCAAGATGAAACGCATCCTGATGCGCCATCTGCCGGAATCGCAGTCCCAGCGGCTGATGCTGGAAAAAGGCGATATCGACGTTGCCTATTCCCTGCAGGCCCCGGACCTGAAATCGCTTGAGGCCGACAAGGCCGTCACCATCGAATCCACACCCGGCTCCGGTTTTTACTACCTCAGCGTTTCGATGAAGGATGAGAAATTCGCCAACAAGAAGGTGCGCGAGGCGCTGCGTTACCTGATCGATTACGACGGCCTCGACAAGGCGGTCATGCCCTATTACGGCAAGCTGCATCAGCGCTCCCTCAGCACCGGCGTGATGGGTGCGCTGCCGGATCAGGGCTACAAGCTCGACATCGAAAAGGCCAAGGCGCTTCTGGCCGAGGCCGGTTACCCGAACGGCTTCAAGACCACGCTGCGCGTGCTTTCGGAAGACCCCTTCATGAAGGCGGCAACGGCCATCCAGAACACGCTGGCTCAGGCCGGCATTCAGGCCGAACTGATCAGCGGTTCCGGCGACCAGATCTACGGCGCGATGCGCGAGCGGAATTTCGAACTGCTGCTCGGCCGCGGCGGCGGCGGTCAGCAGCCGCATCCCGACAACAACCTGCGTTCCATCGCCTATAATCCCAACAATGCCGACGACGCCAAGCTCACCAATTACCAGAGCTGGCGCACCAGCTTCTTCGACGAGAAGCTGAACAAGATGATCGAGGAAGCGCTGGTGGAACGCGACGTGGCGAAACAGACGAAACTTTATGAGGACCTGCAGGGCTATATGGACGAGATCGTCATGTCGATACAGCCCTTCTCCGAAGTCATCGACACCGCCGCCTTCCGCAGCGACATCAAGGGCATGATCGTCAGCCCCTGGCTTTCGCGGTTTGAAGAGGTGAGCAAGGAGCGGTAACCTGCCGACACAGCGGTTACTCAGGAAAAGGCGCGGCTTACCCCCGCGCTTTTTTGTTGGCGACAAGACCGCGCAGAACTGCTCCGACTGGCGAAAACATATCGCTTCCGTCATTCCGGCCTTGAGCCGGAATCCAGCCGACGTGCGTCTGCACGGCGAAAAGAGTCCTTTCAGCCCAAGGACTTGGGCTGGCTGGATACCGGCTCAAGGCCGGTATGACGGTTGGAGGGAGCTCAGCAAAAACATCGCCCTTTCCTGCTCCATCATTGCGTCAAGACCCGATAGCGCAGTTGCCGGGCTGCCCCTCTCAAGCCATTTCAAAAAAATGCCCGGCAGGGAGGCCGGGCAAGGGAGGAGGATTTGTTATCCGTGACGCCCCGGAGGAGGACGATCACGTTTTGGGAGACGTCACGCGCCTTCATATTCCAGCGAGGCGCCGATCAGTTCGCGCGCATAGGGATGCGTCGCGCCGTTGCCGGCGATGGCCTCGCGCGGCAGGATTTCGGTGATTTCGCCGCGCAACATCACCGCGAAGCGGTCGCACATGTGATCGACGACAGCGAGATCATGGGTCACCATGATATAGGTGAAGCCGCGCTCTTCACGCAGGCGCTGCAACAGGTTGAGAATTTCCGCCTGCACCGAAACGTCGAGCGCCGAGGTCGGCTCGTCAAGCAGCAGCAGCGACGGTTCGAGGATCAGCGCCCGGGCAATCGCCACACGCTGCCGCTGGCCGCCGGAAAGCTGATGCGGAAAACGGTCGAGAAAGGAGACGGGCAAGCCGACATCGGTGATGACCTTGCGCATGCGCTCTTCGCGATCACCGAGCTTGTGGATCGCAAGCGATTCCGAAAGCACGGTGCGCACCGACTGGCGCGGATGCAGCGAACCATAGGGGTCCTGAAACACCATCTGCAGCATGCGGCACCGCTCGATCAGCGGCATGTCACGCACCGACCTGCCGTCGATGAGGATATCGCCGGTCCAGAAATCGTTGAGCATGGAGACGCAGCGAAGCACGGTGGACTTGCCCGAGCCGCTTTCGCCGACCAGCCCGAAACATTCGCCGGGCTCGACGCGGAAAGATACCGAAGGCAGCACCTTCAGCGCCGTGGGGCCGTTGCCGAAGGTGATGGAGAGATCGCGGGTTTCGACGGAAACGGCCATTATACGTTCTCCTCCAGCCATTCGGGGCGGCGATCCAGCACCGCAAGCGGTGAGCGCGAGCCACCGATGCGTGGCTGTGCCGCCAGAAGGCCGCGCGTATAGGGGTGCTGCGCCTGATCGAGATCACGGGCGGCCAGCGTTTCCACCACCCGGCCGGCATACATGATAAGAACCCGGTCGCAAAAATTGCGCACGAGGTTGAGGTCGTGACTGATCATGATGAGGCCGATGCCACGATCACGCACCAGACCGTCGAGAATGTTCAGCACCTGCAACCGCACCGTCACATCAAGCGCCGAGGTGGGCTCGTCGGCGATGACGAGATCGGGATCGGCAAGCAGCATCATGGCGATCATCACACGCTGGCCCATGCCACCCGAGATTTCGTGCGGATATTGCTCATAGACGCGAGCGGCATCGCGGATCTTCACCGCCTCCAGCATGGCGAGCGTCTTTTCCCGGGCCTGCTGTTTCGAGGCCTTGAAGTGGCGCAGATAGGTTTCCGCCACCTGATCGCCAACCCGGCGAATGGGATTGAGCGAAAATTTCGGATCCTGAAGGATCATCGACATGCGCCGGCCGCGAACCTTCAGCATCTCCTTCTCATCAAGCGAGAGAAGATCGAGACCGTCGAAATTCAACCTGTCGGCGGTGATCGTCGCCGATGGCAGGAGGCGCAGCAGGGCGCGGCCGACGGTGGATTTTCCCGAGCCGCTTTCGCCGACGATGCCGAGACGTTCCCGGCCGAGCGTGAAGGAGATGCCGCGCACCGCTTCAGTCGGCGAGCCGCCATAACGGATGCGAAGATTGTCGACGTCAAGGATTGGTTTTTCCATGGTCCTATCTCCGGTTCATCTGCTTCGGATCAAGCGCATCCCGCAACCCATCGCCCAGAAGGTTGAAGGCGAGGCTGACGGAGAGGATCGCGATGCCGGGGAAGGTCACCAGCCACCAGCTGTCCAGCATGTAGCGCCTTCCCGTGGCGATCATCGCCCCCCATTCTGGCAGCGGCGGCTGCGCGCCGAGACCGAGAAAACCGAGGCCGGCGGCGGTGAGAATGACGGTCGCCATGTTGAGCGTCAGGCGAATGAGGACCGAAGGCAGGCACATGGGCATGATCGACTTGACGATGATGCGCAGCGGTGACGCCCCCTGAAGCCTGGCGGCGGCAATGTAATCCGCCTTGCGGAAGGTCATGGCTTCGGCACGGGCAAGACGCGCGATCGGCGGCCAGGAGGTGAGCGCAATCGCGATGATCGCGTTGTTGAGGCTCGGCCCAAGTGCTGCGACGAAAGCAAGCGACAGGATGAGGCTCGGAAAGGACAAAAAGATATCGGTGATGCGCATCATCACCGTATCGAACTTGCCGCCGAGATAACCGGACGCGGTGCCAACCAGAAGGCCGACCGGACCGACGATGATCGACACCAGCGAGATGATGGTGAGCGTGATGCGCGCGCCCCAGAGAAGGCGGCTGTAGATATCGCGCCCCAGCTCGTCGGTGCCGAAGACATGGCCGTTGCCGGGCGCCTGCAGCGTGTTGGCGAGATCCTGCGCGTAAGGGTCATGCGTCGCAAGCCAGGGCGCGAAAATCGCGGCGATGACGAGGAGCAGCAGGATCAAGAGGCCGAAAGCCGATGTCGGGCTTTTCAGCAGGAAGAGGATGATGTTCTTCAGCGCGTTCAAGGGCACCGGAAGACGCAAGGGAGTTTCTGCACGGGCCGTCATCAGCGGGTCCTCGGATCGAAAAAGCGGTAGAGAATGTCGGACAGGAGATTGAGCCCGATGAAGATGACGCCGACGATCAGAACGCAGGTCATCACGGCATTCATGTCGCCGATGATAAGATTGCTGGTGAGATATTGTCCGAAACCCGGCCAGGCGAAGACGGTCTCGATGAGCACCGCACCTTCCAGCAGCGAACCATAGGCAAGGGCAATGATGGTGACGAGCTGCACGCGGATATTACCGAAGGCGTGCAGCCACACTGTCTGTCGCTGCGACAGGCCCTTGACGCGCGCGGTCGTCACATATTCCTGGCCGAGCTGATCCAGCATGAAGCTGCGTGTCATGCGGGTGATATAGGCCGAGGAGGAATAACCGAGCAGGGCGGCGGGAAGGATGAGATGGTTGATGGCCGACCAAAAGACCTCCATATCGCCGGCCAGCAGGCTGTCGATCAGCAGGAAGCCCGTCCGCTCCTCCACCAGACCGATATAGAACTGGTCCATGCGGCCACCGCCGCCGACAAGGCCGAGATGGGCATAAAAAACGATCAGCGCGATCATGCCGGTCCAGAAGATCGGCATGGAATGGCCAAACAGGCTGAGGACCCGCACCAGATGGTCCTGCCAGCGGTCCTTTTTCACGGCGGCATAAACGCCCATCGGAATACCGAGGCCTGCACCGATCAGGATCGCGAAGGTCGCAAGTTCCATCGTTGCCGGCATGACCCTGATAATGTCTTCGATGACAGGGCGGCCGGTACGGATCGAGGTGCCGAAATCGCCGGTGAAGACATCGCCGAGGTAATAGATGAACTGCTGCCATAGCGGGCGGTCGAAACCGAGCGCATGATAGACCTGTTCATAGGTTTCGCGGGTCGCATCCTCACCGACGATCGCCCGAACGGGATCGGCGGGCATCAGGCGGCCGATAAAAAAGGTCAGCAGCAGCAATCCAAGCAGCGTAACGGCAATACTTCCGATCTGGCCGGACAGGCCATAAAGCGAAAGGCGTCTTTTTGACATGATTCCTCCCTTGCCAGAGATCGACCGCGCAAGTGATCGAGGCGCAATCCTGTCTGACAACTATGCGCAAGTTGTCACAGGTGTTGAAGGCTGTCAAGCAGGAGCCGATAAAATCAAGGCCGCCAACCTGCCCTGAAGCTAGGCCGGGCAGTGGAAGCGTCTTGCACCGACTGGCAACATTTTACGTCATCTGAAAAATCGCCCGCGTTGCCGCGGTCGTGAAAGCCTGTATTCTGACGCAACATGGAAAGGGCCGGATATCTGCCTCGGCGACAATGCACCGATGGCGTCCTGAGCTCCGGGGAGGAAAAGATGGATGGCATGATACTTGTCGCATTCGCCACGGTCGCCTTTATCGGCATCGCCACGCCCGGCCCTACCGTTCTGCTCGCCCTTGCAAATGGCTCAAGGTTCGGAACGCGCCGGGCCATGATCGGCATGGCGGGGGCCGTTATGTCGGATATCGTCCTGATCGGCGCGGTTGCGCTGGGACTGGGCGCCTTGCTGGCCGCCTCCGAATTCTGGTTCGGCGTCGTCAAATGGGTGGGTGTCTGTTATCTTGCCTTCCTCGGCATCCTGCTTTTGCGCTCCAGGGGCACGCTCGACGGCGCTCTTCGATTGGCAGACGTGAACGGGGCCGCCTCCGCCCGGTCGATTTTCCTCAAGAGCTTTCTCGTCGCGGTGACGAACCCCAAAGGATACCTGTTCTTTTCGGCTTTCCTGCCGCAATTCATCGATCCCGCGGCGGCGCAGATACAGCAATATGCGGTGCTTGCGCTGATCTTCGCCGGCATCGATTTTATCGTGATGTTCGGCTACGCCCTGCTCGGTTCGCAGGCCGTGCGGCTATTGCGCAAATCCGCAGCCCTGTGGCTCGACCGGATGTGCGGCGGCGCACTTCTGACACTTGCCGCCTCGCTCGCCTTCTATCGGCGGGCAAGCGCCTAACCGACTGGAGAAAATGCCTTTTCGGATCATTCCGCAACGGTGCGCGAGCGCAGCAGCACCTTGTAACGCTCAAGACTGCCGCGCAGGTGCGAAGCCATATGCTGACGCGCGGCATCGGCGTCGCCTTCGATAATCGCATCGACGATCTTGCCGTGCTCCTCCTGCAGATGGAGGTTATAGTCCTTTGGCCGCGCCCCGGGTGCCGCCCCCTGCAATTCGCCGCGGGGGATGATGCCGGAGCGGATCAGTTGAAGAAACTCGGGAAAACGCCTGTTCTGCGTCGCCTGTGCGATTGCCAGATGAAACTCGAAATCGGCATCCCGCGTCGGCAGTCCGGTGGCAAGACAGTCGCCGACCCGCCGGTGCGCGTCGACGATCCCCTCCACCTGCACCGCGGAACGGCGCGAGGCCGCAAGTCCGGCGGATTCGACCTCGAAGACGGTGCGCAGTTCCAGCAATTCGATCACCGAGGAAATCCGTCCCACCGCCAGGTCGTTGAAAGGCAGCTCCTTGGCCGGCTTTACTTCCACGGCAAAAACACCCGCCCCCTTGCGCGCCTCGACCAGACCATCGGCGCGCAGAATGGCGATGGCTTCGCGCACCACCGTGCGGCTGACGGAATATTCCCGCGTCAGGGCGCTTTCGCTCGGAAGCCGATCGCCAGGGCGAAAAACGCCCTCCGTCAGATCCCGCCGCAATGCCGAACTGATTTTCGCCGCGAGCGATATCCCCTGCTTCGTGCTGCTCTCAACGTCCATTGCGGCCCACCTGTTTTAAACTTGTCTGGCATGTTAGCAAACACCCGCCACATTGCAAGGGGCCGGCATCGCGGCGGCGGGACGCCGCCGGATGCGCCCGGACGCGGACAATTCCTGCCCGTCACAAAACGAAGAAATCCCGCATCTAGAATTTCCCTCGAGCCGGCTGGGACAAATGCATTGGGAGCGCCATTCTGCACGTAGCTCTCCAATCCCTTGCGGGCAAACAATATACATTATATAATAACGTATAATAAAAAGGGCGACAGGAGAGACCGATGAATGCCGTAAAGATCAACGAGCGCCTGACGGTCGCGGGCCAGCCGGCTATCGCCGATTTTCCATCGCTTGCCGCTCAGGGCTTTAAAACCATCATCAATGCCCGGCCGGATGGCGAAGAAGCCGGCCAGCCGGGCAATGCGCAGGAAAAGAGCGCCGCCGATGCAGGCGGAATGGGCTACGGCTTCATCCCGGTCACCGGTCCAACCATCACAGAGGCCGATATCCGCGCCTTCCAGCAGAAAATGGCCGAGGCTGACGGCCCCGTTTTTGCCCATTGTAAGGGCGGCGCCCGCGCACTCACGCTTTATGTTCTCGGCGAAGCCCTGGATGCGCGCCTTGAGCAAGGCGACATAGAGGCTTTCGGCAAGGCGCATGGTTTCGATCTCTCCGGCGCCGCGCGCTGGCTGCAGCGGCAGGCCGCGGCCATGCCGCAGGTCAAGGCATTTTTCGATCCGCGCACATGGAGCGTGCAATATGTGGTTGCCGATCCCTCGACCGGCCGCTGCGCCATTATCGACCCGGTCTTTGACTTCGATGAGAAATCCGGCGCGACCGGAACCATGAATGCCGACGCGATCCTGGCCTATGTGGAATGCCGGGGCCTGTCTGTGGAATGGATTCTCGATACTCATCCGCATGCGGATCATTTGTCCGCCGCCCACTATCTGAAGCGGAAAACCGGCGCCCGAACGGCCATCGGCGCGAAAATAACCGGGGTACAGAAGCTGTGGCAGGAGAAATACAACTGGCCCGATCTTAAAACCGACGGCTCGCAATGGGACCGGCTGTTCGAAGCCGGCGACAGGTTCGACATCGGTTCACTGGAAGCCCGCGTCCTGTTTTCGCCCGGACATACGCTCGCCTCCGTGACCTATGTGGTGGGTGACGCCGCCTTTGTGCACGATACGCTTTTCATGCCGGATTCCGGCACGGCGCGCGCCGATTTTCCCGGCGGCAGCGCCAGAGAACTCTGGGCCTCGATCCAGGACATCCTCGCCCTTCCCGATGAAACCAGGCTTTTCACCGGCCATGACTATCAGCCCGGCGGCCGCGCTCCGAAATGGGAAAGCACGGTCGGCGAACAGAAACGCAGCAATCCGCATCTGGCCGGCATGACGGAGGAAGGCTTCATCAGCCTTCGGGAAACACGGGACCGCACCTTGCCGATGCCCAAGCTCATTCTGCACGCCCTGCAGGTCAATATTCGCGGCGGTCGCCTGCCCGAGCCGGAGTCAAACGGCAAACGTTATCTGAAATTCCCGCTCGACGTGCTGGAGGGCAGCCGATGGTGACGGGAAACCAGCCGGAACAGGCCCGCCATATCACCGGAATTCCCCTTCCCGACATGGAGGAGCGCGCGGCCGCCGTCGCGGTGCTTTTGAAGACGCTTGCCCATCCCGCACGGCTGATGCTCGCCTGCGCGCTGGCCCAAGGCGAATTTTCCGTCGGCGAGCTGGAGGTAAAGCTGGATATCCGCCAGCCCACGCTTTCGCAACAGCTCGGTGTCCTGCGCGAAGCCGGTGTGGTCGAGACAAGACGCGAGGCGAAGCAAATCTTCTATCGGCTGAGCGAAGCAAAGGCGGCGCGGCTGATCGAGGCGCTCTACGCCATTTTCTGCACGGCGGAGGAAAATTCGTGACGCCCTACTGGCCATCGCTTTTCGGCGGCATGCTGCTTGGTCTTGCCAGCATTCTGCTGTTTCTGTTCAACGGCCGGATCGCCGGCATCAGCGGCATCATGGGCAAGGTCCTCGGCAAGGCGCGGCATTTTACCGATGTCTTTTTCCTGGCCGGCCTGCTGTCCGGACCTTATCTCTATGCCGCCGCCTTCGGTCGGTTTCCCGCCATCACCGTGGCGGCGCCATGGCCGCTGATTGTCGTCGCCGGCCTGCTCGTAGGCTTCGGCACGCGCATGGGCTCCGGCTGTACCTCCGGTCACGGCATCATGGGGCTGGCGCGCTTCTCCCGCCGTTCCATCGCCGCCACCACGACCTTCCTCGTCACCGGCATCTGCGCCGCGACGATAACGGGAGCCCTGTCATGAAACATCAGGCCATGGCGCGCCTTGCGCTGGCGCTCGCCGCCGGGGCGCTGTTCGGCTTCGGCCTCTCGCTCTCCGGCATGGCCGATCCGGCCCGCGTTTCAGCCTTTCTCAATCTGGCGAGCGACCATTGGGACCCGAGCCTGATCTTCGTTCTCGGCGGCGCGGTCATCGTTGCCGTTCCGGGCGTGCTGCTCGCCCGTTTGCTGCGGAAGCCGGTCCTCGCCGAAAATTTCAGCCTTCCCGCGAAAACCGCCATCGACCGGCCGCTCATTCTCGGTTCGGCGATTTTCGGCCTTGGCTGGGGCATTGCCGGTTTCTGCCCCGGTCCGGCGCTCTCGGCTCTCGCCCTCGGGCTTACGCCGGTCATCCTCTTCGTCTGCGCCATGATCGCCGGCATGCTGGTGCACGACCGGCTTTACGCAAAAGAGTCATAACGCCAAGCTCGTTCGATGGGAAACGAACCGCCGCGCAGGCTAAGGGCGCCCGCGCGGCGGTGCTTGACTACAGGTCGATCAGGCTCTTGCCCGTCATTTCCGGCGGCAGCGGCACATTCATCAATTGCAGCAGGGTGGGCGCGACATCGGCGAGAATGCCGTCGTGCAGTTTTGAGCCTTGCGGGCCGCCGAACAGGATGACCGGCACCGGATTGGTGGTATGGGCCGTGTGCGGACCGCCGGTGACGGGGTCGACCATGGTTTCGCAATTGCCGTGATCGGCAATGACCAGCATCGCCCCCCCGACCTTTTCCAGGGCGGCGACGACAGCACCAAGCCCGCGATCCACCGCCTCGCAGGCCTTGATCGCAGCCTGCAGATCACCGGTATGGCCGACCATGTCCGGATTGGCATAATTGGTGACGATCAGATCGTAACCCTTGCCGATCACCTCGACGAATTTTTCCGTCACCTCGGCCGCGCTCATTTCCGGCTGCAGATCGTAGGTCGCGACCTTGGGGGATTTCGGCATGAAGCGGTCTTCGCCGACTTCCGGCTCTTCCTTGCCGCCATTCAGGAAGAAGGTGACATGCGGATATTTTTCCGTTTCGGCGAGGCGAAACTGCGTCAGCCCCTGCTTCGCCACCCAGGCGCCGAGCGTGTTGACGATATCGCGCTTCGGGTAAGCCGTGGTCATGAAATCATTGTGCCGGGTGGAATATTCCACCATGCCCAGCAGCGCCGAAAGGGAGGGCTTTTCCCGCGCAAAACCGTCGAAATCATCGGCTCCGATGGCAAGCAGGATTTCCCGGGCACGGTCGGCGCGGAAATTCAGGCAGAAAAGGCCATCGCCGGCCTTGAAACCCTCATAACCATCGATCACCGTCGGCAGGATGAATTCGTCGGTGACATTGTTCCTGTAGCTCTGGGCAACGGCGCTCACCGCATCCCGCGCATGCTCGCCTTTCGCCAGCACCATGGCGTCATAGGCCTTTTCGACACGCTCCCAGCGATTGTCGCGGTCCATCGCATAATAACGGCCGATCACCGTGCCGATGCTCGCCCCCTGCGGCAGGCTCGCCACCAGCGCCGCCACGAAGTCTTCGGCCGATTGCGGCGCGACATCGCGGCCGTCGGTGATGGCATGCACGACGACCTTCAGACCGTGACTGACCATCAGCCTCACCGCCGCCTGGCCGTGGAGGATATGGCCATGGACGCCGCCATCGGAAACGACGCACATCAGATGCGCCACGCCGCCCGCAGCCTTTACCCTGGCGGCGAAATCAAGCATCGCCGCGTTGCGGAAAAAGCTGCCATCCTCGATCGCCAGATCGATCTGGCCGAGATCCATGGCGACGATACGGCCGGCGCCGATATTCGTGTGGCCCACTTCGGAATTGCCCATCTGCCCGGTGGGCAGGCCGACCTTCGGACCGAAGGTGGTCAGCGTCGCATTCGGACAGGTGGTAAAAAGCCGGTCCATGGTCGGCGTATTCGCCAGCACCGGCGCATTGCTGGATGTGTCCTCGTTCAGCCCCCAGCCATCGAGAATAGTCAGGACAACGGGTTTGGGAGTGCGCATGGGAGGACCTTCTTCTTCATTCGGTTGCCGGCGGACGGCGGACCGCCGGGCACCGGAGCGCCCTCGTCCGCCAGTATGATCGTGGTGAGAAAACATGCTTCTCGTTCTTCTCTTCTATACCCGAAGATGGCGAACGCAAGCCTATACCGACAGCGAAACAGTTCCGTGAAGGGCTAAAAACGGCGGCTTAAAATCGACCACACTGGTGTCACAGTTCTTCCCCTCATTCCTGTGCTTGTCACAGGAATCCAGCCGACGCGCGTCTGCGCGACGGGAAGAGTCTTTTCAGCCCAAGGACTTGGGCTGACTGGATTCCTGTGACAAGCACAGGAATGAGGGAGGTGGGGATGGGATGAGCCGGTCGCAGCCTCTCACTCGATGAAAATCAGCGCCGGCTTCTCCAGCAGCGCTTTCACGGCCTGAATGAAGACCGCCGCATCCCAGCCGTCGACGACCCGATGATCGAAGCTCGAAGACAGGTTCATCATCTTGCGCGGCACGAAACGCGTCCCGTCCCAGACCGGCCGCGTCACGATCTTGTTGACGCCGATGATCGCCACCTCGGGATGGTTGATGATCGGCGTCGACACGACACCGCCCAAAGCTCCCAGCGAACTGATGGTGATGGTGGAGCCCATCAGTTCCTCCCGATGCGCCGTGCCGGTGCGGGCGGCCTCGGCGACGCGTGCGACCTCCTCCGCACATTCCCACAGACCGAGCGTTTCCGTGTGGCGCACGACCGGAACGGTGAGGCCCGCCGGTGTCTGCGTGGCGATGCCGATATGGACCGCCTCATAGTGGCTGACGACCGCTTTTTCATCGTCAAAAGTGGCGTTCATGCCGGGATGATCGGCCACGGCTTTCACCAGCGCGCGCATCAAAAACGGCAGGATCGTCAGTTTCGGCTGCCCGGAACGGCGGTTGCCATTCATCGTCGCGCGCAGATCTTCGAGATCGGTCACGTCGATTTCCTCGACATAGGTGATGTGGGGAATGCGGGAGGCGGACAGCACCATCTTCTCGGCAATCCTGCGCCGCAGCCCCGTTACCTTCACTTCCTCGACGGCGCTGTCACGCGGCGTCATCTGCTCGGGGTGTTCCGGTCGGCCCCGTACCGTTAAAAACCCATCGAGATCGGCATGGGTGATATGCCCGTCCGGCCCCGTTCCCTTGACCTTGGTGAGATCGATATCGAGATCGTCGGCGCGCTGGCGCACGGCAGGCGAGGCCAGCGGCTTGTGGTGCGGTTCGGCTGCGGGGGCGGGCGCTGCCTCCTCGGTCTGGCGCGCCGACGGCTGGGTCTCAACGGGTGGCGGCGTCTCCGTCATGTCGGCCGGCGCTTCCATTGCCTGGGCTGGCGCTTCCGCTTCTGGCGCGCTGCCATTGGGAGCGGCGGCGACATCGGTTTCGATGCGAACCAGCGGCGCTTTGACCGGCACCGTGTTTCCGACCGTCACCGCGAGCCAGGTGACCACGCCCGCCACCGGTGACGGGATTTCCACCGTCGCCTTGTCGGTCATCACCGCGGCCAGCACCATGTCCTCATGGACGAGATCGCCCGGCTTGACGTTCCACTCAACCAGTTCGGCTTCAGCCACGCCTTCACCGACATCGGGCATGGTAAGAACATATTCCGTCATAATCAGGCCTCCATGACGTCGACAAGGGCGCGCCCCACACGGGCCGGTCCCGGAAAATAGTCCCACTCCTGCGCATGCGGGTAAGGCGTATCCCATCCGGCGACGCGGACGACGGGAGCCTCAAGGTGATAGAAACAATGTTCCTGCACCAGCGACACGACTTCGGCCCCGAAGCCGGAGGTCAGCGTCGCCTCATGCACCATCACACAGCGGCCGGTTTTGGAGACGGACTTCACGATGGTATCGAGATCGAGCGGCAGCAGGCTGCGCAGATCGATGATTTCGGCATCCACGCCCGTCTCTTCCGCCGCCGCCAGAGCCACATGCACCATGGTGCCGTAGGCAATGACGGTGACAGCGTTTCCGGGGCGGCGGATTTCGGCCTTGCCGATGGGGACGGTGTAGTGCCCTTCCGGCACCTCGCCCATCTCGTGTTTGGACCACGGCGTCACCGGCCGGTCGTGATGGCCGTCGAAAGGACCGTTATAAAGCCGCTTGGGCTCCAGAAACATCACCGGGTCGGGGTCTTCGATGGAGGCGATCAGCAGCCCCTTGGCGTCATAGGGATTGGAAGGAACCACCACCTTCAACCCGCAGACATGGGTGAAGAGCGCTTCCGGGCTCTGGCTGTGCGTCTGCCCGCCAAAAATGCCGCCGCCAGTCGGCATTCTCAGCACGATCGGGCAGGTGAAATCGCCGTTGGAGCGATAACGAATCCGTGCCGCCTCCTGGGTGATCTGGTCATAGGCGGGGTACATGTAATCGGCGAACTGGATTTCGACGCAAGGGCGCAGGCCATAAGCGGCCATGCCGATGGCCGTGCCGACAATGCCGGATTCGCTGATCGGCGCGTCGAAACAGCGGGTCTTGCCGTATTTTCCCTGCAGCCCCTGCGTGGCGCGGAACACGCCGCCGAAGTACCCCACATCCTCGCCGAACACCACGACATCGTCGCTGCGCTCCATGGACACATCCATGGCGCTGCGAACGGCTTCGATCATCGTCATTCTTGCCATGCGTCACCATCCTGCCTTCTGGCGCTGGCGGACGAGATGCGGCGGCATCTCGGCGTAAACGCCTTCGAAAATATCCTTTTTCGGCGGCTTCTTGCCTTCGTGCAGCGTGCCGTGGCTTTCCGCCTCGCGCTGCGCTTCAAGCACCTCATCGGCGATTTCCGCCTCCGCCTGCCGGTGCCGCTCCTCCGACCAGACACCGCGCAGAGTGAGATGTTTCTTCAATCGCAGAACCGGATCGCCGAGCGGCCATGCCTCGGATTCGGTCTTCGGCCGATAGGCGCTCGGATCGTCCGAGGTGGAATGGGCGCCGACACGATAGGTGACATATTCGATCAGCGTCGGGCCGAGATTGCGGCGTGCCCGCTCCACGGCCCAGCGCGCCACGGCATAAACGGCGAGATAATCATTGCCGTCGACCCGCAGCGCCGGAATGCCGAAGCCCAGCCCACGCGCCGCAAATGTGCCGGAGCCGCCGCGCGCAATGCCCTGAAAGGTGGAAATCGCCCATTGATTGTTGACGATATTGAGAATGACCGGCGCCTTGTAGGTGGAGGCGAAGACCAGTGCCGAATGAAAGTCCGACTCCGCCGTCGAACCATCGCCGATCCAGGCGGCCGCTATCTTCGTGTCGCCCTTGATGGCCGAGGCCATCGCCCAGCCAACCGCCTGCACATATTGTGTGGCGAGGTTGCCGGAGACGGTGAAGAAGCCGTGTTCTTTCGAGGAATAAAGCACCGGCAATTGCCGCCCATGCAACGGGTCGAGTTCGTTGGAATAGATCTGGTTCATCATGGTGACGAGCGGATAGTCATCGGCGATCAACAGCCCGGCCTGCCGATAGGTCGGGAAATTCATGTCGCCCTTGGACAGCGCCTTGCGGAAGGCGCAGCTCACCGCCTCCTCCCCCAGATGCTGCATGTAGAAGGAGGTCTTGCCCTGCCGCTGCGCCATCAGCATGCGGGCATCGAAAGCCCGAAGCCGCATCATGTTTTTCAGGCCCACCAGCAGATCATCGTCCGAAAGCAACCCCGCCCATGGCCCGACGGCCTCGCCCTGATGGTTCAGCACCCGGATGATCGAATAGGCGAGATCGCGCATGCTTTCGGGTGCTGCGTCCACCTCCGGGCGCGGCACGGTGCCGGCTCGCGGAATCTTCACATTGGAGAAATCCGGCTCCCCGCCGGGCCGCACCGCGGGTTCCGGAACATGCAGGCTGAGATGTGGCGTTTCGGTTATATCCATTCTACTCCTCCTCCTTTCGCCGCCTCTCGACGACGAAACATGGCTCCCACCACCTCATTCCTGTGCTCGTCACAGGAATCTAGCCGACGCGCGTCCGCGCGGCGGAAAGACTCTTTTCAGCCCAAGGACTTGGGCTGGCTGGATTCCTGTGACGAGCACAGGAATGAGGGAAGTCGGGTGCGCCTTCCCAAACACACCCTCAAAGATTCCGCGCGATCACCATGCGCTGGACATCGCTGGTCCCCTCGTAAATCTGGCAGATGCGCACATCGCGATAGATCCGCTCCACCGGATAATCCGCCATGTAACCGTAACCGCCGTGAATCTGGATGGCGTCCGAGCAGACGCGCTCAGCCATTTCGGACGCGAAGAGCTTGGCCATTGAAGCCTGCGAAAGACAGGGCTCACCCGCCTCCTTCAGCGCCGCCGCATGCAGCACCAGCTGCCGCGCCGCCTCAATGCGTGTCGCCATATCCGCGAGGCGAAACGCCACCGCCTGATGGTCGAAAATCGCCTGTCCAAAGGCCTTGCGCTCCCGGGCATAATCCCGCGCCGCCTCGAAAGCCGCCTGTGCCATGCCGACGGCCTGTGCGGCAATGCCGATACGGCCGCCTTCAAGGTTGGCAAGCGCGATGCGATACCCCTGCCCCTCTTCGCCCAGCCGCAATTCGACTGGGACCGCCATCTCGGTAAAAGCGATCTGGCAGGTATCGGACGAATGCAGGCCGAGTTTTTCCTCGACCCGGATAACTTCGTAACCCGGCGTATCGGTCGGCACGATGAAGGCGCTGATGCCCTTCTTGCCCGCCGCCGCATCGGTGACGGCAAAAACGATGACGACATCACCATTCTTGCCCGATGTGATGAACTGCTTTGCGCCATCAAGAATATAACGGTCGCCATCCCGCCGGGCGCGGGTCTTCAGATTGGAGGCATCGGAGCCGGCCTGCGGTTCGGTCAGCGCAAACCCGCCGATCCATTCGCCGGAAGCGAGTTTCGGCAGGAACCACTGCTTCTGCTCCTCGGTCCCGAATTTGAGGATCGGCACGCAGCCGACGGAATTATGCACGCTCATGATGGTGGAACAGGCGCCGTCACCGGCAGCAATTTCTTCCAGCGCCAAGGCATAGGCGACGGCGCCGGTTTCCGATCCGCCATAATCGTCGGAGACCAGCATGCCGAGGAAACCGAGTTCGCCCATTTCCTTCAATTCTTCCTTCGGGAACCGGCTTTCCCGGTCACGCGCGGCGGCACCGGGAGCGAGCCGTTCGCGGGCGAAATCACGGGCCATGTCCCTGATCTGCTGCTGGGCTTCATTCAGGATCATCGCCGCCTCCCCTCAATGCCGCTCGATGCCGAGCGCGGTTGCCTCGCCGCCGCCGATACAGACGGCCGCCACGCCGCGTTTCAGCCCATAACGTTGCAGGGCGGCCAGCAATGTGACGACGATCCTTGCGCCGGAAGCACCGATCGGATGGCCGAGCGCGCACGCCCCGCCATGCACATTCACCTTCTCATGCGGCAGATCGAGATCGCGCATTGCCGCCATCGCCACCACGGCAAAAGCCTCGTTGATTTCGAAGAGATCGACATCCCTCGCCGTAAAGCCGGTTTTCTCGAACAGCTTTTTTATCGCGCCGATGGGAGCCGTTGGATATCCGGCGGGCGCATCCGCATAGGAGGCCTGACCGATGATCGTCGCCAGCGGCGACAGGCCCCGCCTTTCCGCTTCGGAGCGCCGCATGAGAACAAGAGCCGCCGCACCATCGGAAATCGAGCTGGAATTGGCGGCCGTCACCGTTCCGCCATCGCGGAAAGCAGGCTTCAGCTGCGGGATTTTTTCCGGCTTTGCCTTGCCCGGCTGCTCGTCAACGGAAATATCGCCGACAGGCGCGATTTCCGCCTCGAACGCCCCTTCCGCAATCGCGCGCCGCGCCCGCTCCAGCGAGGCAAGCGCATAATCATCCTGCATGGCGCGGGTGAATTGGTAGTCTTGCGCGCAATCTTCCGCAAAGGTGCCCATCAGCCGGCCCTTGTCATAGGCGTCTTCAAGACCGTCGAGAAACATATGGTCGATGATCTTGCCGTGGCCAAGACGATAGCCGTTGCGGGCGCGATCCAGCAAATAAGGCGCGTTGCTCATGCTTTCCATGCCGCCCGCCAGCACGACGCAAGAGCTTCCCGCCGCAATCTGGTCATGGCCCAGCATGATCGCCTTCATGCCCGAGCCGCACATCTTGTTGATGGTCGTCGCGCCTATGGAATTGGGGATACCGGCGGCAATGGCCGCCTGTCTGGCCGGAGCCTGCCCCTGCCCGGCCGTGAGCACGCAGCCCATCAGCACATCGTCAATATCGGAAACTGGAACCGCAGCGCGTTCGACGGCCGCACGGATCGCCGCCGCTCCGAGATCGGGCGCGGCCACCGATTTGAGTTCGCTCTGGAACCCACCCATAGCGGTACGGGCGGCCCCGACGATCACGACAGGGTCATGCACAGCCAAATTCACCTCCCTTTGATCGCCCTCCCGCTTGAGAGAACGACCACAGCCACCATCTCCTCCAGACCGCGACTGATGTGAACGCTATCACTATCTCGAATTCATTTCAAAGCTATTTTGATTGACAGTTTTTTGATTGGCGATATCTTTGATCCAACAAATAGTCATATCGTAGAGCAAATGATCCATGATTGAGCTCGACAGCTTCGACCGCAAGATTCTGCATGTGCTCGGTGACGACGGGCGGGTAAGCTGGCGCGATCTGGCTGCCCGCATCGGCCTGTCCTTCACGCCGACGCTGCGGCGCGTGCGCAAGCTGGAAGAGGAAGGCATCATTCGCGGTTATACCGCCGTGTTCGATGAGAACCGGCTGCTCGGCAATATGGGCGTCTTCATCTCCGTCACGCTGGAGCGGCAGATCAAGGAAGCGCTGACGACCTTCGAGCACCATGTCGCTTCCATTCCGGAAGTGGTGGGCGGTTATCAGACCAGCGGCAGTTCCGATTACCTGATCCATGCCATGGTGCGGGACTTGCCGCATTATCAGGAGCTTCTTGATTTCCTGACCACGGTTCCCGGCGTGTCGCGCATCCAGTCCAATTTCGCCATCAAGACATTCGTGCGCCGTTCCGCCGCCTTTACCGGGGGTGACGCGCCATAATCAAGGGTTGCCGGCGCGGAGGAGGCGCCGGCGGCTGATAAAGGGGACGGCGGCAAAGGCCGTCCGGAGGAGGAGACGCGATGAGTTTGAACCTCGCCGCCATTTTCGATGCCGATCTCGGCCCGGAAATCGCAGCATTGCGCGATAGCGCAAGTGCATTCGCCGACGATAAAATTGCACCGCTCGCCGCCGAGATTGATCGCGACGACCGGTTCCCGCGTCAACTCTGGCCGCAAATGGGTGAGCTCGGCCTGCACGGCATCACGGTTTCAGAGGAGTTCGGCGGCGCCGACATGGGCTATCTCGCCCATTGCGTGGCGATGGAGGAGATAAGCCGGGCCTCCGCTTCCATCGGCCTCTCCTACGGCGCTCATTCCAACCTCTGCATCAACCAGATTCACCGCTGGGGAACGCAAGAGCAGAAGCACAGATATCTGCCGAAGCTCGTCTCCGGCGAACATGTCGGTTCTCTCGCCATGAGCGAGACGGAAGCCGGATCGGATGTCGTCTCGATGCGGCTGAAGGCGGAGCGCAGGGGCGACCGTTACCTGCTGAACGGCGCGAAAATGTGGATCACCAATGGCCACGAGGCCGATACGCTGGTGGTTTACGCCAAGACGGATATGTCCGCCGGCCCGCGCGGCATCACGGCCTTTATGATCGAAAAAGGCTTCAAGGGGTTTCGCCCGGCCCAGAAACTCGACAAGCTCGGCATGCGCGGCTCGCCCACCTCGGAACTGGTGTTCGAGGATTGCGAGGTGCCGGAGGAAAACATCCTCGGACGCCTGAACGACGGCGTGACGGTGCTGATGAGCGGGCTGGATTACGAGCGCGCCGTGCTGGCTGCCGGCCCTGTTGGCATCATGCAGGCCGCTATCGACCTGGTGCTGCCCTATGCCCGCGAGCGCAAGCAATTCGGCAAACCCATCGGCGAATTCCAGCTGGTGCAGGGCAAGCTCGCCGATATCTATTCGGCGATGAACGCATCCCGCGCCTATGTCTATGCCGTGGCGCGGGCCTGCGACAATGGCCGCATCACGAGGCAGGATGCGGCGGGCGCAATCCTGTTTGCCGCCGAGCGCGCCACACAGGTTGCGCTGGATGCGATCCAGCTTCTCGGCGGTTCCGGTTATGTCAATGAAAGCCCGGCCGGAAGGTTGCTGCGCGATGCCAAACTCTATGAAATCGGCGCCGGCACCAGCGAAATCCGCCGGATGCTGATCGGCCGCGAGTTGGTCAAGGGCAACGGGTGAGGACATGCGATGAAGCTTACATCCAGTCTGAACCGCGATCCCGCCTTCACCGCCAACACCGCCTTCATGTCCGGCCTGGTGGACGACCTGCGCCAACATGTCGAAAAAATATCGAAAGGCGGCGGCGACAAGGCCCGCGAACGGCATCTTTCCCGCGGCAAATTGCTGGCGCGTGACCGCATCGATGGCCTTCTTGATCCCGGCAGCCCGTTTCTCGAATTATCGCAATTTGCGGCTTACGAGGTCTATGACGAACCCGTTCCGGCCGCAGGCATCGTCACCGGCATCGGTCGGGTCGCAGGCCGCGAATGCGTCATCGTCGCCAATGATGCGACGGTGAAAGGCGGCACCTATTATCCGCTGACGGTGAAGAAGCACCTGCGCGCGCAGGAGATCGCCACGGAGAACCGCCTGCCCTGCATCTACCTCGTCGATTCCGGCGGCGCGAACCTGCCCAATCAGGATGAGGTGTTTCCGGACCGGGATCATTTCGGCCGCATCTTTTATAATCAGGCCAATATGTCGGCAGCGGGCATCGCCCAGATCGCCGTGGTGATGGGCAGCTGTACTGCGGGCGGAGCCTATGTGCCGGCGATGAGCGACCAGTCCGTCATCGTCAAAAATCAGGGCACGATCTTTCTCGGCGGCCCGCCTTTGGTAAAGGCGGCAACCGGCGAGGTGGTGAGTGCGGAGGACCTCGGCGGCGCGGATGTGCATTCGCGGCAATCCGGCGTCACCGATCATTACGCCCGCGACGACCGCCATGCGCTGGCGCTGACCCGGCGGATCGTCTCCACCCTCAACCGCCGCAAACGGGTGGAACTGGATATTCGCGCGTCGGCGGAGCCGCTTTATCCGGCGGACGAACTTTACGGCATCGTTCCCGCCGATACGCGCAAACCCTTCGAGGTGCGCGAGATCATCGCCCGTCTGGTGGATGGTTCCGAATTCGATGAGTTCAAGGCGCTTTATGGCACAACGCTCGTCTGCGGTTTCGCCCATATCCATGGTTATCCCGTCGGCATCATCGCCAATAACGGCATTCTCTTTTCGGAATCGGCGCTCAAAGGCGCGCATTTCATCGAACTCTGCTGCCAGCGCGGCATCCCGCTGGTTTTCCTGCAGAACATCACCGGCTTCATGGTCGGCAAGGCCTATGAGGCGGGTGGCATCGCCAAGGATGGCGCCAAGCTCGTCACCGCCGTCGCATCGGCCAAGGTGCCGAAATTCACCGTCATCATCGGCGGTTCCTTCGGCGCGGGAAATTACGGCATGTGCGGGCGGGCCTATTCGCCGCGCTTTTTGTGGATGTGGCCCAATGCCCGCATTTCGGTGATGGGCGGCGAGCAGGCAGCCTCCGTGCTGGCGCAAATCCGCCGCGACGGCATCGAGGCCGATGGCCGCCACTGGTCGAAGGAAGGCGAAGAGGCGTTCAAGCAGCCGATCAGGGAGAAATACGAGCGGGAAGGCCATCCCTATTATGCCAGCGCAAGGCTTTGGGACGACGGCATCATCGACCCGAAGGATACACGTCTGGTGCTTGGCCTCGGGCTTTCCGCAGCGCTCAATGCGCCGATAGAACCCACCCGTTTCGGCCTGTTCAGGATGTGAGGCGACGATGTTCTCGAAGATACTGATCGCCAATCGCGGCGAAATCGCCTGCCGCATCATCCGCACCGCCGCCGGGATGGGCATCCGCACCGTCGCGATCTATTCGGATGCCGACCGTCACGCCATGCATGTGGCGCTGGCCGACGAGGCCATCGCCATCGGCCCGGCGCCGGCGCGCGCCTCCTATCTCGATGCGGAAAAAATCATCGCCGCGGCAAAAGAGAGCGGCGCTGAGGCCATCCATCCGGGTTATGGCTTTCTCTCCGAAAATGCCGATTTCGCCGAAGCCTGCGCTTCAGCCGGTCTCGTTTTCATCGGCCCGCCGGTGCAGGCGATCCGCGCCATGGGCGGGAAAAGCGAAGCAAAAGCGCTGATGACAAAGGCGGGCGTTCCCGTCGTTCCGGGCTATCATGGCGACGAACAGTCTGAAAAACGGCTGGCGAGCGAGGCCGACAAGATCGGTTATCCCGTGCTGCTCAAGGCCTCGGCCGGCGGCGGCGGCAAGGGCATGCGCGTCGTCAGGCAAAAGCCAGACTTCGCGGCGGAGCTTGCCGGCGCCAGACGCGAAGCGCTGGCCGCCTTCGGCAATGACCGCATGCTGATCGAAAAATACCTGGAGCGGCCGCGCCATGTGGAAGTGCAGGTCTTTGCCGATGGCCACGGCAAGTGTGTCTCGCTTTTCGAGCGTGACTGCTCGATCCAGCGCCGGCACCAGAAGGTGATGGAGGAGGCGCCCGCCCCCGGCCTGCCGGATGCCTTGCGGCAACGCATGTATGACGCGGCAACCGCCGCCGCCCGCGCCATCGATTATCGCGGTGCGGGAACCGTGGAATTCCTGCTCGATCCTTCCGGCGACTTCTATTTCATGGAGATGAACACCAGGCTTCAGGTCGAGCATCCGGTGACGGAATATATTACCGGTCTCGATCTGGTCGAATGGCAGATCCGCGTCGCAAACGGAGAGCCTCTGCCGGAAGGCTGGGCGGATCTCAGCATCAACGGTCACGCGATCGAGACGCGGATCTACGCCGAAGACCCGGCGCATGATTTCCTGCCGTCGATCGGCACGATCAGCCATCTCGTCTTTCCCGATGAGGGTCCGCATCTCAGGATCGACAGCGGCATCCGCGCCGGCGACGCCATCACCGTGCATTACGATCCGATGATCGCCAAGCTGATCGTCTGGGATCAGGACCGCCCCGCCGCCATGCGGCGGCTGCGGCTGGCGCTGGAAAAACTGGCGATCTGCGGCGTCACCAGCAATGTCGCCTTCTTGGCGCGGCTTGCGAAGCTCGAAAGCTTTGCAAAGGCCGATCTGGATACAGGCTTCATCGCCCGCAACGAGGCAGCACTTTTTTCTCCCCAGACCACGGGCGAAAATGAAATCGCGATGGCGGCGCTTGGCCTGCTTCTCAGCCGGAAAAATGGAAACGCCAACCCGTCCGCACAGGCCGATCCCTATAGCCCCTGGAACGCCGCCAGCGCCTTTCGACTGAACGGGCCAGCGCGGGAAACGCTGCATTTCGTTATGCAGCACCAGCCGATCGACCTTGGCGTCATTCATGAGGCGGACAGTTTTTCGCTGGATATCGGCGGGCGGGCGATCCGTGCCGATGGCCACCTGCTGGAGGACGGCCGCTTGCGTGCCACCGTCAACGGCAGGACATGCCAGGGTTACTTCTTTGCGGAGGGTGGCGGTCATGCGCTTTTGCTGGATGGCGAACACTTCCGCATCAGCCAGCCGGACCCGATCGATATCGCCGACTCCTCCAACCATACCGGCGGTCTGGAAGCGCCCATGCCGGGCGTTATCCGCGCCATCATCAGCCAAACCGGCACGGCTGTCGAGGCCGGCGAAGCGCTGGTGGTGATGGAGGCGATGAAAATGGAGCATACGATCCGCGCACCGGCGAAAGGCATCGTTGCCGCCATCAACTGTGCCGAAGGCGATATGGTGGCTGCCGGTGCAGCGCTGGTGGATTTCGAGCCGGAGGGCACGTGAGATGGAGTGGCCCCGCAGCGTGAAGATCGTCGAGGTGGGCGCGCGGGACGGCCTGCAGAACGAAAGCGCCGAGGTTCCCGTCGCCGTCAAGATCGAACTGATCGAACGGCTCGCCGCGGCCGGCTTGCCAGCGATCGAGGCTGGCGCTTTCGTTTCACCCAAAAGAGTTCCGCAGATGGCGGGTTCAACGGCGGTGTTTCGGGGCCTGAAACAGCGGCGCGGCACAGCCTATCCCGCGCTCGTTCCCAATATGAAAGGGTTCGAGACGGCCATGGAAGCCGGCGTGACGGAAATCGCCGTTTTCGTCTCCGCCTCCGAAGGTTTCAGCCAGCATAATATCGGCTGCTTGCGCGACGAAAGCCTTCAACGCCTGCACCATGTCGCGCAGGCCGCCGCCGCTGGTGATATCCGCATGCGCGGTTACGTTTCCTGCATTGCCGGTTGCCCCTATGACGGTACGGTTGCACCCGATGACGTGGCGGCGATGGCCGAGGCGCTTGTTGCCCTTGGCTGTTATGAAATCTCGCTTGGCGATACGATCGGCATTGGCACGGCCAGCCAGATCCGCAATGTCATCGAGCGGGTGTCGATCCGCATCCCGCGCGAAAAAATCGCCCTGCATTTCCATGACACCTATGGCCAAGGTGTCGCCAACGTGCTGGCCTCGCTTGAAGAGGGCATCAGTGTTTTCGACAGCTCCGTTGCCGGGCTGGGCGGTTGCCCCTTTGCGCCGGGGGCGAGCGGCAATGTCGCCACCGAAGATGTCGTTTATCTGCTGCAGGGGCTTGGCATCGAAACCGGCATCGACCTGATGGCGGTGGCGAAGACCGGTGACTGGATCAGCCGGCATCTCGGCAGGCCGAACGCGGCACGCGCGGGAAAAGCGCTGCTTGCCGCAAAACAGGAGGGTGACCTGCATGGCAGATGAGTTGTTACACGAGACGCGCAGTGACGTTCTGTGGCTGACGCTCAACCGGCCCGAGGTGCACAATGCCCTTAACGCCGCCATGACGGATGCACTCACGCATGCCATCCGCGCGGCATCCGGCGATCGTGGCCTGCGCGCCATAGTGATAACGGCCGCGGGAGACCGCAGTTTCTGTTCCGGCGCCGATCTCAAGGAAAGCGCCGGCGGCATGTTTCTGTCACGGGACGGAACGAACCCCATTGCCGACGTGATGCGCGCCATCGAGAGCTGCGACAAGCCCGTCATCGCCCGCATCAATGGCCGGGTTCTGGCCGGCGGCCTTGGCCTCGTTGCCGCCTGCGATCTTGCCTATGCCGCCGATCACGCCGAATTCGGCCTGCCCGAAGTGCGGGTCGGGCTTTTCCCGGCCATGGTGGCGGCGAAGCTTTTGGCAAAGATACCTTTGGCTGCGCTTCAGGAAATGGCCTATCTCGGCCAGCCGGTCAGCGCTGCGGAGGCAAAACGCCTCGGCCTTGTCAATCGCACCGCATCTCCGGCCGAACTCGACGGTCTGATCGAGGATGTGCTCACAAAGCTGCGGCAGAATGCACCGGGCGCCATTGCGACCGGAAAGGCCGCCCTGCTGGCGATGCGCGACATGTCATCCCATCAGCGGCTGATTTTTGCCGAAAGCACCATCGCCACCATCAGCGGCAGCGACGAAGCACGTGAAGGACGGCAGGCTTTTGCAGAAAAACGACCGCCTCGATGGGCGAACGGGTCCTGAACCGCCCTCGCCACAGCATTCGTCGTCTCGTGCGGAGCTAATCGATATAATGACTGCCACCGCGTTGACCCCGTTCGGCAAATCGCGTTCTATCCAGCACCTTTCGCCGGACGGCGATCGGGCAGCCGGAGGAGACCCCATGCGCCTTGTAAAAACCGTCGCCGAGTTGCGGGATGCGATTGCCGCCTTTCGCCGCGCCGGCAAGACCGTCGGCTTCGTGCCGACCATGGGTTTTCTCCATATCGGCCATCTGACACTTGTTGCGCAGGCCAAGGCGGAAAACGATGTGACGGTGGTCTCGATCTTCGTCAACCCGCTGCAATTCGGCGCGAATGAGGATCTGGCGCGTTATCCGCGCGATCTTGCCCGCGACAGCGTGCTTCTAGAAGAAGCGGGCGTCGATATTCTGTTCGCGCCGGAGGTAGCGGAGATGTATCCACGCCCGATGTCGACCGTAGTGGATGTGCCGGAACTGGGCAGCCAGCTGGAAGGCGCGGTACGGCCGGGGCATTTCGCCGGCGTCACCACCGTCGTGACCAAGCTTTTTAATCTCGTCCAGCCGGATGCCACCTATTTCGGCGAAAAGGACTATCAGCAGGTCACCCTGATCCGCCGCATGGTCGAAGACCTTGCCCAGCCGGTGCGGGTGGTTTCTGTCGCCACGGTGCGGGAGGCGGATGGGCTGGCCTGCTCCTCGCGCAATGTCTATTTGAGCCCCGAGCAGCGCGCCGCCGCCGTGATCGTACCGCGCGCACTCGACGAGGCTGAACGGCTTTATGATCAAGGCCTCGATGACCCGGCCGCCTTTGAAGCCGCAATCGAAAAATTCATTGCCGCCGAGCCGCAGGCTTCGCCGGAAGTGGTTGCAGTGCGCGATCCCGAGACACTCGCGCCCATTGACTGTGTGCAGGCAGGACCTGTGCTGGTGGCGCTGTTCGTGCGCGTTGGCAACACACGGCTTCTCGATAACCGCGTCATTGGCCGCGGCAGAACTGAAACGAGGAAGGCTGCACAATGAGCGCCCAGGGCAAACACAAGCGGCTGACGACAGCCTCCATCCGGCAGATGAAGGGCAAGACACGCATCGTCTGCCTCACCGCCTATACGACGCCGATCACCCGCCTGCTCGATCCGCATTGCGACCTGCTGCTGGTGGGCGATTCCCTCGGCATGGTGCTTTACGGCATGGACACGACGGTTGGCGTGACGCTGGATATGATGATCGCCCATGGCCGCGCCGTCATGCGCGGCGTCGAACACGCCTGTGTCATCGTCGATCTTCCCTTCGGCACCTATCAGGAATCGAAGGAACAGGCCTTCCGCAATGCGGTGCGGCTGATGCAGGAAACCGGCTGCGACGGCGTGAAGCTGGAGGGCGGCGAGGAAATGGCCGAGACCATCGCCTTTCTGGTGGCGCGCGGCATTCCCGTCTTTGGCCATGTCGGCCTGATGCCGCAGCTCGTCCACACCGCCGGCGGCTTCCGCTCGCTTGGCCATTCGGATGCGGAAACGCAGAAAATCTGGCGCGATGCGATCGCCGTCGATCAGGCGGGCGCCTTCGCCATCGTCGTGGAAGGCACCGTCGAGCCGCTTGCCCGCGAATTGACGGAAAAGCTTGCCGCACCGACGGTCGGCATCGGCGCGTCGCCGGCCTGCGACGGGCAGGTGCTGGTTTCCGACGATATGCTCGGCCTGTTTTCCGATTTCAAACCGAAATTCGTCAAACGTTATGCCGATCTCGGTACGGCGGCGTCGGAAGCGGCGGCGGCTTATGCCGATGAGGTGCGCTCCGGTGCATTTCCAGGGCCGGAGTATACGTTTCAGGTGCGCAAGCCGTCCCGTTCTGGGGGCGAGAAGGCCTGACCGGACCCCGATGGCAGCCTTTGCACCCCTCATAAATCGAACGACTACACAATACCCCCACTACCGCCCACCGAAGCCGGGCGTTCCGCCGCCACACGCTTGCGGTAACCGCTCGCCCGGTAGGTCGCGACCGGATCGATCGCACCGCCGGCCAGTTGCCGAGCCGTGGCGAGGATAGGTTCGACATCGGTGCGGTAAGCCCGTTTCAGCATATCGGAAGCCATCAGCGCGTCATTGTCCTGCTGGTAGCCATCGAGAGCGGCGCGATCCACCAGCAGCGCCTGCGCATAGGCGCGGCGGATTTCATTGGCGCTGGAGATCAGGCTTTCGATCGGGTCCGTCACATTGTGCGACTGGTCGATCATATGAGCGGGATGGAAG
Source organism: Agrobacterium sp. NPDC089420 (assembly GCF_044900305.1). NCBI lineage: Bacteria > Pseudomonadati > Pseudomonadota > Alphaproteobacteria > Hyphomicrobiales > Rhizobiaceae > Agrobacterium > Agrobacterium sp. NPDC089420. The sequence continues at coordinate 17,773 of NZ_JBJDMY010000014.1, read as the reverse complement.
CCCTTTACGCCGCGATATTCCGCATCCACCAGCTCGTTGAAGACGAGGAACAGGCGGTAGGGCTCGATTGAACCGGCATCCAGATCGTCATCGCCATATTTGCTGTCGTTGAAATGGAAACCGCCGAGCTTGCCGAACTGGATCAGCCGCGCGACGATCATCTCAATATTGGTGTTCGGCGCATGATGGCCGAGATCGACGAGGCAAAAGGCCTTTTCGCCAAGCGTATTGGCGATGAGGTAATTGGTGCCCCAATCCTGCACGACGGTGGAATAAAAGGCCGGTTCATACATCTTGTGTTCGGAAAAGATGCGCCAGTCATCCGGCAGCGCCTTGTAGATATCGGCCATGGCGGCGAGATAACGCTCGAAACTTCTGGTGAAGTTGCTCTGGCCGGGGAAGTTCGAACCATCGCCCACCCACACCGTCAGCGCTTTTGAACCGATCGCTTTGCCGATCTCGATGCACTCGATATTGTGCTCGACAGCCTGCTGGCGCGTGGCGGCATCCGTATGGCTGAGCGAACCGTATTTGTAGGAATTGCTCTGGCCGGGCGCATCCGAAAACGTGTTGGAGTTCATGGCGTCGAAGCCAAGGCCCAGCGCATCGGCATGGGCTTTCAGCCGCTTCGGATCTTCCTTGTCCCACGGAATATGCAGGGAGACATTCGGTGTGGCCCGCGTCAGCTGGTTGATGACGGCGCAATCATCCAGCTTGTCGAAAATGCCGCGCGGCTCCCCCGTGCCCGGAAAACGCGCAAAGCGGGTGCCGCCGGTGCCAACGCCCCAGGATGGCACGGCGACGAAAAACTCCGCCACCTTGGCCGTGACGGCGTCTATCTCGACATTGCGGCGCGCAAGCTGGTTGCCCAGCGCCTGATAATCGTCTTTCAGCGCACCGGCGCGCTTCTCGTTTTCGGCCGCGATGATATCAGCGGCGATTTTCGTCTCGGTCATCTTTTCCTCCCCGGACACCAATCCGTTGCATGCTGTTCCTAACGGCCATCTCCTCCGTCATTCCGGCCTTGAGCCGGAATCCAGTCGACGCACGTCTGTGCGGCGGGAAGAGTCCTTTCAGCCCAAAGACTTGGGCTGGCTGGATTCCGGCTCAAGGCCGGAATGACGGAAGAAGGGACACGGCCACTTACCAAAGCATCGCGTCTTCTTTTATGTTCGGCATCGACAGAAATTCCTACCGCGTGAAACTCTGCGCATTGCCGGCATCGACATTGATGATGTTGCCGGTCGACTTCGCGGAAGCATCGGACGCCAGGAAGTAGATCGCCTCGGCGATATCTTCCGGGAAGACGTTCAGCTTCAGCATCGAGCGCTTGCGGTAATGTTCCTCGAGATCCGTCACCTCGATCTTGGACGACGCAGCACGCTGCTCACGCCACTCGCCATTCCAGATTTTCGAACCGCGCAGCACGGCATCGGGATTGACGGTGTTGACGCGAATGCCCGCTTCCGCGCCTTCCAGAGCAAGGCAACGGGCCAGATGGATTTCGGCCGCCTTCGCCGTGCAATAGGCAGAGGCATTCGGCGAGGAGGCAAGGCCGTTCTTCGAAGCGACGAAGACCACGTTGCCGCCGAGATTCTGACGCCGCAGCAGCCGGAACGCCTCCCGCGACACGAGGAAATAGCCGGTGGCGAGGATGTCGATATTCTTGTTCCACATGGCAAGCGTGGTGTCTTCCACGGGCGCTGAAGAAGCGATGCCGGCATTGGAGACGAGAATATCCACGCCGCCGAATTCCACGCTCGTTTCCGCGAAGGCCGAAATGACCGCGTCTTCCTGTGTCACATCCAGCTTGACGGTGCGCACCGCGTCAGCGCTGTAACGTTTGACGAAATCGCCCTTGGCGGCGTCCAGCGCCGTCTCGTCAATATCGGCCAGCACCACGCAGGCGCCCTCGCCCGCCAGCCGCTCCGCCGTCGCCCGGCCGATGCCGCCGGCGCCGCCGGTGACAAAGGCCACCCGGCCGGCAAGGCTTTTCGGCTTCGGCATGCGCTGCAGCTTCGCCTCTTCCAGCAGCCAATATTCGATATCGAAGGCCTCCTGCTCGGGAAGACCCTGATATTCCGATACGGTGGACGCGCCGCGCATGACATTGATCGCGTTGACGTAGAACTCGCCGGCGATGCGGGCGGTAGCCTTGTCCTTGGCGAAAGACAGCATGCCGACGCCGGGGATCAGGAAAATCACCGGGTTCGGATCGCGCATCTTTGGCGAATTATCGTGGCGGCAAGCCTCGTAATAGCGCGTATAATCGGCCCGGTAAGCCTCCAGTGCCTTGTCCAGACCCGCCGTCAGCGCATCCACATCCGGGTTTACCGTATCGAGATCGAGGATGAGCGGACGGATTTTCGTGCGCAGGAAGTGATCCGGGCAGGATGTGCCAAGCGCACCGAGCGGCTTCAGGTCTTTCGAGTTGACGAATTCGAGAACCGCGTCCTGATCGTCGAAATGACCAAGCTTGCGCTCCTCGCGGCCAATGCGGCCACGGATTTCCGGCATCAGCCGGGCGGCGATGGCGCGGCGTTCGGCAAGCGGCAGGCTTTTGGCCACCGCGCCGCCGAAAATCACTTTGCCTTCGGTCTTTTCTGCAAACCATTCGATCGCCTTGTTGATGATGGCGAGCGTCAGCTCGTAGCATGCCTTGGCGTCATTATCCCAGGTGAAGAGACCATGGCTTTCCAGCACCACGCCCTTGGCCTTGGGGTTGGCTTTGACGAAAGCCTCAAGATCGAGGCCGAGCTGGAAACCGGGGCGACGCCAGGGCAGCCAGCCGATGTCATCGCCAAAGATCTGCTGCGTCAGCTCTTTCGAATTCTTCGAAGCGGCAATGGCGATGATCGCATCCGGATGCATGTGATCGACATGATCATAGGGTACGAAACCATGCAGCGGCGTATCGATGGAGGCCGCGCGCGGGTTGAGGTTGAAGGTGCAGTGCGGCAGGAACCCGACCATGCGGTCTTCATCCGCAACGCCCTTGTAAATGCCCTTCAGTGCTTCCAGCTTGTCGAGATAAAGCGTGGCAAAACCATCGAGCTTGATGGTGCCGACATCGCCGCCGGAGCCTTTTACCCACATGACGCGGACCTTTTCGCCCGTCAGCGGATCGACCTCGAGCACCTTTGCGGACGTATTGCCGCCGCCATAATTGGTGATGCGCTTGTCGGCGCCCAGAAGATTGGAGCGATAAAGCAGCTTGCCCGGCTCATCCAGCGTTTTGGCATAGGCATCGTCCCAACGGCTTTCGAGAAGGCGGGATGTTCCCGTCATGTCTTCCTCCCACATATGTGCGTTCGCGGAGCCGACACCGGCCCGCCTCCTTTGATGGCAGGTATCGCGCATCCAAAACCACAATGTCAATCAAAAACGATCATAAATTTTCATGTTGCAGCGCGATATTGATTAATTTGATCGTTCTTGATTGACAACGTAAAGAGATTGCGAATAATCACAATCAGGAGGACCCCATGCACGAACGCGAGCGCCATCGCATCATCTTGAGCGCCATACAGGAAAAACCTGTGGTGACGGTGCAGGATATTGCCGAGCTGACGGATGCGTCGGAAGCGACGATCCGCAGGGATATCGCGTCTTTGCATGTGCAGGGCAAGTTGCGGCGTGTGCGTGGCGGGGCGGAAGCGGTGCATCCGCCGCAGCTCGGCAACCTGGCTGCACGTCCCTTCCGCGTCTCCGAATCAGTCAATATCGATAAGAAGCGCGCAATTGCGCGCAAGGCCGTCGATCTGTGCAACGATGGCGACGCGATCATCCTGAATGGCGGCACGACCACATTCCAGATGGTGCATTACATGGCGGCGCGGCGCCTGCAGGTGATGACCAATTCCTTTGCCATAGCCGAACATCTGATCAAACATTCAAAGTGCAATGTCAGCGTGCCGGGCGGCGCGATCTATCGCGACCAGAGCCTCATCCTGTCACCTTTCGAGAATGATGCGATCCGCAATTTTTATGCGCGGCGGATCTTTCTCGGGGCGCAGGGCGTGGGCGCTCTCGGCATCATGGAATCCGACGCCCTGGTCATCCAGAGCGAACAGAAGCTGATGCGGCAGGCCGAAGAACTGATCGTGATGGTCGATTCCTCGAAATTCAGGAAACGATCCAGCCTCATTCTCTGCCCGCTCGAAAACGTCTCGACCATCATCACCGATGACGGGATTACCGATGAGGCGGCAAGAATGGTGGAAGATGCCGGTGTCGAGCTGCTGATCGCCGGCGCGGGTGCGGATATCAAAACAGCCGGTCCGCCGGATGAAGAGAATTCCTCTTCGGTCGCTTGAGGAGCGCCGAAGGGAAGAACAGGTTTCAAAACGGGAGGAAAAGGGACATGAAATTTACACGCAGAACATTGACGAGCGTTCTGGCGCTCGGCGCGGCACTTTCCGTCGCCGGACTTGGCAGCGTTGCCCAGGCCGCCGACGTGAAGATCGCGCTGGTGGTCAAGTCGCTCGGCAACGGCTTTTTCGAAGCCGCCAACAAGGGCGCTGAAGAGGCCGCGAAGGATCTCGGCGGCGTCCAGATCATCTATACGGGTCCGACCAGCACCACGGCCGAAGGCCAGATCGAGGTCATCAATTCGCTGATCGCGCAGGGCGTCGATGCCATCGCCATTTCCGCCAACGACCCCGACGCCGTCGTTCCGGCGCTGAAGAAGGCGGCGCAGCGCGGCATCAAGGTCATCTCCTGGGATTCCGGCGTGGCGCCCGAGGGCCGCATTCTCCAGCTCAATCCCTCGTCCAACGCGCTGATCGGCAAGATGTGCCTGCAGCTCGCCGCCGCGCATCTGGAAGGCGGCAAGGGCGATTTCGCCATTCTTTCGGCCACCACCACCTCCACGAACCAGAATATCTGGATCGACGAGATGAAGAAGCAGCTGAAGGATTTCCCCGGCCTCAATCTCGTCACCACGGTTTACGGTGATGACCTGGCCGACAAGAGCTACCGCGAAGCGCAGGGCCTGCTCTCCTCGCAGCCGAACGTGAAGGTCATCGTCGCGCCGACGACAGTCGGCGTTCTTGCCGCCTCACAGGCCGTTAAGGATGCGGGCAAGATCGGTCAGGTCTATGTGACCGGCCTTGGCCTGCCGTCTGAAATGGCCGGCGCCATCAAGTCGGGCGCGACAAAGGAATTCGCCATCTGGAACCCGATCGACCTCGGTTATTCCGCCACCCAGATCGCCTATCGCCTCGTGAAGGGCGAGACAGACGGCAAGCCCGGCTCGGAAATCGAGGCAGGCCGCATGGGCAAGATCAAGGTTGGCGAAAACAGCGAAGCGGCCATGGCCGATCCGTTTGTTTATGACGCGAAGAATATCGATCAGTTCTCGAAGATTTTTTGATCTTGATAATATCCGGCGGTGCGGAGGTTACCCCCCTCTGCCCTGCCGGGCATCTCCCCCACAAGGGGGGAGATCGATATGCGGTGGCCTCTCGGCCGTCTCTAACGTTGCGAGTGAGCGAGCGTTTTCTTCTGGCCGATCTCCCTCCTTGTGGGGGAGATGCCCGGCAGGGCAGAGGGGGGTGGCCCCGATCACTTCATTCAAAACTGACCGGTAAGACCTGATGATGCGTGCTGAAACCCAAACCATCAACATGACAGAGGCTTCGAGCGCCACGCCCATTCTCGAAATGCGCGGCATCAGCCAGATATTCCCCGGCGTCAAAGCACTGGATGGCGTCGATATCGCGCTGTACCCCGGCAAGGTCACCGCGCTGATCGGCGAGAACGGTGCGGGAAAATCCACGCTGGTCAAGATCCTCACCGGCATCTATCGCCCGAACGAGGGTGAAATCCTGCTGGATGGCAGGGCCGTGACGTTTCACGGCGCGCAGGACGCCATCGATGCCGGCGTGACCGCCATTCATCAGGAGACCGTGCTGTTCGACGAGCTTTCGGTTGGCGAAAACATTTTCCTCGGCCATGCGCCGAAGGGACGTTTCGGCCTGATCGACTGGAAAACCATCAATGCCCGCGCCAGAATCCTGCTGGAGCAGCTGGAAAGCACCATCGATCCTTCCATCCGGCTGAAGGACCTGTCGATCGCGCAGCGCCATCTCGTGGCCATCGCCCGGGCGCTGTCCGTCGAAGCGCGGATCGTCATCATGGACGAACCGACCGCCGCCCTGTCCCGCAAGGAGATCGACGATCTCTTCCGCATCGTCGAAAACCTGAAGCGGCAGGGCAAGGCCATCCTCTTCATCAGCCACAAGTTCGATGAAGTCTATGAAATCGCCGAGAATTATGCGGTTTTCCGCGACGGCAGGATGGTCGGGGCCGGCACGCTCGCCACCACACCGCAGGACGAGATCGTGCGATTGATGGTCGGCCGCGATGTGACGAACGCCTTTCCCAAGCAGGCGGTCACACTCGGCTCGACGGTTCTTTCGGTACGCGATTATTCGCACCAGACGGAATTCCGCGATATTTCGCTCGAGTTGCGCAAGGGCGAGATTCTCGGCCTTTACGGGCTGATCGGCGCCGGGCGCTCCGAACTCTGCCAGTCGCTCTTCGGCATCACCCGCCCGGCTTCAGGCGAGGTGACGCTGGACGGCCGGCCGCTCACCATCCGCTCGCCGGAAGATGCGATCCGCGCCGGCATCGTTTATGTGCCGGAAGAGCGCGGCCGCCACGGGCTGGCGCTGGACATGCCAATCTATCAGAACATGTCGCTGCCTTCCCTCACCCGCACCTCGCGCAAGGGGTTTCTGACCGCCGCCAACGAATTCGCGCTGGCGCGCAAATATGCCGCGCGGCTCGACCTGCGCGCCGCCGCTCTTTCGGTGCCGGTCGGCACGCTTTCGGGCGGCAACCAGCAGAAGGTGGTGATCGGCAAGTGGCTCGCCACCCAGCCGAAGGTCATCATTCTCGACGAACCGACCAAGGGCATCGATATCGGCTCCAAGGCCGCCGTGCACGGCTTCATCAGCGAACTTGCGGCCGAAGGCCTGTCGATCATCATGATTTCATCCGAACTTCCCGAAATCCTCGGCATGTCCGACCGCGCCATCGTCATGCGCGAAGGCCTGATGGCGGGCCAGTTCGAGCGCGCCGATTTTTCTCCGGAAAAGCTGGTGCGCGCCGCCACCGGCAATGCCTGAGAGGGGCAACCACATGCAACGTCTACTCAAAAATCGCGAATGGCTGCTGGCGGGCATCATCCTCATCATGATCGCCGGTTTTGCGCTGCGCGCGCCCGGTTTCAGCCGGCCCGGCAATCTCGTCAATATTTTCAATGACACGTCCATCCTCATCATTCTGGCGCTTGGCCAGATGGCGGTCATTCTCACCAAATCCATCGATCTTTCGGTTGCCGCCAATCTCGCCTTCACCGGCATGGCGGTGGCGATGACCAACGCCGCCTTTCCGGGCATTCCGCTGCCGCTTCTCATCGCCATGGCGGTCGGCATCGGCGCGTTTCTGGGCTCGCTCAATGGCATTCTGGTCTGGTGGCTCGGCATTCCGCCCATCGTCGTCACGCTCGGCACGCTCACCATCTATCGCGGCATGGCTTTCGTGCTGTCCGGCGGCGGCTGGGTGAATGCGCACCAGCTTTCACCGACCTTCCTCAACGTGCCGCGCACCGTGATCCTCGGCATGCCGGTTCTTTCATGGGTGGCGATCCTCATCGTCGCCGGCGCCTGGCTGGTGCTCACCCGCACCTCCTTCGGCCGCTCGGCCTATGCGTCGGGCGGTAATCCGGGTGCGGCGGTCTATGCGGGTATCGATGTCGGCCGCACCCGCTTTCTCGCCTTTGTGCTGTCGGGCGCGCTTGCCGGGCTCGCCGGCTATCTCTGGGTCTCGCGTTATGCCGTCGCCTATGTGGATATCGCCGCCGGTTTCGAACTGGACAGCGTGGCCGCCAATGTGATCGGCGGCATCTCGATTGCCGGTGGTATCGGCTCGGTGGCCGGCGCCGTTCTCGGCGCGCTCTTCCTCGGCGTCATCAAGAACGCGCTGCCCGTCATCGGCATTTCGCCCTTCGCGCAGATGGCGATTTCCGGCGTGGTCATCGTCCTCGCCGTCGTCTTCAACGCCCGCGCCGAAGCCAGAAAAGGCCGCATCATTCTGCGCGACCGGGCCGCGGCAGAGCATGGCAAGGAAGCATCCGCATGAGCACGCATTCTCAACCCACACAGGCCCCGCGCATCATTCCCGACCGGCTCGGCACACCGCTCAGCCGCATCATGGCCAGCTGGGAAGTGTTGCTGCTTGGCGTGGCGATCCTCATCTTCATCGCCAATTCGCTCGCCTCGCCCTATTTCCTCAATGCCTGGAACCTGTCGGACGCCACCTTCAACTTCACCGAAAAGGCGATCATCGCCTTTGCCATGGCGCTGCTGATCATCGCCGGCGAAATCGATCTGTCCGTCGCCGCCATCATTGCGCTTGCCTCCACCGCCATGGGGGCTGCAGTGCAGATGGGGGTCGGCACGCCTGGCCTCGTCGCCATCGGCATCGGCACCGGGCTTTTCTGCGGGGCGTTCAACGGCTTTCTCGTCGCGGGGCTGAAACTGCCGTCCATCGTCGTCACCATCGGCACGATGAGCCTGTTTCGCGGCATTTCCTACATGGTGCTGGGCGATCAGGCCTATGGCAAATATCCGACCGATTTCGCCTATTTCGGTCAGGGATACGTGATTTCCGTCATCTCCTTCGAATTCGTGCTGTTCATCACCATGGCCGTCCTCTTCGCCATTCTGCTGCACGCCACCAATTTCGGCCGGCAGGTCTATGTCATCGGCACCAATCCCTTCGCCGCGCGCTTCTCCGGCATTCCCGTCGAGCGGGTGAAGTTCATCCTCTTCCTGCTGACGGGCCTGATGAGCGGCATCGCCGCCGTCTGCCTCACCTCGCGGCTCGGTTCCACCCGCCCGTCCATCGCGCAGGGCTGGGAGCTTGAGGTGGTGACCATGGTGGTGCTGGGCGGCGTTTCCATTCTCGGCGGCTCCGGCACCATTGCCGGCGTGGTTATCGCCGCCTTCGTCATGGGTCTCGTCACCTTCGGACTGGGGCTTCTGAACGTGCCTGGCATCGTCATGTCGATCTTCGTCGGCCTGCTTTTGATCGTCACCATCGCCATCCCCATCGTCGTTCGCCGCCTTCGGACCATGAGAAGTTAAGCCATGCCGGAACTCGAAAAACACGCCTTCAAGATGAAACTCTTTCCCGGGAAAGAGGCCGAATATAAAAAACGCCATGACGCGATATGGCCGGACCTGGTGGCGCTGCTGCACGCGGCAGGGGTCAGCGATTATTCCATCCATCTCGACCCGGAAACCAATATCCTGTTCGGCGTGCTGACACGGCAGAGGAACCACGGCATGGCGGCTTTGCCCGACCATCCCGTGATGAAGAAATGGTGGGCGCATATGGCCGATATCATGGAGAGCAACCCAGACAATTCGCCCGTCGCAAAAGACCTGGTGACGGTGTTCCATCTGCCATGAGCAACAGCATCCAACCGGGCCGTGTCGCGGTCATCGATATCGGCAAGACCAATGCCAAGGTCGTCGTCATCGACACCGGCAGCGGCGAGGAAATCGCCGGCGAGAAACGGACGAACCCCGTTCTGCGCGATGGCCCCTATCCGCATTACGATGTGGAGATGCTGTGGAGCTTCATTCTTTCCGCGCTTCGAAGATTTGGCCAGAAGCCGGGTTTCGATGCGATTTCCATCACCACCCACGGCGCTTCGGCGGCGCTTCTGGATGGGAACGGCGATCTCGCAATGCCCGTGCTCGATTATGAACACAGCTATCCCGCAGCCATTCAGGAGACCTATCGCCGCATCAGGCCCAATTTCGCCGAGACCGGTTCACCACAGCTTCCCGTGGGACTGAACCTTGGCGCACAGATCCATTTTCAGAAAGAGGCCTTTCCGGACGATTTCTCCAGGGTAAAGAGCATCGTTACCTATCCGCAATATTGGGCTGGGCGGCTAACCGGCGTTCAGGCGACCGAAACGACGTCGCTCGGGTGTCATACCGATCTCTGGGACCCCCGGCGCAAGGGCTTTTCATCGCTCGTCAAACATCTCGGTGTCGAACACTTGATGGCCCCGGTCCGCTCCGCCTTCGACGTGCTGGGAACAATCCGCCCATCGCTGGCGCAGGAAAGCGGCCTCTCACCGGATATGCCGGTCTATTGCGGCATTCACGACTCCAACGCCTCGCTCCTGCCTCATCTTTTGCGTCGGGAGGGTGAGTTTTCGGTGGTGTCCACCGGCACCTGGGTGGTGAATTTCGCCATTGGCGGCACGGCGGGCATGCTGGATCCCGCCCGCGATACGCTCCTGAATGTCGATGCCCTGGGACGCCCCGTTCCCTCCTCCCGTTTCATGGGCGGCCGGGAATATGAAATGCTGGCGCAGCAATTCGGACCGGCGAAGGACGATGAGATTGAAGCCGCGCTCGACGGCGTGATTGCCAAGGGCATGACGCTTTTGCCGAGCGTCGTTAATGGCTCCGGTCCTTTTCCCGAGAAAACGGCGCGCTGGATATCAGACGAAAACGCCACGGCTGCGGAACGTCACGCGGCTACAGCGCTTTATCTCGCCCTGATGACGGAGTGCAGCCTTTCGCTTATCGGGCGGAAAGGTCCGATCCTTGTCGAAGGCCCCTTCGCCAGTAACGCACTTTATCTGAAGGCTCTGGCCGGCTTTGCCGGGACCGAAGTAATAGCGGTCGAAGGATCCACCGGCACCAGCGCAGGTGCGGCCCTGCTCACCGGCATCAAACCGCTTGCCGGTCGCGAGCGCCATTTCGCTCCTGGCGCCATTGAAGGGCTTGGTTCCTACCGCGACGCTTGGAGGGCAAAGCTGGTCTGACGACATGAGGCGCGAAATACCTCCGTCCCCCACCTCCACACGCGCCATCATCCTCGGGCTTGACCCGAGGATTTATTCTTCGTGTTGCTGTGAATCCTCGGGTCAAGCCCGAGGATGACGTCAAATCCGAGGGACAGGTCGTGGACCAATCACGAAATGCGGCCTCATATTAAGCCGCATTCACTTCCCCCCAAAATCAGCCCTTGATGAAGGCCAGAAGGTCGGCGTTCAGCACATCGGCATTGACGGTGAGCATGCCGTGCGAGAAGCCGGGATAGGTCTTCAGCGTGCCATTTTTCAACAGCTTCACCGATTTCAGCGCGGAGTCGGCAATCGGCACGATCTGGTCGTCCTCACCATGCAGCACCAGGGTCGGAACGCTGATATTCTTCAGGTCCTCGGTCTGATCGGTTTCGGAGAAGGCCTTGATGCCGTCATAATGGGCCTTCGCGCTGCCCATCATGCCCTGCCGCCACCAGTTCTGGATAACGCCTTCATGCACGGTCGCGCCATCGCGGTTGAAACCGTAAAACGGGCCGGCCGGCACATCGCGGAAGAACTGCGCACGGTTTGCGGCGAGCGACGAGCGGAAGCCGTCAAAAACCTCCATCGGCAGGCCTTCCGGATTGGCCTCGGTCTTGAGCATCAGCGGCGGCACGGCGGAAACGAGAACGGCCTTGGCGACACGGCCGGCGGGTTCGCCGTGTTTTGCGACATAACGGGCGACTTCACCGCCGCCGGTGGAATGGCCGATATGCACGGCGTTCTTCAGATCGAGAGCTTCGACGACGGCGAAGGCGTCGGCGGCGTAGTGGTCCATGTCGTGACCGTCGGCAACCTGGGCAGAACGGCCGTGACCGCGGCGGTCATGGGCAACAACACGAAAACCCTTGGAAACGAAGAACAGCATCTGCGCGTCCCAGTCATCGGCGCTGAGCGGCCAGCCATGGTGGAACATGATCGGCTGGGCATCCTTCGGACCCCAGTCCTTATAGAAGATTTCGGTTCCGTCTGTCGTCTTAACAAAGCCCATGATCGTTTCTCCTTCGGTTGCGGTGGCGTCTTCCGGTGCGGTCTCAGTTGTGCGCCGGTTTGATGGAGGGATGATGACGCAGGACAGGGGCTGCAACAATTGCAACAATAATTGGCAATGAATTGCTGATTATGAAATTATCTCTGCGATCCCCACGGCCATGCCGGCACACGTACCCAACCGCTCCGCGCCCTCATTCCGGGATGAGAACGCGGTGGCGGATGGAGGGTTCCGCAAATTCGCCTTGGGCCGTGAAGCGGCGGGCCGCCGTCTCAATCCACCTCGGGGTCGTATTCCCTCGGGCTGTCATCTTTCGAGAACAATACGCAAGGTCCGCGTGAACCGCGCGGGTCATAGGCATATCCCTTCGCCGTCAACGCCCGCGTGATATCGCGAACCCCGGCGAGGCCATAAAGGTGATCGTGCAACTCGACGAATATCCGTTCCACGCCGGCAAGCTCGGCCCTGCCGAGCAGGTCGCGTTCAGCACCCTCGATATCCATCACAAGGGCGGTAATGCCGTGGCTTGCAATAAACTGGTCGATATTGTCGGAGGAGATTTCGATGCGTTGTTCATAAGGCCCCTGATTTTCGTCCATGGACGACATCCAGAGATCCTTGCGGACATAAAAAGGATAGGAGCGCGGGGCATCGGCGGTGAGAAGCCCCTGCGAAAACACCACATTGCCGCGGCAATTGGCCTTGATGACCCGTTCCGCCAGCGCCGCCGTGGAGGGATTGGCCTCGAAAGCCCACACCGCAACATTCTCTATGCCGGCGATGATGGAGGTGATGATGCCGATGCCGGACCCCAGTTCCAGCACGCGGTCGCCGGGCCTGACGGCTTTCAGGACGCTGCGGGCCTCCTTCGCCTCATAGCTGCCGTCGGTCAGCGCCTGCCAGATGACGGGCGATACCTCGTCGGAAGAGAGAGGCAGGGCAACTCCATGCACGTCCAGTATTTCCATGTCTCAAGCCTTTTCGCAAAAACCGGTCGTTTCACCGCAATGATCCCGTGCCGACCGGCAATGCTCTACAGCATCGGCGCGGCGACCGATATCGGTTTTAGCAGGCGCCGACATATCCGGTTAAAAATTCGACACGCTTATAATGCTGCGAAAGCGGAATTTTCAGACGGAACTCCAGGCCACCAGTTCCTTGGCCGGCAACGGCCTGCTGATCAGATATCCCTGGACCTGATCGCATCCCAGACGCTTGACGCATTCATATTGCTCTTCCGTCTCGATGCCTTCGGCGATGGTGGTCATCCGCAGGCTGCGGCCGACGCCGACCACGAATTCCACGATCGCCAGCGCATCGCGATCGCTGGTGATATCGCGCAGGAACGAGCGGTCGATCTTGATCTTGTCAAAGGGCACGCCGCGCAAATTGGCAAGCGAGGAATAACCGGTGCCAAAATCATCCATGGCGATCTTGATACCGACGGCCTTCAGCCGCGAAAGCGTGTTGATCGTCTGGTCGCTCTTGTTGAGCAGGATCGATTCCGTGATTTCCAGCTCGAGCCGGCTCGGCTCCAGCCCGCTTTTGTCAAGCGCGCCCATGACGTTCTGAATGAGATTGGTGCTGTGGAACTGGACCGGCGAAAGATTGACCGCCACCTTCATGTCCTCGTCCCAGCCCATCGCTTCGCGGCAGGCGGTCTCCATCACCCATTTTCCAAGCGAATGGATGAGACCCGTCCGTTCCGCGACGGGAATGAAAACGCTGGGCGGAACATCGCCACGCACCGGATGCTTCCAGCGCAAAAGCGCCTCGAAACCGCAGAGCTTGCGTGTCTGCGTCGCCACCTGCGGCTGGTAATAGACCTCCATCTCGTCATTCTGCAGCGCCGTTTGCAGATCGGCCTCGAAAGATTTCTTCTCGGTCAGCTGCTTCTGCATACGCACCTTGAAGACGCTTGCCCGGCCGGGTCCGATGGCCTTGGCCTCGTAAAGCGCCAGATCCGCGCGCTTGAACAATTCGTCTGCGTCAACGGCGCCATGGGATATGGCGATGCCGATGCAGGTGCCGATTTTGACCTCCTGTTCGCCAAGCTGGTAGGTGCGGCTGATCTGATCGATGAGCTTAGAGGCGAGGCGGCGGGCGGCATCCTCGTTCAGGTCGTCGGAGACGACGGCGAATTCGTCGCCGCCCAGGCGGCAGACCATGTCATACCCGTCGCCGATGCCGGAAAGGCGCTGCGCCACGGCCTGAAGCAGCGCATCGCCCGCATCATGGCCGAGCGTATCGTTGACATCCTTGAACCCATCGAGATCGAGCAGGAGGATCGCCGTCGTTCCGGTGCCGCCGAAGGATCGGCGCAACCTCTCGATCAGTTCCTGCCGGAACAGCGCCCGGTTGGGCAAGCCCGTCAGCGCGTCATGATAGGCGTCATGTTCCAGCCGGACATTCTTCGCCTGCAGCTCCAGCGTCGCGGCGCGCAGGTCGTCCGTCAGCCCGCGCATGCTTTTCTGCGCGCGGTTCAAAAGATCGTTCTGGCGCAGCAGCAGGATGACCAGCGCGATGCCGCACAGGATGAGGCCGCCGGCCAGCGCGGTATAAACGATATGCAGCTTGCGCACATCCTCATGGGCGGTATCGATCAGATTGACGTCGTAGGCCACCGATGAAGACGCCAATGTCGTCATCGGCGCATCGAGCGCACCCATCGAGGCGAGCAGATCCGGAACATCGGCCGGCCTGAGGCTGTTTATCTGCTGTTCGAGACGGGCCAGAATCGCATCGAGGCGCGTAACCAGATCGCGCCACTGCTGTTTTTCATTGATGAAGGCCCCGAGATTGCCCTGCTTCAAAAGCTCCAGGCGGCTCAGCATGATATCCAGACGCAATTGCAACTCGTCCCGGTCGATCCTGCCGGGGCTGAGCGCGAATACGGCGAGCTTGTTCTGGAGGCGGAGATATTCCGCAACCGTCTGACTGACTGCCCACGAATCGTTATAGCGGGCGAATTTCTGCAGAGCGGTCTGCCGCTCGGCAATGACGAAAGCGATATAGCCCGTTGCCAGGACGAAGCAACAGATGATCACCGCCACAAGTTTTCGCAAACGGCACCTTTATTCCACTATCAGTTTGGCAACTTGCCATGCGGACCGCGAGTAATATGTCTGCTTCTGCAATTCCGGGTCGCTGTCATAGGGATAGATGACAAACAACGGCCCTTTTTCGCGAACTGTCATATAATTGCCATCGAGTTTGATGGCGAGAATAACGTTGAATTTCTTAAAATCCTCAACCGGTATCGTGCTGACATAATCGTTGAGGGCGACCGCCGTGACACTAGTGCCCTTGGCTCCGACGATATCCATCAATTTAGCCAGCGACACACCCTCGAAACGGACACGGCCATCGTGCCAGGGCGTTGTCGTCTCCACGGTTTCCATGCCCAGCGCCTCCAGCATGTCGCGGTCAAATTCCGCAGCGCCGTCGGCATTGGTGTTGGTTATGTTGCCGGATATGGTTAAGATCGGCTTTCCTTGCGGTCTGGCGATTGTCCCCGCCTCGGCACAGGAAAGCCACACGAGCGACAAGAACGCACTGAGAAGTACCCGGGCGAAACTCATACTTTTTCTCCATCGATAACGTTCAGGCCGAGGGTTTTCGCGAACCTTTGTAGGTCAAGGGAACCGAGTCCCGTAATATATATCAGGAATGGATGTTATATCCTCACTGAGATTTTATCCGTATTTTCTCTAGGTTTTGAGTAAACCCTTTGGATAAGTTTTCCATCTTATTATAGCTTTTCACAGGGCGCGCCCTGTTATGATGCAACCGGCACCCCGCCAGGACCTATTTTTTCCCATCCGTCCAGCCCGACAAAGGCCGAATTGTGGCAAAGGGCTTTGCTCTTCCGGCTAAACAATCTGATTCGCCTTGCGAGGCAAATGGCAAGTGATCCGGCGGCCGTTTTCGCGCCGACCCCAGGGGACGCGAGGCGGTTGCCCGTCACGGAAAAATCATGGCGATTGCCGGAGCGGACGGTTGAAACCTGCCACCCGCACCTTAATATAAAGGCTGTCGTTTCCGTTTCCGGCACACCACAAACCCCGCGCCGGAAATACACGAGACACCCGTTCCGCGCAGCGAAAGCCGCGATGCCGGATTTCGTCCGGCCAGGAAAATTCTGTTCACGTCTCCGGGCCGGACGGCTTTCGCCGTATCGGCCGCATCATGAAGGTAGCCCCCATGCACACCTATCCCGACATCAAACTTCTCATTGATGGCGAATGGCGAGACGCCGTTTCCGGCAAGACGATCGCCGTGTCCGATCCGGCAACCGACGAGATCATCGGCGCGATCGCCCATGCCGAGAAGGAAGACCTCGATCTGGCGCTTGCCGCCGCCGAGCGCGGCTTCAAGCTGTGGCGCGACACCTCGCCCTTCGAGCGGTCGAAGATCATGCGCAAGGCTGCCGATATCCTGCGTGAGCGCAAGGACAAGATCGCCTATATCATGACCCGCGAACAGGGCAAGCCGCTGGCGCAATCGGGCACCGAGATCATGGGCGCCGCCGATACCATCGACTGGTTCGCGGAAGAAGCGCGCCGCACCTATGGGCAGGTCATTCCGGCGCGGGCGGCAGGCGTTTCGCAGCTTGCCATCAAGCTGCCGGTCGGTCCGGTCGCGGCATTCACGCCGTGGAATTTTCCGATCAACCAGATCGTCCGCAAGCTTTCCGCAGCACTGGCCACCGGCTGCTCCATCATCGTCAAGGCGCCGGAAGAAACACCGGCGTCACCGGCCGAACTCATCCGCGCCTTCGTGGATGCGGGTGTGCCGGCGGGCGTCATCGGTCTCGTTTACGGCGTGCCTTCCGAAGTGTCGGAATATCTGATCCCGCATCCGGTCATCCGCAAGATTTCCTTCACCGGCTCCACTCCCGTCGGCAAACATCTGGCGGCGCTTGCCGGCAGGCACATGAAGCGCGCCACGATGGAACTCGGCGGCCACGCGCCGGTGATGATCTTCGACGACGCCGACATCGACAAGGCGATCGAGGTGACCTCACTCGCCAAGTTCCGCAATGCCGGCCAGGTCTGCGTCGCCCCCACCCGCTTTCTCGTGCAGGACGGCGTTGCCGACCGCTTCCTCGAGGGTTTCGTGGAAGCCGCCAAGGCCATCAAGGTCGGCAATGGTCTGGAAGACGGCGTCATCATGGGGCCGCTCGCCAATGAGCGCCGCATTCCCGCACTGGAGGGCCTCATCAACGACGCCGTTTCCCATGGCGGCGAATTGAAGACCGGCGGCCGCCGTATCGGCAACAAGGGCAATTTCTTCGAACCGACGGTTCTCACCAATGTGCCGACCACCGCCAAGATCATGAATGACGAGCCGTTCGGCCCGGTCGCGATCATCAACCGCTTCTCGAGCTTCGACGATGCGGTCGCCGAAGCCAACCGCCTGCCATTCGGCCTTGCGTCGTATGCCTTCACCGGCTCGGTCAAGACCGCGCACGCGCTCGGCCATCAGGTCGAGGCCGGCATGCTGACCATCAACCATAACGGCCTTGCGCTTCCCGAAGTCCCCTTCGGCGGCATCAAGGATTCCGGTTATGGCACGGAAGGCGGTTCGGAAGCGGTTCAGGCCTATCTGGAGACCAAATTCGTCAGCCAGATGAGCTGAGGCTTCTGGTTCAGGCACAGAGCGGATGACAATATCTGCCCTGGGCTCGAGTGTGGCGAACCCGGAATATTCACACACCGTCACCCCGGACTAGATCCGGGGTCCTGTGTATTGCGCTTGTGTTATAAGGGTTGCGGGCGGAACGCCGTCGGGGTCCTGGTCGATTGAGACCGTTTGCTGGCTTTGGCCTCCGCCCGCTCTTGATAATCCCAACCTGAACAGTTGATAGAGGCCGTCAC